>CACWQH010000007.1 GCA_902762955.1 uncultured Lachnospiraceae bacterium
TTCATTTGTTTATGTTCCGAAAAATACTGATGTATCCATACCACTTCAGTCGTATTTCAGATTAAATGCCAAGGGCGCCGGACAGTTTGAACATACACTTATAATCGTTGATGAAGGAGCAAATCTCCACTTTATAGAGGGATGCTCGGCACCGAAATATAATGTTGCAAATCTGCATGCAGGCTGCGTTGAATTATATGTTAAGAAAAATGCAAAATTAAGGTATTCAACCATAGAAAACTGGTCAAAGAATATGTACAACCTCAATACAAAGAGAGCTGTCGTTGAGGAAGGCGGCGCTGTAGAATGGGTTTCAGGTTCATTTGGTTCACATGTCGGATACCTTTATCCTATGAGCGTTTTAAAAGGCGATAATTCAAGAATGGAATTTACAGGCGTTACATTTGCAGGAAACGGACAGAATCTTGATACAGGAGCAAAGGTGGTTCATATAGGCAAAAATACAAGCTCTTACATGAATACCCGTTCCATAAGCAAGAGTGGCGGAATCAGTACCTTTAGAAGCAGTGTTGTCGTACAAAAGAGCGCAACGGGTGCCAAGTCGGCTGTATCCTGTGAGTCACTTATGCTTGATTCGGATTCGCGTTCGGATACAATTCCGGCAATGGATATAAGGACCAAGGATGCCAATATAGGACATGAGGCAAAGATAGGAAGCATAAGTGATGATGCAGTATTTTATCTTATGAGCCGCGGCATGAGTGAGGAGGATGCAAGAGCACTTATTGTAAGCGGTTTTGCTGACAATGTATCCAAGGAGCTTCCTCTTGAGTATGCTGTTGAGATGAACAATCTGATAAGACTTGAGATGAAGGGCAGCATAGGTTAGGAAGCATGGAGGTAATATAGATGACTAATACAGATAGAAATATAATAAAAGGCAAAAAAAATGCCGATGCCAAGGATGTATTGAATATAAATGCCATGCCTGCCAAGACCTGGTACTGGCTTGGGGTAAATTCATCGGAGCTTTCATGGAATAATTCTGATGAGACATCACTTGGAGAAAATATTATAACCGCTGAAGCAGGACGAAAATATCCTGATGTAATTTTTAGCTTCAAAGATGTGGCTACATTGTACAATAATAAAAAATTCACAATAAATGCAGCCGATGACAGCGAGGTTTGTGTGATTGTAAATCTTAATACAATCAATAATATAAAAGTTTATTATGACATTAAGGTTGGCAAAAATGCAAAGGTAAAGCTTATAGAGCTTTGTAAGGTGGATGAAAACACAATTTACAGTGATATTAATACATCCTGTGAGGAAGCCGCAAAGTTTGAGCTTGTTCATATGTTTGCCGGTAAAGGCAATGAGGCGGATAAGTCGAAGATGGGAGAGATTTACTCCGGTGTCAAGGTTGATCTTGTCGGAGATAAGTCTGATTTCACATATAATATGGGATATCTTGCCCAGGGATATGATAATTTTGATTACAATATAGTTGTAAATCATATAGGTAAAAAGACCAATTGTGATATCAGGGCAAACGGGGCATTGAAGGAAAATGCTCATAAGGTTTTCAGAGGAACAATCGATTTTAAGACCGGTTCTTCCGATTCTGTCGGTGCTGAAACAGAAACCGTCCTTATGCTGGGTGAGGAGGTTGTCAACAAAACCGTTCCGGTTATACTGTGTTCGGAGGAAAATGTATCCGGTACACACGGAGCGTCCATCGGTGAGCTTGATGAAGAGACATTGTTTTATTTTGAGTCAAGAGGCATAGATAAAGAAAAAGCCGAAAATATTATGGCAAGAGCTTCCGTAGAGAGATTGACCGGTTTAATCGATAATGAAAAGGTAAATGATATCATAGAAAATACACTGCAGGATGTGCTTGGCGAGGAATGATATCACCTGATATATGCAGCTGATATTTTTGATATAATAAAATGAATTTACAGGAGGTACATTATGATGCCTGATATAAATGAGATTAGAAAAGAATTTCCGATATTTGAAAATATGAAATCCGGTGAGGTTCTTCCGTTTGCGTATCTTGATAATGCAGCTACGTCCCACAGACCAAAGTGTGTTATAGATGCGGAGATGGAGCTTTATGAAAAGCACAATGCCAATCCGCTTCGAGGCTCATATCCGTTAAGTGTTGAGGCAACGGATATATATGAAAATGCCAGAAAAAGTGTACGAGATTTTATAAATGCATCGTCTGCTTCAGAGATTATATTTACAAGAAATACCTCTGAAAGTATTAATCTTGTAGCTTACAGCTACGGACTTACCAATGTAAATGAAGGTGATGAGGTGCTTGTATCCATAATGGAACATCACAGTAACCTCCTTCCATGGCAGATGGTAACAAGAAAAAAGGGTGCAACACTTAAGTTTATAGAGTGTGAAAGCGACGGAAGTGTTGATCTTGAAAAGGTAAAAGAACTCATAACCGAGAAAACAAAGATAGTTGCCATAACGCATGTTTCAAATGTTCTTGGATATGAAAATCCTGTTAAGGAGATAGCAAAACTTGCACATGAAAAGGGTGCGGTTATCGTGGTGGACGGTGCCCAGTCAACACCTCATATGAAGATAGATGTTAAGGATATGGATGTTGATTTCTTTGCATTTTCGGGACATAAGATGTTTGGTCCTATGGGAATAGGCGTTCTTTACGGAAAGGAAGATCTGCTTGATAAGATGCCTCCTTTTTTAACCGGAGGAGAAATGATAGATTCTGTTTCACGTTATGATGCGGTATATGCCGAGCTTCCTCACAAGTTTGAAGCAGGAACCGTAAATGCAGCAGGTGCAGCAGGTCTTGATGCGGCTATAACATTTATGAAAAGAATCGGTTATGAATATATGCAGGGGCGTGAGCTTATGCTTACAAAACGTGCTTTGGACGGACTTGTTAAGATACCTCATATAACAGTCTATGGTTCCGATAAGGCCGAAAATCATACCGGAATTCTTACATTTAAGGTTGACGACGTACATCCGCATGATGTAAGTGAGGTGCTTATAGCAGACAGTATAGCAATTCGTGCAGGACATCACTGCGCACAACCGCTTTTACAATACCTTGGAGTAAATTCAACTGCAAGAGCAAGTCTTATGTTTTATAATACAGAAGACGAAATAGATAGATTTTTAGAGAGCATAGCAACTATCAGGGAGCGTATGGGATATGGAAAATAGAAGCTTTTACAATGAAATACTGACGGAGCATAACATACATCCTGAATTCAAATTTGATCTTGAGGATGCGGATGTTGTGCTTGAAGGTGTAAATCCAAGCTGTGGTGATGATGTCTGGCTTAAGCTTAAGATGGATGGAGACATCATAGCTGACGGAGCATTTATAGGAGATGGATGTGCTATATCTCAGGCCTCTGCAGACATTATGCTTGGCATGGTAATCGGAAAAAAGAAAGATGAAGCCATTGCACTTGCGGACACTTTTGTAAAAATGATAAAGGGTGAAGCAAGTGAGGAAGAGATAGAAAGTCTCGAGGAAGCTTCGGCACTTCAGGATATCTCTCATATGCCTGCTCGTGTCAAATGTGCGGTCCTCGGCTGGAGAACGCTTAAAGAAGCATTGTCTAAATAATGTTTTCTGCATATGATAGTTATAAGATTAAGTTTATGATTTTGACTGAGGAAAATGATATGGAGGATAAGAGGTTTGTATATATGGATCATGCGGCAACTACAGCGGTTCACCCTGACGTTGCAGAGGTTATGATTCCGTATTTTACCGATAAATTTGGCAATCCCTCGAGTGTTTACAAATTTGCTTCCGATAACAGGGAAGTAGTCAGCAATGCGAGAAGAACAATTGCTAAGACACTTAATGCAGATTATAGTGAGATATATTTTACTGCCGGAGGTTCTGAATCGGATAATTGGGCTTTAAAGGGATATGCGCTTTCACATAAGGACAAGGGCAGACATATTATAACAACCAAAATTGAACACCATGCCATTCTTCATACTGCGGAATTTTTGTCGGATAATGGATTTGAGATAACTTATCTTGGCGTTGATGAAAACGGAATTATCAGATTAGAGGATTTAAAGAAGGCTATTCGGCCCGATACCATTCTTATATCAGTAATGTTTGCAAACAATGAAATCGGAACACTTCAGCCTATAAAGGAAATAGGTGAGATAGCAAGGGCTAATAATATCGCATTTCATACAGATGCGGTTCAGGCATACGGACAGCTTCCTATCGATGTAAATGAGCTTTATATTGATATGCTAAGTGCCAGCGGTCACAAGCTTAATGGCCCAAAAGGCACAGGCTTTTTATATGTGAGAAAGGGTATAAAGCTTGACAATCTCATCCATGGCGGACAGCAGGAACGCGGCAAAAGAGCAGGCACGGAAAATGTACCTGGAATTGCCGGACTTGGTAAAGCATGTGAGATTGCAAATTCAACCTTGGAAGAAAGAATTAATCGTGAGACATCCTTGAGAGATTATCTTATAGATAGAATTCTTATGGAAATTCCTTATGTCAGATTGAACGGACACAGGACTAAAAGACTTCCCAACAATGCGAATTTTTGCTTCCAATTTACTGAAGGAGAGTCAATTCTTATCATGCTTGACATGGAAGGAATATGTGCTTCGAGCGGTTCTGCCTGTACATCGGGCTCGCTTGATCCCTCGCATGTGCTTATGGCACTTGGACTACCTAAAGATGTCGCAAAGGGATCACTTAGATTAACGCTTGGTTACGAAAATACAAAGGAAGATGTAGACTATGTTGTTGATAATGTCAAGGCTGTTGTAAATAAGCTAAGAAGCATGTCACCGGCATACGAAGACTATATAAAGAACAGCAGTTTAAAAACTGTATATTAATTACCATAAAAGAAAGTACTGCATAAGCAAATGATACAAAATAATACTATGAAGGATTAGTAACGGAGGTTCGGTATGATTTTTCCGGATTATCACCTGCATTCATCATTTTCATCTGACTCAGGTGCAGATATGATGGATAATATAAAAAATGCAAAAGAAAATGGATTAAGCTCAATATGCATAACAGACCACTATGACATAGATTTCCCTGTCAGAGAAGATGAGCCGGAGATGGATTTTCAACTGAATCATGAGGCTTATTATAAATATATGAGTGAATTAAGGGATAAGCTTGCTCCGGATTTTGACTTAAGAATAGGCGTTGAGCTTGGTCTTATGCATGAATCAAGGGATAAGTGTCAGGCCTTTGTCGATGAGCATCCTGATTATGATTTTTTCATTTCAAGTATTCATGTGGTGGATATGCTTGATCCTTATTATCCGGAATATTTTTCTGATAAGACGGAAAAGGAAGGGTATCTAAGATATTTTGAGACGATTCTTGAAAATGTAAAGGAATATGACGGTTATAACGTGTATGGACATCTTGATTATATATTAAGGTGTGGATCGAATAAGGCAAAGTATTTCGATATCAAGGATTATTATGATGTATTTTATGAGATACTTAAAACTATTATCGAGCGCGGCAAGGGTATAGAGCTTAATACCGCAGGCTTATATAAAGGTCTTGGTTTTATACATCCGCATAAGGATATTCTTAAGATATATAAAGAACTTGGCGGGGAGATAATCACTGTGGGAAGTGATTCTCATGATGCTAAACACGTGGGATATGGCTTTGATATAGCAAGAGATATGCTGCTTGATATGGGATTTAAGTATTACTGTACATTTAAAAGACAGGAAGCGACATTTAATAAGATTATATAATGTATAAAAATGAAAGCTTTGAACATATGTTTGAGGCTTTTGTTTTGTTAAAAGGATGTTTTAAAAATATTTGTCGTAAAAAAAAGAACAATTTACCAATTTTACACTTGAATTATATGTAAAAAAAAGGTATTATTAGTTTGTGATTTTTCACAAGATTATTTACTGCGCGCCTAGCAGTATTAATAAACATTATTATTCAAAACTTAGGAGGAATAAAAAATGGCAGTAAAAGTAGCAATTAATGGTTTTGGACGTATCGGTCGTCTTGCATTCAGACAGATGTTTGATGCTGAAGGTTATGAAGTTGTAGCAATCAACGATTTAACAAAGCCTTCAATGCTTGCACACTTATTAAAGTACGATTCATCACAGGGTAAGTATCAGTATGCTGATCAGGTTTCAGCTGATGATGAGGCAGGTACAATCACAGTATGTGGCAAGACTTTAAAGATTTATGCTGAGGCAGACGCCAGCAAGCTTCCTTGGGGTGAGCTTGACGTAGACGTAGTACTTGAGTGTACAGGTTTCTATGTATCAAAGGCTAAGTCACAGGCTCATATCGATGCAGGTGCTAAAAAGGTTGTTATTTCAGCTCCGGCTGGTAATGATCTTCCTACAATCGTTTACAGCGTAAACGAGAATACATTAACTAAGGATGATACAATCATCTCAGCAGCTTCTTGTACAACTAACTGCTTAGCTCCAATGGCTAAGGCACTTAATGATTACGCTCCAATCCAGTCAGGTATCATGTCAACTATCCATGCTTACACCGGTGACCAGATGGTACTTGATGGACCACACAGAAAGGGCGATTTAAGAAGAGCACGTGCTGCAGCTGTAAATATCGTTCCTAACTCAACCGGTGCTGCAAAGGCAATCGGTTTAGTTATCCCAGAGTTAAATGGTAAGTTAATCGGTTCTGCACAGAGAGTTCCTGTACCAACCGGTTCAACTACAATCTTAACTGCAGTTGTTAAGGGTGCTAACGTAACTAAGGAAGGCATCAACGCTGCTATGAAGGCTGCTGCATCAGAGTCATATGGTTACAATGAGGATCAGATCGTATCTTCAGATGTAATCGGTATGAGATATGGTTCATTATTTGATGCAACTCAGACTATGGTAGCTCAGATTGCAGATGACCTTTACGAGGTTCAGGTTGTTTCATGGTATGATAACGAGAATTCATACACTAGCCAGATGGTTAGAACTATCAAGTACTTCGCAGAGCTTGCATAATTATTGCTATTAGAAAAGCTAGGCCTAAGGGTCCGGTCTATAAGGACCGGACCTTTAATTCTTTATAAGTGAATTTGAAAGTCAAAGATTTTCTTAATTAGCTTATATAAAGATTAAAAAATTAATAATACATGAGGAGGACAATTTAAAATGTCATTAAACAAAAAGTCAGTAGATGATATCAATGTAAAGGGACTTCGTGTACTTTGCAGATGCGATTTCAATGTACCGCTCAAGGAAGGCCAGATAACTGACGAGAATCGTCTCGTAGCTGCACTTCCAACTATCAAAAAGTTAATTGCAGATGGTGGAAAGGTTATCCTTTGCTCACATCTTGGAAAGGTTAAGACAGAAGAGGACAAGCAGACGAAGACTCTTGCACCTGTTGCAAAGAGACTTTCAGAGCTTCTCGGACAGGAAGTTAAGTTTGCTGCAGACCCTGAGGTTGTAGGACCTAATGCTAAGGCTGCTGTAGAGGCTATGAAAGACGGAGATGTTATTCTTCTTGAGAATACCCGTTTCAGAGCTGAAGAGACTAAGAACGGTGAAGCATTTTCAAAGGATCTTGCAAGTATCTGTGATGTATTTGTAAATGATGCATTTGGTACTGCTCACAGAGCTCACTGCTCAAATGTTGGTGTTGCAAGCCTTGTTGATACTGCAGTTGTTGGTTACTTAATGCAGAAGGAAATCGATTTCCTTGGTAATGCAGTAGAGAATCCTGTAAGACCTTTCGTAGCTATCCTTGGTGGTGCTAAGGTTGCTGATAAGCTCAATGTTATCTCAAACCTTCTTGAGAAGTGTGATACATTAATCATCGGTGGTGGTATGGCTTATACATTCCTTAAGGCTAAGGGATATGAAATCGGTAAGTCACTTGTTGACGAGACTAAGATTGATTACTGTAAGGAAATGATGGAGAAGGCAGAGAAGCTTGGCAAGAAGTTATTACTTCCTGTTGATTCCGTTATGATTGATAACTTCCCTGATCCAATCGATGCTCCTGTTGAGACAGAGGTATTTGATGCAGATAAGATGTCAGCTGACAAGGAAGCTTGCGATATCGGACCTAAGACTATCGAGCTTTATTCAGAGGCTGTTAAGACAGCTAAGACCGTTGTTTGGAACGGACCTATGGGTGTATTCGAGAACCCAACTCTTGCTGTAGGTACTAAGGCAGTTGCAGCAGCTCTTGCTGAGACTGACGCTACAACAATTATCGGTGGTGGTGATTCAGCTGCAGCAGTAAACCAGCTTGGATTTGGTGATAAGATGAGCCACATTTCAACCGGTGGCGGTGCTTCACTTGAGTTTCTTGAGGGTAAGGAGCTTCCGGGTGTAGCAGCAGCTAACGACAAGTAATTTTTAACAATTTTAGCATTTCTTTGTGCGTTTATATATACTTAAAACTTGCCATCAATTTGCTAAATCAGTAAATTCGAATTCTTTATATGTGCACGAAATCGAGAACTCGCTTCGCTCAAACAGCTCGATTTCTGAGCACATCTATGCGAATTCTCATTTCTGATTTAACGCAAATCGGGCAAAATGTTTTAAGCATATATAAACGCACAATTGAAACGCTAAAATTGCTATATCATGTTTAAGTATGGTGCTGATACACCGTACAATTAATGTATTTAAATTTCAGAAAGGATAAAGAAGAAATGGCAAGAAAAAAGATTATCGCAGGAAACTGGAAGATGAATATGACTCCAAGTCAGGCTGTAGCTCTTGTTAAGGAGCTTGAGCCACTTGTAAAGAATGATGCAGTAGATGTAGTATACTGTGTTCCTGCTGTAGATATTGTACCTGTTGTTGAGGCTGTTAAGGGTTCAAATGTACAGGTTGGCGCAGAAAATATGTATTTTGAGGATAAGGGTGCTTATACCGGTGAAACATCAGCAGAGATGCTTGTAGATGCAGGTGTTAAGTATGTTATTATCGGACATTCAGAGAGACGTGATTATTTCAAGGAGGATGACGAGCTTCTTAACAAGAAGGTTAAGAAGGCATTTGAGGCAGGTCTTACACCTATCCTTTGCTGTGGCGAGAGCTTAGAGCAAAGAGAAATGGGTGTTACTATGGACTGGATCAGACTTCAGATTAAGTCAGACTTAAAGGATATCACAGCTGATCAGGTTAAAGAGCTTGTTATAGCTTACGAGCCTATCTGGGCAATCGGAACAGGTAAGACTGCTACAACAGAGCAGGCTGAAGAAGTATGTAAGGGTATCAGAGAGTGCATCGCAGAGATATATGATGCGGCAACGGCTGAGGCAGTTCGTATTCAGTACGGCGGATCTGTAAATGCAGGTAATGCTTCAGAGTTATTTGCACAGCCTGATATCGATGGCGGTCTTGTAGGCGGTGCTTCACTTAAGGCTGATTTCGGTAAGATTGTTAATTACTAAGATTTACATTTTTTATTCCTAAAGAATAGATAAGGCGTATGGATTTTTCCATACGCCTTTTATAATTAAATGCTTTATATAATATGTTTATTATATTTGTTTAGCTGACAAAATCAGATAATATCCTGAAAAATTCATCCGGTTTGTCGTAGAAGCAAAGATGAGTTGCCGATGGAATAGTTACCATTTTCTTTTCAGGTGCTTTTATATCCTCAAAGCATTGTTTAAGAAGTTCAACAGGGCATGCAAAATCTTCATCGCCGTTTACAAATAAAACAGGTACTTCAAATTTTAAATTATCGGTAAAATCATAATTTATAAGAGTTTTATATGTACCCACCAATAAATTAAAATCAGATTTAAGCATTGCCTTTTTTTCTTTAAATTTAAGGAACGGAGACTTTAAAAGCTCCTTTACGGGAAAAGGACGTGCATTTTTGGCTATATATTTTGAGCCGATAAAAGATAAGCTTTGTATGGACTTCATTAACTCTGCATTCATTTCGGGCTTTTTTGATATTTGCTTTAGTAATGTATCAATTATCTGCGTATCTGACGAACCGGACTCAGCTTCTTTTTTAAGCCAATCGCAGGAGTATTCAAGACCTTTTATATAATTTACATTTTGACCGATACCAATGTAATGCGATACATTTTCGGGATGCTTTTTTGCATATTCGCAGCCGATTACACTTCCCCATGAAAATCCGACAAGTATTATCTTTTCAAAGGTGTAAACAGTATGTAAATACTTTATTATTGCATCTATATCATTTATATAATCGGAAAGAGCTCCTGTCTTGGCAATTTCAGAAACCTTTGATTTGTTGGCAAGAAGTGTTTTACATGTATTCCTCTGGTCCCAGTTTACAACCGTAAATTTCTTTTCCCATTCGTTTTGCATAACGTGACAGAGACCTGCCATTGAGCCGCCGGGTCCACCATGTAAAAACAGCAGGAGAGGAGCTTTTTTATCTGATCCTCTTATCTGGATATACTGTTTAATACCATTGATTTCAGGATATTCATATAGACATATTCCATTTTCTTTGTAGCAGTTAAGTATTTCACTTTTTTTACTCATTTTTATTTTTCTCCTTTAGGCATTGACATAAGATACATATTTCTAAGCTTTGAATCCGTCGTTACTTCTTTGTTTTGATATTTTTCAAGAATCGAAAACATTTCTGCAAGCATGTCGGCAAAATCATTATCCGAAAGGGAAATAGCATAGTTTAGAACGAAAAGCTTATCTCTTTCAACATCGGCATCGTCGCTTTTGAAATAATTGTCGCAAAGACCAAAAAGCTGCATAAGTGTAAGCTTCATGATTTCCATACCGTCAGCGTTGTCTTTTGGTGGAGAAAGATATATGTTTTTAATTGCATATACATTTTCAATCTGTCCGCGAACCTTATGGCTGTCAATTATTTCAATGACATCTTCGTTTAGCATTTTTTCGATTTTTCTGTAGACCGTAGCTCTGGGTACATCCGGTGCTTCCGAAAGAATATCGGCAATTGTCATTTTGCCTTTTGTTCTTATTAATTGTATAAGCCGGTTAGATGCGGGGTCAGTTAGTATTTTTATAATTTCTTTCATTTTACTAATCTCACTTTCTGATATTAGTGTAATGTATGTAATTTTTATTGTCAAGATTTATTTTAAAAATGAATTATCGTATTTTTATTGGATGATTGTTGTGGTACAATAAAAGAGGATAAGCTTGGTTTTAATAATATTTATATTCAAGCAAAACAATGGGCTTTAAATCAAACTGTTGGAAGACCGGAAATTCAAAAATTTGTTGATGCGCTTACTGGTAAACAAGCTCAAAAGGGATTATTTATTACAACAGCTAGTATTTTTATAGAATCTATTTCGGTGATGCCTCTATAGCTTTCTCTGATATTATATATTCAAAGCTTGTATCAAGGTTTTCAGGAAAGAGAAGATAAAATGTATCGTCTTCATTTTTAGTATATTTTCCCATATATTCCATATAAACAAGATTCTTAGCTATATATAAGAAGTTATCAAAATTATCGTTTAGTGATTTGTCTAAATCCTTTAAGTTGTCCTCTGCGTCAACAGGTGTACAGAATTCCTGATTTGCAATTTTAGTCCTTATCTCAAGTATGGATAGAGGATTACCGTTTTCATCAACCCAGTACATATTGTTGGTTATATCAAGCATAATCCACTTATTATAGGTGGAATCCCAAACCTCATTTACAACATGGCAATCGCCATCATATTTGGAATTGGGCATTATCCAGACCTTTCTTGAATATATACCGAGTGCAAGGCACATTTCATTGAGTATCTGGGCCTTGTTACGGCAGTTTATTCCATGCTTTTTATTGTCAAGGCTGTATTCAAGCAGGCTTAAGGCGTTCATATCAACGTGATTATCATAATCACTTTTATGCTTTAATCTTGGGGCAAATTCGTTCATAAGATTCTTTGCCTTCTCAAATTCGCTTCCGTCTTTAGCAATATTAGCTAAATCATACTTTTCAAGGAGTTCCTTATATTCTGCGTTGTCAAAATCATAGATTATTTCATAATCATTTCCTTCTTTAAACTCTAACTGATTATATAAAATGCCGCTCTCCATAATGTATATTTCATTGGGTGACTGTTGGTAGGACATATAAAATAAGCTGTATCCTCCGAAGAATGCAACATATATTATAAAACCGATGCTTAAAACCAGCAGTAGACCAAGCACTGCAAATAAGATTTTATATTTCTTTTTCATTTTATTTTTCTCCTTAAAAAGTATTCAAAATGGAAATATGCATTTAATATTCTAAAAATATTAAAAACTATTGAAATTATAACATTTTGATATGATTTATTCATCTGTTTTTTAATTAATTGTAAAAATAATATATAGTGTGCTATACTAAAACAGATTTAATATAAATATATTTAGGAGTTTTTATGGATTACGAGCAGATCTTTGATGTATTGTCAAAGAAACCAAATAAAATAGTATTCAGCAGTCAGGCTGATAAAACATATAAATACAGAAAAACGGTTGTTTCAAAGACTCATATCAAAGGAAAGGATGCTTATCAGATAGAACGTTTTACGGACAAGCAGGCTTTTCATGAGAATGTTGATGCAGACAGGCTTAAGAGTGTTGTTAAAGAACTGTTTCCTGATAATTACAGGCAGATTAATGTGTTCTGTGAGGACGGGGAATATGATTTTAAATGTTCAAAGAAAGGGAAACTGTTATCCAATTTTCATAGAGCTAAAGGTGGTGAGAGTAAGACAAAAATTTCTAATTCAAACAATGAGTATAGTAATAAATCAGTAAATTCAAATTATGACATTTCTGATAAAAATAATGACAATATAAATAAAATAACTTATGATAATAATTCAATAATACATAAGGACGAAGCTTCATTATCCCACAACCGCAAGAAAAAATATCTTCTTCCTGAAGGCACGGTTATTCCACCGTTAGTTGATTTGGGTATCTTCACAAAGGAAGGTAAAATAGTTAAGTCAATGTATGGAAAATACAGGCAGATTAATCGATTTCTTGAGCTTGTAGAGGATGTGGTTAAGGATTATCCAAGCAAGGATATGCATATAGTCGATTTTGGTTGTGGCAAGTCGTATCTTACTTTCATTCTATATTATTATCTGGTTGAGATAAAGGGTTATAATGTTCATATGACCGGACTTGACTTGAAAGATGATGTTATAGAAAAATGTAATGAAACAGCTAAGAAATATAACTATGATAATCTTCATTTTGAGCTTGGAGATATAAATGGATATTCTCCCGATTATAAAGTTGATATGATTGTTACACTTCATACCTGTGATACGGCGACGGATTATGCCTTATATAATGCAATCAATTGGAATGTGGGAATTATAATGTCTGTGCCTTGCTGTCAGAAAGAGGTTAATTCCATGATAGCGACGGATGATCTTTCAATTCTAACCAAACATGGAATTATTAAGGAGCGTATATCGGCTCTTATGACCGATACAATCCGTTCAAATGTCCTTGAATACTGTGGTTATAAGTCGCAGATTCTTGAATTTGTAGACTATGACAGTTCTCCCAAGAACCTGCTGATTAGGGCAGTTAAGAGAAAGAATGAATTACCTGCCGAAAAGAAGCAGGAGATTAAAAAAGAGATAGATAATCTGTGTGAGGAGTTTCATATTAAGCAAACTCTATATGAAAAGATAAACGTAGGAGCAAAAAATGAATAATAAAAATGTTAAAGTTGTTGTAGCAATAATATTAATTGCAGTTAATATCCTGTTTTGGAATATTGTTGACAGATTATTAATTAAGGTGGAGTGGGGCAAGGATTATTTGGCTGACAGTATAGTAACTCTGGTACACAATATTTTTGGGATTGTTGTTTTTCTGCTGCTAACTATCAAGATCCTAAAAATTAAAGTAGGTTTCGGTAAGAAAAATCTTGTTAGAGGTATATTTTGGTATGGGTTAGTAATGTGTATCGCCATTGTAGTGAATCTGATCATAGCTTACCATAAGCCTGAAACTGGCTTTTCTGAAGCATTTCCTTATGTAGTGCTCACCATTTTTACAAATTTATCTATCGGAATTGTTGAAGAAGTTATGTATAGGGGTATGATATTCGGAGTGTTCAGAGAAAGCTTTGGTGAGGATAAGAAAGGAATATATAAATCTGTATTTGCATCAGCTCTTGTATTTGGTGTAGTACATATTGTAAATCTAATAATATATCCAACACTTATTGTATCAACAGTAACACAAGTGATTTATGCCACGAATATCGGAGTATTGCTTGCAGTAATATATTATCGTTCAGATAATCTACTTCCGGGAGTCATTCTCCACGGACTATTGGATTTTGTTTCATCTATATGGATATGTTTTGCAAGTGATATCAATGAATTGTATCATGTAGATAGCACAAGTGATATGAATATTGTTTTTGCACTAGTGGCTATTGGTATGACTTCTCCTTTTTTAATTTCCGGACTTTGGCAGCTCAGAAAGCTATTTAATAAGCAACAGTCAGTCGGTAATGAAGTTTCAGACACTTGAAACGATAGGCATTATAATATGTTTATCGAAAAGATACTTCATAAAAGAAAGGATTTAATAATGAACAAAAAATTAGTTATTATAATCATAATTCAAGCTTTTGTCGTAACGTTTTTACTTGGCACATTATTTGGTATGTCTATACAGAAAAAAAGAAATAATAAGGCTGATGGTAACAATAAGCAAAGTGAAAATACTATTAATGATGAAGTTAAATCTGATAGTTCGGATAATGCCGACACAGATGGAAAAGATAATTCTGATTCGTCTGACAATAATTCTGATTCAGATAATTCAAATAACCAAGACGGCACAAATAGCGCATCCAGCGATGTCTATGTAGAACGTGATGTGGATTACGGTTCAATGGATGTTCCTGAACCCACAACCGATGACTGGCTTTATACGGATGGCAGCAAAATTCTTGATAAGGATGGAAACGAGGTCTGGCTTACAGGTATAAACTGGTTTGGGTATAATACCGGAACCAATACATTTGACGGTTTATGGGCAAGTGATTTGAATCAATCCGTACAGGAAATAGCAAATCATGGTTTTAATGTTATAAGAGTTCCTATGTCAGCCCAGCTTATAAATCAGTGGTCACACGGCGAGTATCCGGACGCAAATTTCAATCAGGCAACCAATGATTATCTTGTCGGGATGGACAGTCTTCAGATATTTGATTATGTTATCGGTCAGTGTCGTGCCAACGGACTTAAACTTATCATAGACATACACAGTGCCGAAACCAATGCGAGCGGACATGTGGTAAATCTTTGGTATACGGACAGTGTTTCGGTTGAGGATTATTACAGTGCACTTTCCTGGATGGCAGACAGATATAAAAATGATGACACAATCATAGCTTATGATTTGAAAAACGAGCCTCACGGTAAACCTTATGAAGGTAACGGTGCGGCAAAATGGGATGCTTCAAAGGACAAAAACAACTGGAAATATACAGCCGAGCAGGCGGCGGCAAAGGTTTTTGAGAAAAATCCTAATGTACTTGTACTTGTGGAAGGAATAGAGATATATCCGACGGACATAAAGAAAAACGGCGACTTTTCATCAACCGATGAAAAAGACTATTATTTTAACTGGTGGGGTGGGAATCTTCGAGGTGTAAAAGATAATCCGGTTGATCTTGGAAAATATCAAAACAAGCTGGTATATTCACCGCATGACTACGGACCAACAGTATATGCCCAGCCATGGTTTGAAGGTGATTATGACTTTAACAGCCTTATGGATGATTGCTGGCATGATAACTGGTTTTACATAAAGGAAGATAATATTGCACCGCTTCTTATAGGAGAATGGGGTGGCTTTATGACTGAACCCAATATTACCTGGATGACTTATATGCGTCAATTGATTAAAGAAAACCGGCTTAACCATACCTTCTGGTGCTTTAATGCCAATTCGGGAGATACAGGCGGAATGGTTCTTGATGACTTTACTACCTGGGATGAAGAAAAGTATGAATTTGTAAAAGAGGTCTTATGGAACGATGGTGAAAAATTCATCGGCCTTGACCATGAAATACCACTTGGAATAAATGGAATCAGTTTGGGCGAATACTATAAATAAATATAATACATTAATTTATCGTATTCACTAATAATTTGATTTAACTAACTGATAACACTTGAAAAAATAACCCTTTCTGATATATAATATATATTGTTTTTGAAATAATAACAGGTTGCATATATTATTATATCTATAAGCAGGTAATGTGAACACGCCTGTACTTAGCGAGGTTTTTTCGAGCTTAGTACAGCTGCGTGTGAGGTTTAGCGAGAGCGTGCCTGCGATAGATATAATAATATATGCAACCTTCAAAAAGAAGGAGATACATAAAATGACTAAAAAACCAGTAGTATTAATGATACTTGACGGATACGGCATAAGCGATATCAAGGAAGCTAATGCTGTTGCTATGGCTGATACTCCTGTTATGGACAAGCTTATGGCTGAATGTCCGTTTGTAAGAGGTAACGCATCAGGACTTTTTGTAGGACTTCCTGACGGACAGATGGGTAACTCAGAGGTAGGACATATGAATATGGGTGCCGGAAGAGTTATATATCAGGATTTAACAAGAATTACAAAATCAATAGAAGATGGCGATTTTTTTAAGAATGAGGAATTGCTTGCAGCGATAGATAATTGCAAGAAAAACAATTCAGATTTACATCTTTGGGGACTTCTTTCAGATGGTGGTGTACATAGCCACAATACACATTTATATGCAATACTTGAAATGTGCAAGAAAGAAGGTTTTTCAAATGTTTATCTTCATCCTTTCTTTGATGGAAGAGATACACCTCCTGCATCAGGTAAGGGATACCTTGAGGAATTAATTGCAAAAACTAAGGAAATCGGCGTTGGTAAGGTAGCCTCACTTTCAGGACGTTATTATGCAATGGATAGAGATAACCGATGGGACAGAGTTGAGCTTGCTTACAAGTCACTTGTTACAGGCGAGGGCGAACATGCTGAGGATCCAATAGAAGCTATGCAGGCGTCTTACGATAAGGAAGTGTTTGACGAGTTCGTTCTTCCTACTGTAATTACCGAAGGTGGAAAGCCGGTTTCGCTTGTTAAGGAAAATGATTCGGTTATATTCTTTAACTTCAGACCGGACAGAGCAAGGGAGATTACAAGAGCTTTTTGCTGTGATGATTTTGATGGCTTCTCAAGACCTAATGGTCGTTTCCCGCTTACATATGTATGCTTTAAGGATTATGATGAGACTATCCCTAATAAGCTTGTTGCATTTAAAAAAGAAGAAATCAAGAATACATTTGGTGAATATCTTGCATCACTTGGATTAAAGCAGCTTAGACTTGCAGAGACAGAAAAATATGCACACGTTACATTTTTCTTCAATGGCGGTATAGAAGAGCCAAATGAGGGTGAGAGCCGTATCCTCGTTAAGTCACCGGCAGTTGCAACCTACGACCTTCAGCCGGAGATGAGCGCTCCTGAGGTTAGCGAGAAGCTCAATGCAGCAATCACTTCAGGTGAATATGATGTGATAATTATCAATTTCGCTAATCCTGATATGGTTGGTCATACAGGAGTTATACCTGCTGCCGTATCAGCTGTTGAGACAGTTGATAAATGTGTCGGTGCAGCAGTTGATGCAGTTAAGTCAGTTGATGGAGTATTATTTATCTGTGCAGATCACGGTAACGCAGAACAGATGATTAATTATGAGACAGGTGCACCTCATACTGCCCATACTACTAATCAGGTTCCGTTTATATTATACAATTACGGCGATGTTAAGCTTCGTGAGGGTGGATGCCTTGCTGATATAGTTCCTACATTGCTTGAGATTATGGAATTACCACAGCCGGCAGAGATGACAGGAAAGTCACTCATTGTAAAGTAAAAAGTAATAAAAAATAATATAAAAAGGAGAAGACACATGAAAAAGTTTTTGAAGGAATTCAAAGAGTTTGCTCTTAAGGGCAATGTAATGGACATGGCAATCGGTGTTATCATCGGTGGTGCATTTGCAGCTATCATCACTGCATTTACAGAGGATTTCATTAATCCTCTTATCGCAGCTATCGGTGGAGCAGAGGTTGGAGGAAGAACCCAGATTGGCAGCACAGGCGCTTATATTGAGTGGGGTGCTTTTATAACTTCCGTTATTAATTTCCTGATTGTTGCATTTGTTTTATTCCTTATGCTTAAGGCAATGAATAAGCTTATGACAATCGGTAAGAAGAAGGAAGAGGAAGAAAAGACTACCAAGGTTTGCCCATATTGCAAGTCTGATATTGATATCAAGGCTATTAAGTGTGCACATTGTACTTCAGATGTACCTCTTGAGCCGGTTGAAGAAGATTAAAAAAAGTATTGCCAAATTTTTTCTTCTGTGATAATATAAGCAAAGTGTGTTATTTAATTAGCTTTTTAGGAGGTTTTTCAATTGAAAACAGCGTTAATAATTATATTTATCATAATTTCAATATTGTTATCCATCATCGTTATGATGCAGGAAGGAAAAGAAGGCGGACTTACAAGCTCTATAAGCGGAGGCGGTTCCGAAACTTATTGGAGCAAGAATAAAGGTAAATCAAAGGAAGCGATTTTAAGAAAAATCACAGCTTTTCTTGGTTTTCTGTTCATGCTTATTGCTTTGATATTATCTTCAAAGTTTATGAACTGATTTATAACATTTGGCCCACAGACTTTTCGTTCTGTGGGCTTTCTTTATTATAGAAAAAATCTATATAGGTGCTATTGCCGATATGATTTGTAATATGTATATAATTCATATATAATAAAAATGAATTTATATAAAAAGAGGAAATTTCATTGAAAAACCTTGTTGAAGAATTAACAAACAAACAAAATTTAAACGATAATGATTTAAAATATCTTCTTGAGACTGATATCTATGATGAGGAGCTTTATAAAGCAGCCGACACAGTAAGACGTGAGAATTATGGTGATTCGGTTTATATAAGAGGGCTCATAGAATTTACGAATTATTGTAAAAATGATTGCTATTATTGTGGTATAAGAAAAAGCAATGATAATTCCGACAGATACAGACTCAGCAGGGAAGATATTTTAAAATGCTGTGAAAACGGATATGCTCTTGACTATAGAACCTTCGTGCTGCAAGGCGGCGAGGATCCTTATTATAATGATGATTTGATATGTGATATAGTTTCCGGTATACATATGCTTTATCCTGATTGTGCCATAACCTTATCTATAGGTGAAAAATCCTATGAAAGCTATAAAAGATACTTTGATGCCGGAGCGAAAAGATTTTTACTTAGACATGAAACGGCAGACAATGAACATTATGCAAAGCTTCATCCGGAAAGTATGTCTCTTGACAATAGAAAAAGGTGCCTGTTTGATTTAAAGAATATAGGATATCAGGTGGGTTCGGGCTTTATGGTTGGTTCTCCCTACCAGACAACCGAAAACCTTATAGCAGATCTTAGGTTCTTACAGGAGCTTATGCCTGATATGATTGGCATAGGCCCGTATATTAACCATAAGGATACGCCTTTTGCCAGTGAAAAAAACGGTACTTTGGAACTGACTTTAAGGTTTGTATCGATTTTAAGGCTTATGTTTCCTTATGCGCTTATACCTGCGACAACCGCACTTGGTACCATATCACCAAACGGCAGGGAGCTTGGGCTTAAATGTGGTGCAAATGTCGTAATGCCCAATCTTTCACCTGTTGAAACCAGAAAAAAATATGATTTATACGAAAATAAAATCTGTACCGGAGAGGAAGCAGCCGAATGTCGCGGCTGCCTTGAAAGAAGAGTAGAATTTGCCGGATACAGAATTGTCACTAATATAGGAGATGTGAAAAAACATGCTTAATCAATTTTCGAGAACTGAACTTATATTTGGCAAGGAAGCTATGGATAAGCTTGAAAAATCAAGAGTTGCAGTGTTTGGAGTAGGCGGTGTAGGTGGATATACCGTTGAAGCACTTGCACGCTCCGGAGTAGGTGCGCTTGACATAATAGATGACGATAAGGTTTGTCTGACCAATATTAACAGACAGATTCTTGCCACAAGAAGTACTGTCGGTAAGTATAAGGTGGATGTTGCAAAGGAAAGAATTCTGGATATAAATCCAAAATGTGAGGTCAGGGCTTACAAAACCTTTTATCTTCCTGACACAAAGGATGAATTTGATTTTACCGAATATGACTATATAGTTGATGCCATTGATACGGTTACAGGTAAGCTTGAGCTTGTAATGAACGCAAAAACGGCAGGGACTCCGATTATATGCTCAATGGGTGCCGGTAACAAGGTTAATCCTTATATGTTTGAGGTCGCTGATATATATGAAACCTCGGTTTGTCCGCTTGCAAAGGTTATGAGATATGAGTGCAGAAAGCGTGGAATTGATAAGCTTAAATGTGTATATTCCAAGGAAAAGCCTATACGTCCTTTGGAGGATATGTCTATAAGCTGCCGTACAAACTGTATATGTCCGCCTGATACAAGAAAATGCACAGTAAAGCGGGATATACCGGGTTCGACAGCCTTTGTACCGTCTGTGGTCGGACTTATTATAGCCGGAGAGGTTATAAAGGATATAACACATTTTGACAGAGGAGACAGATAGGATGATTTATCTTGATTATTCAGCTAATACTCCTGTTGATGAGAGTGTTCTTGATATATTTTGTGAAACAGAAAGAAAGCTTATCGGAAATGCCAATTCAAAGCATATAGCGGGTGATGCGGCAAGAAATATGCAGGATGAAATTAATAAATCCATAGCTGATTTGTTTCATATATGCGAGGATGAGATTATCTATACTTCAGGTGCAACTGAAAGCAATAATCTTGCCATAAGAGGGATAGCTCATACGATGCGTCATGTAGGTAAGCATATAATAACTACGCCGCTTGAACATTCGTCTGTAAGTGCACCTCTTACGGCACTTCAGGAGACAGGCTATGAGATAGATATGGTAAAAATCGGAACGGACGGAAGAGTTGATATGGAGAGTCTTCGTTCTTTGCTTAGAAAGGATACTGTTCTTGTTACAGTTTGTGCTGTAGACAGTGAGCTTGGAACCATACAGCCTGTTAAAGAAATAAGAGAGGCTTTAAAGGATTATCCGAATTGCTTGCTGCATATAGATGCTACACAGGCGGTCGGTAAAATTGATGTTGATTTTTCACTGGCAGATACCGTAAGCTTATCGGCTCATAAATTTTTTGGAATAATTGGAAGCGGATTACTCTATAAGAAAAAAGGTCTTGTACTTGAACCTATTATATATGGTGGAGCAAGCACGACTATATATAGAAGCGGTACACCAACGGTCTCTCTTAATAAAAGTCTTGAAGCTGCGCTTTTACTTGCGCTTAAAAAGCAGAAGGAAAGATATGATACAGTCAGCGGATACAACAGATATTTAAGAGAATCATTTGCAAAATATCCATTGGTTACTGTCAATTCGCCGGATAATACCATACCTCATATACTTAATATAAGTGTTAAGGGAGTAAAAGGCTCGGTATTCCAAAAGGCACTTAACGAAAAGGGAGTATGCGTATCCGTAAAATCTGCGTGCAGTACGGACAACCTTCCGTCAAGGGCAGTATTTGCCGTAAGTAAGAATCGTAAAAATGCGCTTTCTTCATGGAGGAGCAGCTTGAGCCATATGACTACCGAAGAGGAATTACATGAATTTATAAATATTTTTAATATGTGCTATAATGAACTTACAAATAATTGTTAATATATAAATCTATTTGACTGAATTTTTATTTTTGAGGAGATTATAATTGAAATGGCAAGGGAATTAACAGTTGTTCAAAGAATAGAACAGAGCATAACAAAGAAATACAGAAAGAGTCTTTGGACACCGTTTATAAAAGCGATAAAGACCTATGAGCTTATACAGGAGGGCGATAAGATTGCCGTATGTATATCGGGCGGAAAGGATTCCATGCTTATGGCAAAGCTTACTCAGATGCTTCAGCGTATAAGCGAGGTCGATTTTGAGGTAGTATATCTGGTTATGGATCCCGGGTATAATGAGATAAACAGACAGAAGATAGAAAGCAATGCTAAGCTTTTGGAAATTCCTATAACCATATTTGAAACAGATATATTTGAGGTGGCAAATAATACTGACGATTCACCCTGCTATCTTTGTGCGAGGATGAGAAGAGGTCATCTTTATAATAAAGCTAAAGAGCTTGGTTGTAATAAAATTGCTTTAGGACATCATTTTTCTGATGTAATTGAAACTACAGTTATGGGGATGTTTTACGGTTCACAGCTGCAGGCGATGCTGCCCAAGCTTCACAGTAAGAATTTTGAAGGTATGGAGCTTATCCGTCCTATGTACTGCATACATGAAGATGATATTATATCCTGGAGAAGATACAATGAGCTCGAATTTATACAATGCGCCTGCCGATTTACCGAAAATTGCACAATGTGTGATAATGGCGGTGGAGGAAGCAAGCGTCAGGAAATAAAGACATTGATAAAGCATCTTAAGGAGGATAATCCGGGTATAGAAAAAAGTATATTTAACAGCTTACATAATGTATGCCTTGATACATTTCCGGGATATAAGTCTGAAAATGAGACACATAGCTTTATCGAAAGATTTAATGCAAAAAATAATGAAAGCTAATATTATATACTGACTATAGAAGGTATTATTAAATACTGCTTGGAGGGGTAAATAATGGGAGAAAAAAGAGAGATTATAAAAGAAAAATTATATGATTTTATATGTGATGAAGCTTATAAACCTATGAGACTTAAGGATATAAGATTCTTGCTTCAGGTTTCAAATGAAGATAAAAAGCGGGTTGAGCTTGCTTTGGATGAGCTTGTTAAAGAAGGAAAGATATCCGTTACACCAAAGGGAAAATATAAAAAGATGGATGAAAATCTTCTGGTAGGTATATATATAGGCAATAAAAAGGGCTATGGCTTTGTAAGAGTTGAGGGTGAAAAGGATGATTATTTCATACCCGCAAGAGACAGTCTGGATGCATTTAATTCAGACAGAGTTGTTATTATGCCGGCGAGCTATATTGAGCCGGGAAAGAGAAGAGAGGCAAAGGTTGTTGAGATTCTCGAAAGAGGTACACAGGTTGTTGTCGGAACCTATGACAAGCAGGGAAGCTTTGGCTTTGTAATTCCGGATAATCAAAAGATTGCAGATGATATATATGTTGCATCGGAAAATGCTATGGGTGCCATGAGCGGACATAAGGTTGTTTGTCAGCTTTTATCTTATGGAGAAAAAAGAAAATCTCCTGAAGGAAAGATTGTTGAGATACTTGGACATGTAAATGATCCTTCAACAGACATAATGTCTGTCGTACGAGCATATGATATACCGGTGGAATATCCGGATAAGGTTATGGATTCATTAAATGAAATACCCGATGAAATAAATCCGGCTGATATTGAAGGAAGAAAGGACTTTCGTGAGCTTCATACTGTTACGATAGATGGCGAGGATGCTAAAGATTTGGATGATGCTATTACATTATCCTATGATAACGGTATATATACTCTCGGAGTTCATATAGCAGATGTATCTCATTATGTTAAGGAGAAATCACCGCTTGATAAGGAGGCTTTAAAGAGAGGTACAAGCTGCTATCTGGTTGACAGTGTTATTCCTATGATCCCGCACAAGCTTTCAAACGGAATCTGTTCGTTAAATGCGGGCGTTGACAGACTTACACTTAGCTGTGTAATGGATATAGATAAAAAGGGTAAGGTTATAAACCATTATATAACTGAAGGTGTAATAAATGTAAATGAGAGAATGTCATATACAAATGTACAGAAGATCCTTGATCGCTCTGATAATGAAGTTATGGAAAGATATGATTATCTTATCTATATGTTTGATATGATGAAAGAACTCTCCGGAATTATTAGAGCTGCCAGACATAAGAGAGGTTCGATTGATTTTGATGTGCAGGAAACCAAGATAATTGTTGATGAAAACCACAAGCCTGTAGAGATTAAGCCTTATGAAAGAAATACGGCAACCAATATAATCGAGGATTTTATGCTCATGGCAAATGAAACCATAGCTGAAGATTATTTCTGGCAGGAGCTTCCTTTTGAATACAGAGTTCATGAGGATCCGGATCAGGAAAAGATAGAGCAGCTTATGCATTTTATGAGTAATTTCGGACTTTATCTCAAATCACAGGGTGGAGAGGTTCATCCAAAGGAGCTTCAAAAGCTTTTGGCTAAGATTGAAGGTGAGCCGTATGAAGCTCTTATAAGTAAGATGATGCTTCGATCTATGAAGCAGGCAAGGTATTCGACGGAATGTACAGGTCATTTTGGTTTGTCGTGTAAGTATTACTGCCACTTTACATCACCTATAAGAAGATATCCTGATCTACAGATTCATAGGATAATCAAGGAAAATCTTCATGGCGAGCTTACCGAAAAAAGGATCAGTCACTATAAGAGAATTCTTCCGGCAGTTGCAGATGATAATTCATCAAAGGAAAGACGTGCTGAGGAAGCCGAGAGAGATGTTATAAAGTTAAAGGAAATCGAATATATGTCAGAGCATATAGGTGAGGAATTTGACGGAGTAATATCCGGTGTTACTTCAAGCTATATATTTGTTGAGCTTGATAATACCGTTGAGGGAGCGGTTTCAATCGCGTATATGAATGATGATTTATATTTCTTCAACGAGGATGAGTATGCTATGGTCGGTAAGAATAAGGGTAAAAAATATCAGTTGGGAGATAAGGTAAGGATAAAGGTATTAAATTGCGATAAAATCAAGAAAAATATTGATTTTTCTATAATTGATGATAATATAGAGTAGTATGTTTTTTGATTTCTTATAATATAAAGCATTGTATTTTATGAGAAATTAAAATATAATTGGGAGAGAGTTATGGTTAAGCAAAGCGGTATAAAATTAATAGCTAACAATAAAAAAGCATACCATGATTATTTTATCGAGGAAACCTATGAGGCGGGCATTGAGCTTGTCGGTACAGAGGTTAAATCTTTGAGAATGGGTAAATGCAGTATAAAGGAATCCTTTGTTGGTATAAATAACGGAGAGGTTTTTGTCCACAGGATGAATATATCACCGTATGAAAAGGGTAATATATTTAACAAGGATCCTCTTAGAACAAGAAAGCTTTTGCTGCATAAATATGAGATAAATAAACTCATCGGCAGTCAGCAGCAAAAGGGTTACACCATAGTTCCTTTGAAGGTTTACTTTAAAGATAGTCGTGTAAAGGTTGAAATTGGACTTGCAAAAGGTAAAAAGCTTTACGATAAGCGTCAAGATATAGCCAAAAAGGATGTTAAGCGTGAAGCTGAAAGAGATTTCAAGATAAGAAATCTCGGATAAAAGGCGTTATGATTATTTAATATATGCCGAAATAAATATGAGATAAGGAAAAGCTGTGAGGAGAAAAATATGAGTCAGGCCAAGGTTGACAGATATAAGAAGGAAAAGAAAAACAGAGAAAAGGTTCAAAAGAAAAAAAGAATAGTTAAAGCAGTATGGGTTGTCGTTATAGCAATGTTTATAGGTGCATGTATCGGATACCCTTTGGGAAAAAAGCTTTATAAGGTAAATGCTGAAAGAAGAAAGGCAAATGAAACCGTAACTGCAGTATACTATGATGCATGGATGAGTAATTATTGGAATAATAATTACAGTGCGAAATTAGGCTTTGTATCTGATGATACAGAAGAGGCAACCGATACAGATGCTGATGTATCTACTGATAGTGACTCATATGAAGATGATACACCTACTGATTCAAACTAAGAAATTAGTTTAAATATATAACTTCTGCAACCGTACAATTATAAGGGGTTGTACTGGTTTCGACGGGGGTTTAGAAATTATGTTAGCCATTCATGGACCAGGACCATGTAAAAACTTGGAAAACTTAAATATAAACGCAGAAGATAATTTTGCATTAGCTGCCTAGTTGCAGCTTGTCAGACCAAGGCATCCCGCGGCTTTGGATTCTGGCACCGACTTAGTGGGAAACTCTCAGGTCTAAGCTTTGCGATTTGAGAAAATTTATGAAGCTACCAAGATGATGAGCCTGCCTATGGGCGCTTTATCGAGGGAATGTCAAAACATAAGGCTGTAATGGGAGAAGATGTAATGGAAGAGCCTTCGGACGCGGGTTCGATTCCCGCCAGCTCCACTACAAGGTATGCGAACACCTTAATTTAAAATAAGCAGGCTAAATCAGCCTGCTTATTATATATTTTGCATATTCATTTATTTTATCCATATCCTGTAAAAATGAATCATTGAGTTCTATGTAGCTTTCTTTATCGTTATATGTTTTTTTGTATCCGGTTATTATGTCACCGTCAAGCTGTGTGATAAAGTATCCCGATTGCTTGACATAACAGGTTTCTTTCGTTGCTTTTTCGCGATAATCCTTATCTACATATGTGGCTACGCTTTTGTGAATTGCTCTGTCTTCAACAGGAAGATAGTAGTAATCCTTATAATCGTCGAAGAAAAACTTAAGTGTATCCTCGAATATAGGTACAGTTATGGTTGCCTCATTTTGATAGCCGGTAACTGTGATTTGATTTTTGCTGAATGATATTCTCTTAGGTATCTCATAATCAAGTGAAAGTGAAAATAAAAGCTTATTTTTTCTGACACTCATTGAATGAACATTAAAACATCCCTCGGAAAGCTTGATATAAGATATAAGACAGCAGTTATATATAAGTCCCTCTATATCTTCATAATTATGCTGAAGCAGCAATTGTTCCTTCTTATCATCCGGTTTATCCAGATATTCTTTGTAAATCTTTATTAAATCGCCACCGGAGTACTTATCGAGACGATGTATGTCAAGAAACTGCTCGATGCTTTTTTGCTTCAGATCATCCAGATGAAGTATATTTTTATAAGGTCTTATATGCTTATATAAATCATAGCTTAAAAGTTCGTCAAATGTATAGGACAGCTTGTGTTCTTCAAGCTTTTTACTTACATACGGTATATCAAAACCGTCCCCGTTATAATGGATAATGGTTTTAAAACCGGATATATACTCAAAAAAGCTGTTTATTATTTCAACCTCGGACTGACCATCATTGTTGAACCACTGTGTGATTATTAGTTCACCGTCTTCATAGCTTGCACATCCGATTAGATAAAGAGTGGTAGTTTGTGCGGCGAAACCGGTAGTTTCGATATCAAATAAGACTATATCGTCTGTATTAAAATACTTATCAGGCTGAATGTATTTATTATCCCGAGCTTTATTTTTTATAACTATCATAATTTTACCTCTTATAATCAGGTGTAGCGAATCATCTTTGACAATATAATTAATCATATCATGTTTGTTAAAATAAGTGATATAATATGTAAAATATTTACAATTTATTAATACAAGTTTAACACATTTATCATTATTTAACCACTTGTATTTTTTTGATAATTATGTTATGATTTTAGTTACGAATTCACAGTTACGGAGGAAAATTACATGATAAAGCCAATAGATATTAAAACTCAGAAGTTTAAAAAAGGTATTTTCGGTTATAAGGCAGCTGATGTAGATTCATTTGTAGATTCAGTTTACAGAGCATATGAAGAAGTATATAACGAGAGAAATAAATTTGAAGAAGATTTAGAAAAGCTTAATTCTTCATTACAGGAAAACCGTCTTAAGATGTTTGAATTGGAAAATCAGGTTGCCAAGGCTGATAATGCTTCATCTTTTGA
The DNA here is from genome assembly GCA_902762955.1 of uncultured Lachnospiraceae bacterium. GTDB lineage: Bacteria > Bacillota > Clostridia > Lachnospirales > Lachnospiraceae > Coprococcus_C. Next base: position 27,777 of record CACWQH010000007.1, read on the forward strand.
TGATTCCGAAGCTAAGAAGAAGGCTGATGAGATTATCAAAAATGCAGAGGCACAGGCTGCCAAGATAATTGCAAATGCTAAGGCAGAGAGTGAGAAGATTGAAAATAGTGGAAAGACCGCAGAGCCTGTTAAGGATACCATCAAAATGAAGGTTAAGGAAGAACCTAAAGAAGAGCCAAAGGTTGAGCCTGTTAAGGAATCAGCTTCATCAAGATTCTTTAAGAAAGCTGAAGAAGATGTTAAGCCGGCTGCAAGCTCAAGTGATGAAGATGATGATGAGATTTTCGTTGGTGAAATTGAAGATGCCAGAAAGCCTGACAGAATGATGATAGGTGACGGCGAAGAGGAAGAAGAAGCAGATTTCGAATTCTTATAAGATTAAAGACAGGTGTTGCCAATAACAAATCGGCAGCACCTTTTTTACAGTAAAAGCGTAGAAAGGATTATTTATATGTACGCATATATAAAAGGAACTGTTGAGAATATCGATGTTGACAGCTTTATCATAGATAATAATGGTATAGGTTACAGGATATTGACAAGTACAAATGTAACCTCAAAGCTTAAGCTGCATGATCAGATAACCACCTATACATACTTAAATGTAAGAGAAGATGATATGACCTTGTTTGGCTTTTTGTCAAATGAAGAGGTTGCTGTATTTAAGCTTTTGATATCAGTCAGCGGTATCGGGCCAAAGGTAGCATTGGCAATTATGTCACAGCTTACTTTAGATGAGCTTAGAATTGCTGTAATTTCCGAGGATTATAAGGCTATAGCCAAAGCCAATGGTGTCGGTCCTAAAACTGCGCAAAGAGCGGTAATAGAGTTAAAGGATAAATTTAAGCTTGAGGATGTGTTTACAGGAAGTGATATGTCAGATGACTTGTCAGATTCTGCCAATGATGATATTATTACTGAAACAGCCATGGCACTTACAAGTCTTGGATATTCCAATGTTGAGGCGCTTAGGGCGATAAAGAAAATTGAAGGTGCCGATAAGATGTCCACCTCGGAGTTGTTAAGTGCTGCGTTAAAGAAATTGATTTAGATTTATACAAGATAATATGTATTGAAACTTGTATGAATTGTTTCATTTGATGATAAATACTGATTGTGACAGGAAAAATATATATATGGAAAGAATAATAAACGCCGACATTATGCCGGAGGATGATAAAATTGAACAGGGATTAAGACCGTCTTACCTGACAGAATATATAGGTCAGGAGAAGGCTAAGAAGAATCTTAAGGTTTTTATTGAGGCGGCTAAAAAGCGTAAGGAATCACTTGATCATGTGCTTTTATACGGACCTCCCGGACTTGGCAAGACAACACTTGCTGCTATAGTGGCAAATGAGATGGGAGTCAATCTTAAGATTACTTCCGGACCGGCCATAGAAAAGCCGGGAGAGCTTGCGGCGATTCTTAACAGCCTTTCTCCAAATGATGTTCTTTTTATAGATGAGATTCACAGACTCAACAAACAGGTTGAGGAAGTCCTTTATCCGGCTATGGAGGATTTTGCTATAGATATTGTTATTGGTAAAGGAGCGGGTGCACGGTCTATAAGACTTGAACTTCCAAGGTTTACCTTGATAGGAGCCACGACCAGAGCCGGTATGCTTACAGCACCTTTAAGAGACAGATTTGGTGTTGTAAACAGACTTGAGTTTTATAATATAACAGAGCTTATGCAGATTATTGTCAGGTCAGCCGGAGTGCTTGGAGTTTCCATAGATGATGAGGGAGCCTTGGAGATAGCAAAAAGATCAAGAGGAACACCCAGACTTGCCAACAGATTTTTAAAGAGAGTCAGAGATTTTGCAGAGGTTGAGCATAGTGGTAAGATTGATTTTAATGTTGCCAAGGAAGCTCTTGACAGACTGGATGTGGATTCTCTTGGACTTGATAATACCGATAGAAACATCCTCGAGACGATGATTTATAAATTTAACGGCGGTCCTGTCGGCTTGGATACGCTTGCAGCTGCCATTGGTGAGGATTCAGGTACCATAGAAGATGTTTATGAGCCTTATCTTATAAAAAATGGGTTTATTAATCGGACACCTCGTGGTAGAATAGTTACTGAACATTGCTATAAGCATTTCGGACTTGAGAATCTTATAGCACGTGAGGATTAACTTAAGATATAAAAGTATTTATAATACAAGGAGATAAAAAAATGGCTAATAAAATTGATATACCTGTAGTAATTAACGGAAAGGTTTATACATTGAGCGGATATGAAGGAGAAGATTATCTTCAGAATGTTGCCACTTATATAAATGGCAAAATAGCCGAATGCAAGACCTCTGACCAGTACAGACGTATGAATACTGAATATCAGGGTGTTTTACTTGCGTTAAATATCGCTGATGATTATTTTAAGGCTAAAAATCAGGCTGATAATATGGCTGCCGAGGATACTACTAAGGAACAGCAGCTGTATGATTTAAGACATGAGGTTATCGAGGCACAGATTAAGCAGGAGTCGGCACTTAAGATGATTGAGGAATACAAGGAGCAGATCAATGCTCTTCAAAGAAAGATTATTCAGTTAGAATCTGAAAAAGGTAGAAATGACTAATGTTAAATTCTGATATAGAAATTCTTGCACCATGTGGTTCATTTGACATACTTAAAACTGCCATCAAAGCAGGCGCTGATGCCTGCTATATAGGCGGCAGTAGATTTGGTGCACGTGCATATGCAGATAATGTGTCCGGCGATCAGCTGGAGGCTGCAATCGATTATACCCATATTCATGGGAAAAAGCTTTATCTTACTGTAAATACGCTTATTAAAGAAAATGAATTATCGGATGCTTTTGATTATATCAAGAACTGTTATGAAGCAGGTATTGATGCTTTTATCGTGCAGGATTTGGGACTTTTTAAGCTGATACGTGATAATTTTCCGGATATTCATATCCACTGCAGCACACAGATGAATATCACATCATATCATGCAGCCCGCAATATGAAAGAACAGGGTGCATCAAGAATTGTTACAGCAAGGGAAATGTCGATTGACGAGATAAAACGCATTAAGGATAATGTGGATATAGAAATTGAGACCTTTGTTCACGGTGCCATGTGCTACTCGTATAGTGGTCAGTGTCTGATGAGTTCGCTTGCTGGAGGTAGAAGCGGCAACAGAGGCAGATGTGCACAGCCTTGCCGTAAATGCTATGACGGAGAGTACATTTTATCCATGAAGGATATGTGTGCTTTAGAGCTTATTCCAAAGCTTGCCGATGCAGGTATTGATTCCTTTAAGATTGAAGGCAGAATGAAAAATGAATATTATGTTGCATCGGCGGTTGATGCATATAAGGAGCTTACGCAGGATTATTTAAATGGAACATTTTCTAAAGATAAAGCTTATAAATATAAATTTAAGCTTGCCAATATATATAATCGCGGCGGCTTTTGTGACGGATATTTCTTTATGCATAACGGACCTGATATGATCTCAAAAAAAAGACCAAACAATCAGGGTGTGTTGATTGGAAAACTTAATGAGATAAAGGATGGAAGGGTTTTAATTAATCTAAACGAAGCCTTGTATAAGGGCGATGTCCTTGAAATCGGTTTAAATAACGGTGAGACTATTGAGATTACATCAGGGCAGGATGGCATTGCCGGAAGCAGTGCTTGGTTAAATGCTCCTAAAACAAAATTTATCGTAAAAGGACAGGATATATATAGAACAAGATGTAATCATATATTGGACGAGATCAGTAAAATATCTGCAAAAAATAAAATTGGACTTACAGGAATATTTACTGCAAGGGTTGGTGAGCCGCTTTCCTTTGAAGTTAAAGCAAAAGATCCTATATCTTTTGACCGGAATGAGGATACACTTACTGTAAAAGTTATGGACGAGCTTGTCCAAAAATCCAATAAAATTAAAGCAGACATTGTACAGATTGAAAGTAAAATTAATCAGTTAAAGGATACGGATTATTATTTTGACAAGCTTGATTGTTTTATAGATGAAGATGCTTTTGTTCCGGCAGGTCTTATAAAAAAGCTTAGAAGAGAGGCGGTTTCAAAGCTTGAGGAAAGGATTGTTTTAAGTTACAAGAGAAAAGATAAATCAATCAAAACCTTTGATGATTATTACAGATGTGGTGAGCAATCACATCATAATACTAAAAAATGTTTGAAGATAGGTGTAAAAAACATATTTCAGCTTGAAGCAATACTAAAATACCCTGATATATACGGTATATATATGGATAAAAATTTGTTTAAAGCTATGCAAAATACACCTTTAATCGATACTGTTTATAAAAGAAATATCAGGATATATATGGAATTGCCTTATGTTATAAATGGCGGATTTGATTATAAGAAATATGTGGAGGATATTTCCTTTGACGGTATATTTGTAAGAAATATAGATGCATTTTCCTGCGATATAGACTATAATAAGGATATTGTTTTTGGAGCTGGACTTTATGCTTATAATAATCTTGCAAGAGCCTTTATAAAGGATAATAAAGCTGTAACCTTTGAGTTACCAAAGGAGCTTAATCTTAAGGAAATATGTATGCTTGATGATTCTTTATCAGAGCTTTGCATATATGAATACCAACAGGTTATGCTTACTGCAAATTGTATTAAAAAGAGCAGAGGCTGTTGTAATAAAAAGGAAGATGTAATAAGGCTGAAGGATGATAAAGCAAATAGCTTTTATGCATTATCTGTTTGTGATGAATGTGTAAATGTTATCTATAACGGTATTCCGTTCCTATGCTTTGACAAAGATGATATAATAGATAATTGTAAGGCTTCCTTTTATCGTATCAATTTTACGATTGAGGATGAGGCGATGATAAAAGCAGTATTGAATTATTATTTTAAAGGCATAAAGCCGGATATGACTTTATTTACAACAGGACATATGTATAGAGGAGTAGAATAATATGATAAATATTATCTGCGAGATTTCCAAATATCTGATAATTATATTTATGGTGCTTTATACTATCAAATGCTTCACCATACTTTCCGCATCAGATGAGGAAAAAAGGAAAAAGAAACTTAATAAACAGATTGTATATGTGTTTTTAATACATTTTCTATGCTACCTTACCTTATACCTTAGGATGGGAAGTATCAAACTTCTAATCTTTTATGCGGTACAGATTTTTGTGGCAGTTTTTTACATGGTTGTTTTTCATTCGATATATAAGGATTCGTCCAGACTGTTGACCAACAATACAGCATTTTTACTGTTAATCGGATACACTATACTCACACGACTTGATTTCGCGCTTGCGGTTAAGCAGTTTATCTTTGCAACGGTTGGATTGGTAATAACAGCATTTATACCATTTATAATGGACAGATGGAGAAATTTAAGAAAATATGGAGTCTTTTACGGCATTATAGGTATTATGTTCCTTTTGACGGTCTGGGTTCCGGGACTCGGTATAGAAAAGTATGGTTCGAGAAACTGGATTAGCATGCATGGATTTACGCTTCAGCCTATGGAGTTTGTAAAAATAATATTTGTAATGTTTGTTGCAAGTATGCTGGTTAAGGCAAATACCTTCGGAGATTTATTTTTAAATGCGATTATATCCGCAAGTTATATGGGTGTACTTGTGCTCGAAAAGGATCTTGGTGCAGCGGTTATTTTCTATGTAACCTATGTTTTTATGGTTTATCTTGCGACCTCAAGACCTATATTTTTGATTGGCGGACTTGGACTTGGAGTTTTGGCGGTAGTCGGAGGATATACTTTATTTAAGGATTCTTTATTCCGACATGTTATGGTCAGAGTTGAGGCATGGAAAAATCCGTTTGCCCATATAGACACAAGTGGATATCAGGTTTCCCAGTCGCTGTTTGCCATGGGTACCGGTGGTTATGTCGGTTCCGGACTTGGAAGCGGTAAGGCAGACACAATACCCGTAAGTGAAAGTGATTTTATATTCTCGGCTATCTGTGAGGAACTTGGTGTAATTTTCGGACTTGCGTTAATACTTGTAATAATTAGTATATTTATATCCTTTGTAAATATATCAATGAAATCAAGAAAGGCATTTTATAAATATATTGCATTTGGCTATGCATCCATATATATGCTTCAATCATTTTTAAATATCGGAGGTGTAACTAAATTTATACCTTCAACGGGAGTAACACTTCCACTTGTAAGCTATGGTGTAAGCTCGGTTTTGAGCACACTGATTGTGTTTTCAATAATTCAGGGTGTATGTGTAATCAGTAACAAAGAGGCGGCTAAGAATGAAAAGGAAAAAGAACGTATCAGGGCAATTAAACAACAATATGAATATAATGCAGCCTACAATCCTTACGGACAGGGATGAGGAATTTCTTGAAAAGGAAAAGCAAAGGGCTGAAAACAACAGGATTAAAAATAAGCCGATACTTGTTATCACGTACTTTATGGTTGCTGTTTTTGTCGGTATGATGGCTTATGTTGTATATTTTATGCAATTTAAGGCAAGTACTGTTATTGCCAATTCAAGAAACAGCAGGCAAAATTCCTTTGCTGAGGTTGTTGAACGTGGTGATATTATAACGAGCGACGGAGTTGTGATTGCTACAAGCGAGACGGACGAAGAGGGTAACACTACAAGAAGCTATCCTTACAGCAATATGTTTGCCCATCTTGTTGGATATGACAGCTACGGAAAAACCGGTCTTGAGCTTCAGGCTAATTTTTATCTTTTAAGAAGCCATATTAATATTGTTGAAAGAATATATAAGGAAATTAAAGAAGAAAAAAATCGTGGCGATAATGTTATAACAACTGTCAATTTTAAGATGCAGGAGGCTGCATATAATGCGCTTGGCAGCTGCAACGGTGCGGTTGTTGTTATGGAACCGAAGACAGGTAAGATTCTTGTTATGGTTTCCAAGCCGGATTTTGATCCAAATGATATAGACAATGTATGGGCTTATCTTCATTCCGAAGAAGGCTCTGAAAGTACAGTTTTGTTAAATCGTGCAACACAAGGACTATATGCACCCGGTTCAACCTTTAAGGTTGTAACTATGCTTGAATATATAAAAGAGCATCCATATGATTATGATTTATATTGCTATAATTGTTCGGGTAGCGAAATATATGCCGGAGTAAATATACATTGTTATGATTCGACTGCACATGGTCAGGAAAGCTTGGGAGATTCTCTTGCATATTCGTGTAATGCTTCATTTGCCAATATCGGTATGGGACTTGATTTCGGTGCATTTAACCAAACTGCGGAAGGACTTCTCTTTAATTCGGATCTGCCTTATGATGGTGAGTACAATAAATCTGAATTTGTTATAACAGCAGATTCACCAAGGGATGCCATGCCACAGACTGCTATAGGTCAGGGTGATACAAGGATTACACCTTTGCATAATCTTATGATTGTATCTGCGATTGCAAATGGCGGAGAATTGATGAAGCCTTATATGATTGATTCGATTGAAAATGATGATGGTGCAAATGTTAAGACCTTTAAGGGAAAATCCTATGGAAAACTAATGGATTCAAATGAGGCAGCTATTTTAACCGAATATATGAAGGGCGTATGCGATTATGGTACAGCTGCAAGATATTTTAATGGTGCGGCTTATGATGTGGCAGGAAAGACAGGTACCGCCGAGTACGATAATGAAGGTAATTGCAATTCATGGTTTATCGGCTTCAGTAATCCTGACGATCCTGATATATGTATAAGTGTAGTTGTTGAAGATTCCAACAGAAATGGTGTCTCTGCATCCGCGGTTGCAAAAGCGGTTTTTGATACTTATTACAACTTGAAATAATAATTGAGGCTTTATATTTGCATTATGCAAATGATTTCCTTGCTATATATATTAAATTTTGTTATAATGTTTGAGATATATGACACACCAATCTATATGATGCAGGAGGAATTGCAATGGTAGAAGCAACAAGCTGTGGTGGTGTGGTAATCTTTCGAGGCAAGGTGTTATTGCTTTATAAAAATTACAAGAACAAGTATGAAGGCTGGGTTTTACCTAAGGGTACTGTAGAAAAGGATGAGGAGTACAATGAAACCGCTTTAAGAGAAGTAAAAGAGGAAACAGGCGTTGCTGCTCAGATTATAAAGTACGTAGGAAAAAGTAATTACACATTTAACACTTCATCTGATGTAGTGAACAAGGATGTACACTGGTATCTTATGATGGCTGACAGCTATTACAGCAAACCACAAAGAGAAGAGTATTTTATGGACTCAGGTTACTATAAGTTTCATGAGGCATATTATCTTCTTAAATTCCCAAATGAAAAGCAGATACTTGAACAGGCATATTCAGAGTATATGACGTTAAAACAAAATAATCTGTGGGGAAGTAAGAAGTATTTCTAAAAATATTCAATTTGAATATCAGTAAGCCTCAGAGTATTTTCTCTGAGGCTTTTGAAATAATCATGAAGGGTGATTTTTTTATGAATTATAATGATGAAAAGAAAAACGTTAATTCGGATGAATTATCTGATAATGAAAAAATTAATGAAGCTTCATCAAAAATAGATGATATTGATGAATTATTGGAAGAATCATACAGATTACTTGGTAATAATAATTCGGATAAAAAAAATACCGATAAGGAAAATGACGAGAAAAAGGATTTTGAAAAAAATGAAGAGGCAATAAAAGAATCAGGAAAAGAGTCTTCAAAAGCTGTTACAAAAAAATCATCTAAATCAAAAAAGAAAAAGCTTTATAAAACATTGTATATTTTAGCCATGACCATTCTTATAAGTATATTTGTCGGCTGTTCCATATATCTTATCGTATATTTCTGGCAGGCTAAGAAGATTGATAAAAAGGTTGATGAGCTGAAAGAAATGATAGTTGATGCTGATGATTCTGATTATGAAGTAGCGGAAGAAGAGACCATTGTTGATGATTCCGGTAAAAAAATTGAATTTGTGTATGTAAATGGTACAAAGGTTCAAAAGAAGTTTGCAAAAATATTTGGTGATAACAATGATTTTATAGGATGGTTAACTATATCGGGTACAGAGATAGATTATCCGGTTATGCAGACAATGGATGATGAGGAGTATTATCTTCACAGAGACTTTGATAAGAATTATAATGGCAACGGAACATTGTTTGTAGATACGGCTGCAGATGTTTCAAGACCAAGTGATAATATGATCATCTATGGACATAATATGAAAAACGGAAAGATGTTCCATGATATATTAAAGTATGAGGATGAGGAGTTTTATAAATCACACAAATATATTCAGTTTGATACCATATATGGTGATGGCAAATATGAAGTTATAGCAGCATTCAGAACTGAAATATATGAGAAGGACTATTCCGGTTTTAAATATTATACCTTCTTTGATGCAACTGTACCGGAGGATTTTACACAGTTTGTGGTCGAATGTCAGGAGCGAACTCCTTATTCAATTCCTGTTTCAGCATCCTTTGGTGATAAACTAATAACTTTATCTACCTGCGCTTATCATGCTGATGAAGGTAGATTTGTAGTTGTTGCAAAAAAGATTGAATAATAGTGAGTTATTGACATAAAATATAAAATATGTTATATTTTCACTTGTTGAGCCGGTGTGTCGGAATTGGCAGACGAGGCAGACTCAAAATCTGTTGCGGGCAACCGCGTATGGGTTCAAGTCCCATCACCGGCATGAAATAAGGAGAGAAATTTGCAAATACAAATTTCTCTCCTTATTTCATGTCGGTGCCTTGAACCCATAGGGTTCAAGGTCTCGCCTTCGGCTCGGTCCGCGCAAAACGCTTGCCACCGGCAAGCTGCGCCCCATCACCGGCATATGTAGGTGCCTTGAACCCATAGGGTTCAAGGTCTCGCCTTCGGCTCGGTCTACTCCAATTTTATTCCCTTTCACATCATTTTGATGTTATTAAAAAATATACGGTCGAAATACATGATGTAAGTAATAATTGTTTTTTCATTATGTGAAAGGGGAATAGCTATGAGCAATATGATTTATAACAACATGATTAACAATTACTTCAATAATTACATGAGAGGTAATTTGATTAACGCTAAAACAAAAAAATCAAGTTCTAATACCAAGACAACACAATCCGGTAATAATAAAAAGAGCAGTGATATTTTTGATAGTGATAAGTCTACAATAAAGTTTAATTCGATTAATTCTTCAAAGACTAACAGTTCATCAAATATCCGTTCTCATAACGTCAAAACAGGTGGAGTTCAGGAGTTTATAAGCAAGAATCCTAAAGAGGCATATAATGTAAGAAGAATGCTTGCACAAGGTAAAGCTGTTAAGAAAAGCTATCCGGCTGAAAAAAGCAATTCTGATATGACTATGGATGAGTATAAAGAATATATTATGGATACAATTAATAAGCTTCCAAGAGATATAAGCCAGCTGCATGATGATATAACAGTAAATATTACTGAAGAAGGCTGGGAAACTATGAAAGCCGATCCGGAGTATGAAGCATGGGTGCTTGGATATTTTAAGGAAGATTTTTCTGTCAAGATACCATACAACGGCATGGGTACAGATGGTATAAAGTGCGTAGAGCATTTTGGAGCAACTATAGGTGAACATCATGGTGAAAGTGTAGCAAGGACAACAGAAGGACTATTTGGCAACAATAATAATTCATGGTGGAATACAAGGGATGATAAGCTCAGACAGGTGCTTGAAAGAAATAGCAGAAGAAACTCCGGTCTAAATATAAATAATAAAAATTTATTGAACAGAGGAAATGCTAATCTTGCATCTATAATGTCAGCCTATGAATCCGGAACCATTAAAAATACAAGATTACTTGGAAACTCGATGATTTTGAAGAAAAGATAACAGTTTATGAAGGTGCTAAGCATAGCGTTAGCGATAGCGAGCTATGCGTGCACCTTCATAAACTGTTATCTTTTAGTTATCTTTTAGTTATTTTTTTACAAATAGTAAAAAGTGTAATCTTGACAATACTTTTTTATATGTTAAAATTTCTATATTGTAAGTTGTTTGGAGGTTTTATCAGATGCTTGAAAAGGATTGTGCGTTAAGAACGATTGTTGATGGTGATTTTATGGCAAAGCTCTTACCTGAAGGTTACCTTTCGATAAGATATAAAAATTATGATTGCTATGGAATATCTGTAGCAGAGGATTTAGATGAAGAAAAGATGAAAGAAGTTTTAGGATATGTAAAATCAGTTTATACATATCGTGAGGAACCTACGCTTTCCCTTAGCAATGGTAACAAAAATTCTTCCGATGAAGAGGGAGAGGTTGATATTGAGTTATACAGGCAGTACGGAGTAACCAGAAAAAAGAAAAAGGTTAATCTTAAGATTCAGGATGAAGATTTCTCCGAGACACCTGATGACCTTTCATTTAATTATGTATGGGGAACTTTAAACAGAGTTGATAAAAACATTCTGAAAAATAAGGTTCTTGCTCATCTGGAAAGCCAGAAGCTTAAGGAAGAATTTGACAGAATTGAGCTTCTTGTAAAATATGAGATTCCGTATGACATTTTAAAGGCAGTTTATTATGATATAGACGAAAAGGAATTAAAGATACTGTACAGAAGGTTGACAAGGTCAAAATAATGGCTGTAAAAGTTTTATTACTAGAGGATGACGCCTCTTTGGCAATGGGAATTGAATATTCACTTAAAAGCGAGGGATATGAGGTAACTCATATCTCTACTTTTGATGAGGGAAAAGCTTATATATCTAAAATTTCCGATAATGAAAATAATTTTGTATGTATATTTGATGTTATGCTTCCTGATGGAAATGGCTTTGACCTGCTTGATATATTAAGGAAAAACGGATGTAATGTTCCGGTGATATTTTTAACAGCTATGTCTGATGAGATAAATGTAGTTCAGGGACTGGATCTTGGTGCGGATGATTATATAACTAAGCCGTTTCATGTGAAGGAGCTTATGTCAAGGCTAAAAGCGGTTATAAGAAGATATAATTTAAATAATAATAGTAATTCTCACATATATACGCATATGGATTTATATGTAGATACCCAGCTGGCCGCTGTTTATAAATTATTAGATGATAAAAAGATAAAGCTTGAGCTTACGCAAAGTGAGTATAAGCTTTTATTGTTGTTCTTAGACAATAAAAATATTGTTCTTGAGCGTGATGTGATTCTTGATAAAATATTTGACAGTAACGGTTCATTTGTTGATGACAATACTTTATCGGTTTATATGAAGAGATTAAGATCAAAGCTTGGTGAAGAATATATGGGCAGGCCTTACATTAAAACGGTTCGGGGAATCGGATATATTATGGAGGAGTTTATATGAAAGGTAGAGAATTTTCCATATATCTTATTCTTGTTCCTGTTCTTATAGCTATATCCGTAATTTCAGGAGTTATCCTTGATGTAAATATCAGCTTTATAATAATTATGTCGGTTATTATGTGTTTTATATATTTAACCGGCATATTTGCTATGCGATACATTTACAAAAAAATTGTTAAAGTAAGAGAATATATGGATAGGGATACTTTATCAAATGATAACCTTACTGATTATATCGAAGAAAAATATCTTGAGGGTGAGCTCGGTAAGCTGGCTATGAGTGCATCAAATTTAAAGAAAAGTTTATCAGAGGAAGAGAAAAAACAGTTAAAGGAAAAAGAGTTTTTGAGGGATATTATCTCGGATATATCACATCAGATAAAGACACCGGTTGCATCGCTCACGGTATTTAATGATATTTTGTTAAATGAAATTGATGAAAAATATAAGCCGATGATAGAACAATCAGGCCTTCAGATAGAAAGGATAAAATGGCTGGTGCTTTCCATGCTCCAACTGGCAAGAATTGAGGCATCATCTATTGAATTTAAAATTGAAGAGGCTTATTTTCATGACATAATTAATTCCTGTATCGATATTCTTACTGTTAAGGCAGATGAAAAAAATATAAAATTCAAAGTAAGTGATGACAATGAAACCATAAGGGTTGATGTGGAGTGGTTTAAGGAAGCACTTATTAACATTATAAAAAATTCAATCGAATACAGCCCTGATAATTCATCTGTTGATATAAGTATTAAGAAAACCCCGCTTGAAACCCGCATATACATAACCGATTATGGAATCGGTATACCGGAAAGCGAGAGGATTAATATATTTAAGCGCTTTTATACTGTCCACAGTAATCAGGTAAATCCCAACAGTGTCGGAATAGGACTTGCCCTTTCAAAAAGCATTATAGAAGGAATTGGAGGAAGAATATGGGTTGAAAGCCGCTACAAGGATGAGTGTAAGGGCGACGAGCAATCATATACTAAAATGATTATATCAATTAATTAATAATACTCATAACTTAATCTTACAAAACTGTAAGACCGATTGATTTATATAAACTATTTAACAAACTAAGTAAAATGGGAAGTTTATATCGAATTATCTTTATGATATGAAAATATTTTACACCAGTTTTACACCATTAATGGTAAATATGAAAGAGCAACTATGAGAAAAAAGTAAAAGCAGGTTTAACAGCCTGCTTTTATCTTTTGGCATTATCAACATTTTTAAAAAATTCGTTAAAGTCACAATTTAATATTTCAGTAAGAGCAATAAGCATTTCTACCGAAGGATTGTTATGTCCGTGAATAACCTTGCTAAATATTCCTGTAGTAACATAATCAACACCTTTAATATTTAACTTTGCAATGACATCAATATATCGCATATTTCGTTCTTTGCATAATCGTTCAATGTTTGTTCCGATAATCGGATTACGTGTTTGAGTTATTCTCTCCATTTTTACATCTACGCCTTAATAAAATTTTATCCAAAATAGAAGTTTCATAGTGTCCAAAATGGAAGTTTTATGATATAATCAAATTCACACCTTTAATTTAAGGCTTAGTAAAATCAGATAGGAAGTGTTTAGATATGAAAAAAATGATATTTAGATTTCTTGCAAAGATAGGAATATATCCTGAGGGTAGTCCGACTAAATGGAGTTATATATTATTTGCGGTTGCTATAGTGGTTAATATAATCACGTATAGTAAAAGTCCTGTATTTATCGTGATAGGATTATTGATAAATGCTTTATGGATATTCGGAACGGCAGGGATTATATCTTTAATCAGTAAAAAAACGGATAGTTATGTTAAGAAGCTTGTTATTACATCATTGATTATACTTGCTCTTGAATTCCCTATATCAATATTTGTATTGAAAGGGTGGAACGGTTTAGCAGCGACAGGATTGATATTCTTTAACCGTTGGGGTATATTCTTAGTTTTACCGCTTGCTTGGTTTTATTTAAAAAGAATGTTTATGTGTTTTTTTGCAAGTTTATTTAGTGCTAATCTTTCGATACAGGATTTTGAAGTACCTGAGACGACAACGAGATATCATTTAAAATGGAACGATTGGAATGATACTTGGGATATAAGTGAAACCTCTTGGACGAGAACAAGGTTTTATTCTAAGACAAATAAGCCTGCTTTAATAATGTATATATTATTCATTCTTATGGCTATATTTTATCTTTTGCTTATATATCTTTTATATGCTTATGGAGATACTAATATACTTGTAATTAGAGGTATAGCAGAGGAAATAAGAATATTAGATGATTGGAAGAGAAAGAAGTTTGAAAAGCAGTACGGACAGGTAGTAGATTATGTTGAATAATCGGAGGATAAAATGAGTAAGAAGAAAATCATTATAATTTCAATAATATTGGCTGTTATTGTTATCGGTGGTGTTATTGGGGTATTATTTTTAAATCATAATAATAAATTAGAAAGCAATAATAGTATTAGTGTTGCTGATAACTCAGATATAAATGATACTGATAAAAAAGTAACAGAAGATAATAAAACAAATGAAGCAACAACTAACAATAAAACAACGGATTCAGAAGAGACAACAACTGATACCGAAGATAATAAAAAAACAGATAATTCAGATAATAAGAAAGATAAGAAAGATAATAAAGATGATAATTCAGAAAAAACTTCAACATCGGATGATATAAGAAATGGAGATGTGACAGTTACCGATGAAAGACGGTCTACAACTCAGACTACAACTGAGTCAACTACAGTAGCACCTGAGCCTACTCATAATCACAATTACTCACCTACATACGGTACAACTAATGTACAGCAGTATGCAAGTGACGGTACAACTAATGACTATAATAAGCCTATCTACGGTACACAGCAGGTAGAAAAGACCAGAGAAGTTCCTGTATATGAAACACATATGATTGATATCAATGGTAACGATGCTACTGCTAATTGGAACAACTATGGTCGTGCTGAATGGCAGTCTTCAGGTAATTGGAATGATTACGCCAGTGATTATCAGAATATGAAAACTTGGCTTTTAGCAACAATAGGTTCAAGTGCAATGTCCAAACAGGATGTACAGGTAGGTACTACCACTGAGACATACTACGAAACAGAAGAAGTAGTTACTGGATACGAACAGTTAGGCACAACTTCAAAGAAGACCATCACAGGTTATACTTGCAGTTGTGGTAAGAGTATCTCAGCAGCAACTTATGTTAGTCAGTATGGTACACCAAGTGGCTACTACCTTGACGGTGAAATATTAGTTAAAAAATAGAACATAATTATAAAGGAGTAAAAGCACAGGTCAAACTGCTTTTACTCCTATTTTTGTGCAATTTTTTTGGCTCTAAAAAAAATCTCCTCGTTTATGAACAGAAAAGAATTTGGCTCAAATGCTTGATTTGTGGGGTTTGTCAATAGAATTATAGGAGTATATATGGTATTATAACTATAGTTGAAAAAGAGCTACGGTTGCCGCCGTAGCTCAGGGAACAATACATAATGTATCGCTCGCTTTGTTCACATCTATTATCTCTTATATTAATGAGATAGTCAAGCGATTTCACGTATTATTATTCCCATTTCAACTAAAAATTAATACAGAAAGAAGTGGTGTCCTATGGGCTTATTTTAGTGCGCTCAAAAAAAGGTTAAAGAATTGGTTGGAAAGGAGAAAAAAAACAATGGGTATAGTTAATTCGTTTAAATTTACAAAAACGGTATTTGAATGTGATAAGTTCTTAAGTGCTACACACAATCAATATAGAGTTGCTTCTGTTCGCCCTTATACAGATAAAAAAGGAGTGCTTCCTGATGGTTTAAATCTTACATTAACGGTAATGAAAGATGATATGGATTACGGGATAGATAAGAGTGGTAATCCTCGTGAGAATAATGTATATCAGAATTTTGATGTAACCATTCTTAATCGTAATCATGAAGTAAAAAAAGGTGACTATGTTAGACTTCTTGATTTTGATGAAGAGCATTCTTATGTTCTGGGATTTGATTTGTTACTTAGATTTCAGGATTGCGAAGTCCTTCAACCGAAAGGGGCGAAATAAAGTTGAGAAGTAAACAGTCTATTCGGCTGATATTCTTAACATTTGGGTTTATAGTCTTTGCGCTTGGTTTAGGCGCAAGGACTATAAACCAAGATATTAATATCGGTCTATTACATCAATTAAATATTTATGCTTGGCTTATGTCAAGCATTATTATATTAATTCTCATTATTGAGTTTCTTATTAGCAATCATATACTTAGGGGATTTAAGTATTTCGTCAATCATTGGACAATAAAGAATAATCTTGAACTACAAATGATAGACGCAGGCTTCGGAATTAAAAGAGGTAACATAATCGAATTACCGAAGATTGTTTTATCTTTTGATAAGGATTTTAAATCAGGTCGGTTAAAGATTAAAAATGCTCTTAAATTTGACAAAAAGTTAGACGATACGGTCTTATCATCAGCACTTGGTAAGTATATAGTTGAGCGTCATTATCTTTCTGATGACAATAATTATTATATTTATGAATTAATTGATGGCTCAGTATCATACAGATTGATATTTAATTCTTCTGATACATTTCTTGAATATAATAATAAAATCAGTCCGTATAAGCTGTTTTTAGATGGTCGTTCTATGGTTAAACTACAGCATACAATTTTAGTCGGTATGACAGGTAGTGGAAAAAGTTATAGCTTGTATAGCTTAATTATGCAGATGTTAAATAAGAGCGTTGATTATAATATTCATTTCGCAGACCCTAAAGGCTCGTCCCTTGCTGTTATAGGCTCTGCTGTTAATTCCGAACAAACCTATGTTGATATGGAAAGTATAATTGAGGGATTGGAAGAATTTGTCGAGCGAATGAGAGCAAGAAAGCCTGAGCTTAAAACACTATTAGAGGATAAGGTTGACGCTGATTATTCAGATTTTGGAATGACACCTAATATTTTCATAATAGATGAGTATGCCTCTTTTGCTTCTGTCCTCGCTTCTGAGGATAAGAAAACGAGAGATAAGGTTAAGGCTCTACTATATGAGGTTATATTACAGGGGCGACAGTTAGGATTTTTTGTGTTCTTAGTTATGCAAAAATCAGACGCTACCCTCATTGATACAGCACTCCGAGATAATATTCCTCTTAAGATTGTACTTGGAAATTCTGAGCAACAAACTTATGTTACTGCATTCGGTGCAGGGGTTGATGTACCAAACAGACACTACCAAACCGGAGAGGGTGTTTTTACAGAACCGGTTATTGCACCTGAGCCTAAGTTGGTACAGTTCCCATTTTTAGATTTTGATATATTACTGTTTTGTAAACGGAACGCCCGTGATGTAATCACGGGTGTTCCCGAACAAAGTACAGAGAAAACAGGAAAGGCAGTTGATGAACTATGCTCAAATTAGGCATTGATGAGTTTACAATCGTTCTACAACTTGCACCGAAGTTTAGGTCGGATATAACTGCTTATGATTGGCAAGACATAGCTCAGAATATCATTTATAAGTTTGAAAATCATTCGGATTTTGTTTTAATCTTTGGAGAACAACAGACGGAGAAGAAAGCTCCTGAGGGTTACACCTATGCTTTTACATACGGAGAACATAGCTTTTACCTTGCTGTAGCCTATCACGAATATAGGATTGATATGGGTGTAGTAATTAAGTTTAGTGCTCAGGCTTTGGACTATCTCTGTGAAGCAACAGGCTTGAAGACTTATGAATTCTTACAGAAGATAAAGGATAAATATTATACGGTTAGACTATCAAGGGTTGATTTAACTGTTGACTATATCAATGAGGATATAGATGTAACTATGATATATCAGCATTTGATGAATAAAAAGATAGCCGTATTCAGAGAGTACAAGAGCAAGAAAACAAATGAGACACTATACAAGCGGTGTGATATGTCCTTTAACGGCTTTCTCAGAGGTCAAGAAGTACCAACTATATATTTAGGCTCTGCTAAAAGTAATTCAAGACTTAGGATATATGACAAGAAAAGGGAACAGATAGAGCGTAAGGGTACTAAGTATGATAAGGCTGTTAAATGTGATGATTGGGTTAGATTTGAGGGTGTATTTAGAAATGAATATGCTCATCAGTTAAGTGAAGCATTTATGAGCATTAAATCAGATGATGAGTTTTCAGACCTGATAGCGTCAACTATGTTGCAAAAATATAGATTTATGTTTATTGATAATGGTGTTATGGATTGCGATACGGAATATTCACAACTATTGATTAACTGTATTAATAATAAGACCTTTGTTTTAAAATCTTCGTCAACAAAGAACTATGAAATAGTTAATAGCATATCTCATATATTCTATGGTAGCGGTGTTATGAATACTTTATACAAGATAAAAGCTATATGGGGAGATAGTGCCGTTGATGAATTCTTATCATTGATTAATGAGTATTTAGATGAATTTTTACCAAATGATGATTGTAGATATTGGTTAAGGAAAAATAAACAGGATATGAGGATATATTTTCCTGATTTTGACAAGTTCTTAAAGGACAATATATATCCTATGCTGTAAGAAAGGGTGTGAGACTATGGGAAATGAAGTACCTATATGGGAAAAATACGCTATCACAATAAAAGAATGCGTTGAATATACGAATATAGGCGAAAACAGAATAAGGGAATTGCTTAGATTGGATGGAGATAAATTTATCTTAAATGTTGGGAATAAGTCATTGATTAAGAGAAAGGCATTTGAAGATTATATCAATAGTAGAAATTATGTGTAGTTTGATGATAAAAACAAGGGCAATTATGTTATAATTAAAATATCATAGTTGCCCTTTCAGTTTAAGAAAGGAGCATTTAAATGAGTTCAGTTAAAGATAACAAAGGAAGAAAGCTAAGAGAGGGAGAAAGTCAAAGAAAAGACGGTAGATATATGTATAGATTTACCGATTTGACAGGTAAGAGACAGACTGTATATAGTTGGAAACTTACTGAATTTGACAAAATCCCTAAAGGGAAGAGAGATGATGTGTCCTTAAGAGAAAAAGAGGAAGAAATAAATATTATTTTAAAACGTGGTAATTCTATTAAGTCAAAGAAAATGTCGCTTAATGATGTGTTTGATATTTATATCAAATTAAAGCGTCACAAGGGTAAACCACTATCTGAAAGAACTAAAGACAACTATACTTCTGAATGGAATAAAAATATAAGAAGTACGGTGTTAGGTCATAAGAAGGTGGCTGATATATGCAGGGGCGATATTATTTCATATTACAATGAGCTTTTAGAAGCAGGGTTATCATATGGAACAGTATTATTTTTTAACAAGGTGCTTAATGCTGTTTTTAATTTTGCCATTGATAATCTTGAGATAATAGACAAAAACCCTTGTCGCCGAGCACTTAATAATATTGAGGGAAGTCAAAAAGAAACAATACCTTTGACTAAAGCTCAAGATAAAGCTCTTATGGAGTTTTTCAGATTAAATGATTATGAATTATATCGGATTTATTTGGTTATGCGTGAAACTATGGTAAGAATTGGAGAATGTGTTGCAATAACAAGGTCTGATATAGATACTGTTAATCGCACGCTGACTATCGACAAACAAATTATACATTATGCAGGTGAAAAAGAAAAATGTGGCAGATTACATATTTCTGAAACAAAAGGTAGAAATGTCAGAAAAATACCTTTAAAGGACAATGTGTTTAATGTATTAATGGAGCTTGTTAATAGTGAGACGACTAATCAGAGTATAGACGGAATAAGTGGTTTTTTATTCTCTTATAAGGGTAAAGTTTATTCTCCAAATACTCTGAGAAAAAATATGTGTGATATGGTTGATAAATATAATCAAATTGCAGTAGACAAGATAGAAGAGTTTACACCTAAGACACTTAGACATACAGGTTGTACAATGTATTCAAGAGAGGGCTTGGATATTTCAGTCTTGCAATATATTCTTGGTCATAAATCAAGCTATACCACTATGAGATTTTATAATCATACTACAGAAGAAAGAGCGTTATATACATTCAGAGAACATGTCAAAAAAAGTGCTTGATTTGTACACCAAATCGTACACCATTAAAAAAATTTTTATACACCATTTTTACACCACATGATTACTAAAATATAAGAACTTATAAAAGAATATATAAATCAGACAGTCTGACAAATTAAGTAAAATAAAGGCTTTAAGAAGATATAAGAACTTATAAAAAAATATGTAAAACTAAAATAATCTTACAAAACTGTAAGAAATAAATTTGCATTTTGTAAGGAACCTGTAAGTAAATAGTGTTAAAATTCCATTATAGACAAATTGAAATACTTTAACGGATATATAAGGAGATATAATATGGAGATTTTAATTGCTAATAATCTTACAAAGATTTACGGAAAGGGAGACACAGCTGTAACCGCTGTAAATCATATTGATCTTACTATTCAAAAGGGAGAGTTTACAGCCATAGTCGGTGCCTCCGGATCAGGTAAATCAACACTTCTACATCTTCTTGGCGGGGTGGATACTCCGACAGAAGGTCAGGTTATAATTGACGGAGAAAATATATATGACCTTAAGGATGAAAAGCGTTCCATACTTCGAAGAAGAAAAATCGGATTCATATTTCAAACATATAATTTAATCCCTGTACTTACTGTAAAAGAAAATATAGTTATGCCTGTATTGCTTGACGGAAACAAGGTGGATGACAAGGAGGTTGATGACCTTATTGAGCTTCTTGGTCTTACGGAAAGAAAAAATCATCTTCCAAACCAGCTTTCCGGCGGACAGCAGCAAAGGGTTGCCATAGGTCGTGCTGTTATTAACAAACCGGCTATCATAATAGCAGATGAGCCAACCGGTAATCTGGATAAGAAAAACAGTGAAGAGACAATCTCTCTTCTTATAAAAGCTGTAAAAGAGACTGGGCAGACGCTTGTACTGGTTACTCATGAGATGGACATTGCTGCAATGGCAGACAGAATTATACATCTTGAGGATGGAAGCATTGTAAGTGACACCGCCAAATAAATTGGTTTTATGCTGTAAATGAAAACCGGAGGTGTATTATGAATAAATTGTCAGCACTTACATTCAGGTATCTTAAATTCAATATCAAAAGAACGATTACAACCTGTATAGGGGTTATAATATCAGCTGTATTTATGTATATGATATTTACCATAGGCTACAGCACCTTTTACTCACAGGCTGAAGAAAAGTTTTATGAATATCACCTAGGCTATGATGCTGTGCTTATATGTGATGGTAAAACTGCTCGCGAAATTGTTAAGCTATCGCCTTATTACAATGAGGATAGCAACAATGATATTGATGTAGAGCTTTCTTATGCATGGGTAGCCGCTGAAGGAAACAGGGATATAATATACATTAATGACTTCTTTGCTATGCCGAGGCAGTTTCACCTTGAGGTAGGAACATTGCCTAAAAATGATAATTCCATTATAGCTTCATATGATAAGTCAGTATTTTCAAATGAAAATGTCGGAGATACAGTAGAACTTCCTTATGAAAAGGATGGTAAGGATTACATTGACACTAAGGTTATATCGGGTTTTTATAAAGAGGATTTTTCGGTAAAAAAAGAGGATACCGGATACAGACTTATATTTTTCAATGACGGAAACTTCACCTTGTATGGAGATAAAATATATGATCTGAATGAGGTTTGTGTATTTGTTACATTTAAGAATAAGGATGATGTAAAGGGAGATTATTATAAGCTTGAAGAAGCCTTTGATATAAAAGAAGGGCATATATCCGATGCTTCGGTAAGGTTTAATAATCCTGAAACCTCGCTAAGTTATCTTACTGCACAGGCATTACTTTTGATATTTGCATTTATTGGTGCGGTCGCATCAATATTTATCGTAAGAAATGCATTTAACATATCAGTACATGAGCGAAGCAGAGATTACGGTTTGCTTCGTTCGGTAGGCATGAGCAGAAGGCAGATAATCGGGATTATAATGAGGGAAGCATTTATAATAAGCATAATCGGCCTTATTATCGGAATTGCTGTAGGACATGGACTTTGTGTACTTGGCTTTGGTATTTTCAAGAGAATTCTCGAATTATCTGATTATTACAGGATAAGGTTTATACCAGTTGCATGGATATTTACAATCGCTGCCGTAATCGTAACAACTGCTTATGCGATGGTCGCACCGATAGAAAAATTATACCGCTTAAATCCGATAAATGCACTGCGTATGACAGATGAATATAAGACAAACAGAGTAAAAAGGATTAAATCAAAGCCTAACAGAGGGAGATTGTTTTCAAAGCTTTTCGGCGTGGAAATAGGATATGCCTATAAAAATGCTCTTAGAAATAAAGGTCGATTTATAATCTCTGTAGCTACACTTACAATCTGTTCGGCACTTTTGGTTGGGATTTACAGTTCGTTTTCCATGCTTGAACATAATTACAAAAGGCTGTGGGGACTTGAGTGTGAATATTCCGGCGAGATATGTGTTACTGATTTTAGTGATATTGAATATGTTAAGAATTCCGTTGATAAATACTCTGAGGTTGACGGTACGGATTATTATGTTGATATGTATGCAGAGCTTGTCAATTCCGGTGAGTATGACAGAATATATTGTGTAGGATTATCCGATGCAGAGTACAGTAAGATACTTAAAATGACAGGTGATTATAAGAAAAGTGAAAGAAAAGATGTTATAGAGGGAATTGTTTTAAAGGATTCAAGTTTTACTCCGGGCGAAAATTATAAGTTGAGTGATACATATGACGGATTAAATTTATATGTATCTGCAAAGGTTAAGGACAACTATATTTTATTTACCGAATTAAACAAGATATTTATGGAATCCAAGGATGAATACTTATTTAACGGACGTTATACGGAGTATTTTATATATAATCTTGATTCAAGCAGCACGCATATTAATAAGATCTATTTTTCAGAGGATTATATAAATTACAATTCCACTGCCGGTAATGATTACACGACATATTATTATCATTTTGTGGTAAAGCTCAATCCGAGGAAAAGCCATGTAGGCTTCAAAAATTTCATTAAGACCTCGCCATACGAATACTATAGCTATACCGAGGATTATGATTCGGCAAGAGATATGATGACAGTTGTAAGGGCGATAGTAACAGTTGTAATAATAATTCTTCTTATAATGTATATGGTAAATATTATTAATATAAAAAGTGCAGAGATGATTATAAGAAAAAATGAGCTTAATACACTTAGAGCAATCGGTATGAGTATAAGACAGCAAAGCAGGATGCTTTATGCGGAGTCTGTTTTAACGGCGATAATTTCTGCCGTGCTCGGATCTGTTATCGGAG
The DNA here is from genome assembly GCA_902762955.1 of uncultured Lachnospiraceae bacterium. GTDB lineage: Bacteria > Bacillota > Clostridia > Lachnospirales > Lachnospiraceae > Coprococcus_C. Next base: position 51,487 of record CACWQH010000007.1, read on the forward strand.
TGATAAGCTCCTGGTATATAGTCAATGTTATGCTTGAGGTATGGGGTGAGATTCATTTTACGGTAAAATGGAGCGTTATTATTTTTGCAGCGGTTTTGCTTATAGCGATTAATATATTTAATGTATGGATGTCTAAGCCTGATGACAGCGAAATACAGGTAGGAGATTACTATTAAAGACGAGGAGAGGCTATGAATAAATTATCTTTACTGACATTTAGATATATGAAGGTCAATATGAAAAGAACTATAACAACATGTATCGGAGTTATAGTTTCGACAATTCTTATATATCTTATATTTTCGATTGGATATAGTATATATTTTTCGGAAGCAGAGGAAAACTATAAGGATTATTATCTTATGTGTGACGGTATAATAGAATGTGACGGGAAGACAGCAAAGGATATAGTTAATTCGGCGGATTATTACGGAGGAGAAGATAATGCTGCCGGCATCAAGCTTTCCTATGCATGGGCTGCACACATAGATGATAATCGGGACGACGTAATATACATAAATGATTTTTTGGCTATGCCAAGAAAACTTAATATAACCAAGGGGACATTTCCTAAAAATGAAAACTCTGTTTTGATTCCAAGCTGGCTTGGAACTAATGGTCAAAGTTCGATCGGCTCAAAATATGATATTGATAAAGGCTTTGGTGCCGATACTGAAAATTCTAAGGTTGTATCGGGATTATATGATACAGAATTTCTGATTCCGACAAGTAATGATAATTTATTATCAAGCTTTATGGGTGCTGTTTTAATTAAGTCTGATGATAAAGTGTATGACAGCGATAAAGTTTATGTATTTGTCACATTTAAAGATAGTAAGGATATAAGAGAGAGTCTTAAAACGCTTGCAAATGTGTATGATGTTGAAAAGTTTGAATTATCTGAAGCCGCAGAAGCATATTATAAGCCTGAAACTGACCTGAGTTATACAACCTTCAGAGCATTTTTAATGCTTCTGGCTTTTATAGGAATAATTATTTCTGTTGTAATAATTAGAAATGCCTTTAATATTTCTGTTCATACAAGAAGCAAGGATTACGGTATATTAAGATGTATTGGAATGAGCAGAAAGCAGATTATTGTAATAATTCTCGGAGAAGCCTTAGTTAAGCATAATCGGACTAATATTCGGACTTATTATAGGACATGGAATTTCGATATTTGTATTTGGATTATTTAAAAAGACGCTTAAGCTAAGTCGCTTTTACAAGATAAAGCTGATACCGGAGGCAATTGTTTTTTCTGCTTTAAGTGTTATTATTGCGACATTTTATTCAATGATTTCTCCTGTGGAAAAACTTTACAAGATTAATCCTGTTTCAGCAATAAGGATGACCGATGAATACAAACTATCTGAAAAGAAAATTAAAGCAAAAAGAGGAATAGTTATAGGCAAAATTTTCGGTGTTGAAGCAGGTTATGCATATAAAAACATATTGCGTGACAAGAAAAGATTTCTTTTGCTTACCGTAACTTTAATAATCTGGACAATTCTTGCAACTGCGGTACTTACTACGATATCAGGAACTAAAAAGACTATGTATGACTTACTGGCTCCGATTGGAAAATACGATGGTGCGGTTGAGTTTTATTCGGAAAAAGATGAAAAATTTTTAATTGATGAAATAAATGCGACAAATGAGATAGATGCTATGGTGCGAGTAGATATAGCCTTTATAAGTAATGCAGATAATAATTTGTTTTATCTATGCTATGGATTTCCTGAGGAAAAATATAACAAATTTGTTCAGATATCAGACGGATATAGTATAAATCAGAATGGCTTGGATGTAATTGTTTATAAAGATGAAAAGAAAGAGCCCGGAGATACTATCTATGGCGATGTAAAAATTGCCGGAGAAATAAATGATTATGATAAGTTTACTGAGGTTTTCGATGAATATATAAGCTTTAATTTAGTGGATACAAGCTTCACACGCATGCTTATATATAATATTGATCAGGAAAAAGCTATACTTAACGAGCTTAAACCTGTTTCACAATATTATACACTAATGATTGAATTTAAAAACGAATTAAAGCATCCGGAATTTGATAAGTTTATCGAGGACAGCGGATATTACTTTGATAATTATTTTGAAGAATATCAATTATTTATGGATGCAATTAAGGTTGTTAAAACAGCAATAGTAACATTTTTGATTTTCGTATTTATTCTTTATATGATAAATACAATAAATACCAACAGCTCAGAAATGATTATAAGAAAATCTGAAATAAATATACTTCGTACAATTGGTATGAGCAAAAAGCAGGTTGATAAAATGCTCTATCTTGAAGGAGTAATGGTAAGCATTATTGCTGCAATTGTAGGAAATATAATTGGAATTATTGCAGGGAATTTTATGGTGTATTTTATGCTGTTTGCAGGACAGGATGAATCGGACAGAGTGAAGTTTACATCACATATTGATATAACGGGTATAATATTTATAACAATTCTTCTCCTTATAATAAATGTATTTGCAGTCTGGGTTACCAAACCGGAGGATGAAGATATAATATTTGATTAAAAGTTTAGGGGGACAGCTCTTATTTACACATTTTTGGTGCTAAGCATAGCGTTAAGTGACAACGTGCTATGCGTGTACTATAAAATATGTAAATAAGAGCTGTCCTTTTTAAACACATATTTATTGTAATATTTACTTGATTTTTCTTGTGAAAAAGAATAGAATATATACTCGGAAGAAATTGGTCTTATTTTAAATAAAGGGCCTAATAAAATATAAACGGAGGACTAAAAATGAGTAACAAACTTAGCTTGTCAGCAAGTGACAGGATTAATGCCTTACTTGATGACTCAAGTTTTGTTGAAATCGGCGCATATGTAACTGCCAGAAGTACAGATTTCAACATGCAGGAAACAGATTCTCCAAAAGACGGTGTAATTACCGGCTATGGTGTAATCAACGGAAAATTAGTTTATGTCTACAGTCAGGACTCAAGCGTTCTTGGCGGTGCAATCGGTGAGATGCATGCTAAGAAAATAGCGAAGGTTTATGACATGGCTATGAAGGTAGGAGCACCTGTTATCGGTCTTATCGATTGTGCAGGCTTGAGACTTCAGGAAGCAACAGATGCCATGACAGCATTCGGAAGACTTTACATGAAGCAGACTATGGCTTCAGGTGTAATCCCACAGATTACAGGTATATTTGGTACCTGCGGTGGAGGTAGTGCACTTATTCCTGCATTATCTGATTTTACATTTATGACTGCTGAAGGCTCAAAGATGTTTGTAAACAGTCCTAATGCTTTAGATAATAATTATACAGGTAAGCTTGATACTGCTACAGCTTCATATCTTTCAAGCAATACAGATATGGTTTCAGCTGTTTATGAGGATGATGCTGCAGTACTTGCCGAAATCAGAAATCTTATAGATATTCTCCCTTCAAACAATGGTGATGAAGAAATAGCAGAATGTAATGATGATTTAAACAGAGTTATTGCAAATCTTGATTCCTTTAAGGATGATGCGAGAGCTGTTATACAAAATATAGCTGATAATAACATTTTCTTTGAAGCAAACAAGGATTATGCCAAGGAAATGGTTGTTGGATTTATCCGTCTTGATGGTCAGACAGTCGGATGTGTCGCTAACCAGATTAAGGATGGTGATTCAAAGCTTACAGCTGAAGGTGCTTATCTTGCAGCTGATTTTGTAAGATTCTGCGATTCATTTAATATACCTGTTCTTACTTTGGTAAATACCAATGGTTTTGTAGCAACAGTAGATAATGAAAGAAAAATTGCGGATGCGGCAGCAAAGCTTACTTATTCATTTGCTGATGCTACAGTTCCAAAGGTAACTGTAGTTATGGGCGAGGCATTTGGAACAGCTTATACTGTTATGAATTCCAAGTCAATCGGTGCTGATATGGTATATGCCTGGCCGACAGCAAAGATAGGAACTATGGATCCTGAAATGGCAGTTAAGATTATGTATGATGCCGATATAGCCGCTTCAGATGATAAAACAGCTAAAATTGCAGAGCTTAAGAAAGAATATACTGAGCTTCAGTCAAGTGCAATGGCGGCTGCAAAGCGTGGTTATATTGATGATATAATTGAGCCGGATGCAACAAGAAAGCGCGTGATTGCTGCTCTTGATATGTTGTTTACAAAAGAGGATGTAAGACCTTTTAAGAAGCATGGAACAGTTTAATGAAAGGAGAGTAATAGCATAATGAAAATTAGAAAATTCTTATTGGTATTTTCAATTTTAGCTGTTATGTTTTCTTTAACTGCATGCTCCGAGGAAAAAGAAAAACCATTTGATTATGATGAAACTGAAATAGTTATTCAGACTATGGATTACTTTGAGCAGTACAATAAGGTCAAGGATGAATATAAGGATTATTATATGACCGACGGTACTGATTTTGAGCAATCAGCAGTTAAGGGCATCGACCAGGCTGTAAATAATGATAAAGTAGGTGAGTTTGAAAGCTTTGAAACACCTGTAAGCTATTATCAGACCGGCGGACCGGATGCTTTGGCTAATATTGATTATACAATTGAAAATGCGGATGATTATGTTATGGTTACAGTTATAAATCATGCCGCAAATCGTGATGTGGAAATAACAATTAAATATGTTGAAAATCCTGATTATTACATCGAACTCGATCGTAATCTTGCTGGTATAAACCCGGATGATTACAGAGCCCAGTTTGAACAGATGGCAGCTTACTATGGCATGACCACTGAAGAACTTATGGATGTGTTCTTTGCTCAGTACGGTGTAACAAATCTTGATGATTTTATCAAGAAGGATGCACAATATCAATTAGGCTTATACCCATATACACCTGAAGAAATGGTTGTATCGGCTGTTTATTCCAAAAAAGAGCTTATGGGTCAGGCCGGTATGAATACACTTCTTGGTATGGGAACAGTATTTGTTGTATTGATATTTATTTCATTTATAATATCATTGTTTAAATATCTTCCTAAACTCTTTGACAGAAAGAGCAAAAAGAATAAGGAAGATGAAGGTGATGATAAGCCTGTATCAATACCGGCACCTATACCTTCACTTGTTCCTGCCGGAAATGAAAATCTTGCCGGTGATGAGGAGCTGGTTGCTGTTATAACTGCAGCAATTTACGCATATGAAGCAGCAAACGGTAATACAAGCAGCAAAGACAGATTGGTGGTACGCTCAATTAAGAGAGCCAGATAATTAATCTAATGTTAATAAGATTGTTGATAAAAATCAGGAGGAAATAAAAATGAAGAATTATAGAATTACAGTAAATGGTACAGCTTATGATGTAGCTGTTGAAGAAGTATCAGGAGGAAGTGCACCAGCAGCAGCGCCTGCACCTAAAGCAGCTCCAGCGGCAGCGCCTGCACCAGCAGCAGCACCTAAGGCAAGCGGAGCAGCCGGAAGCATAGTTGTTTCTTCACCTATGCCGGGTAAGATTTTAAATATTAAGTCAAGTGTCGGAGCATCAGTTAAGAGGGGCGAAGTAATTCTTATACTTGAAGCTATGAAGATGGAAAATGAAGTTGTTGCACCTGAAGATGGAACAGTAGCAAGCATCAATGTTGCTGCAGGTGATTCGGTTGAGGCCGGAGATACTTTGGCAACTTTGAATTAGTAATTTCGAAAGATTTCATTTATTAAAACAGGAGGTAACAGCTTAAATGAGCAGTTTTATGGACGTTCTTAAAAATCTGGCTGAGCAGACAGGCTTTGCAAGCTTGACATGGAAGCATTATATAATGATTTTATTTGCTTTTATATTCATGTATCTTGCGATTGCCAAAGGCTTTGAGCCACTATTATTGGTTCCTATCTCCTTTGGTATGTTCTTGGTTAATATGTTTCCAAGTATTATACAGGAGGGTGGATTATTACATTATTTCTATAAGTTAGATGAATGGAGTATTTTACCGTCGCTTATCTTCATGGGTGTCGGTGCTATGACGGACTTTGGACCGCTTATAGCCAATCCGGCGAGCTTCCTTTTAGGTGCGGCGGCACAGTTCGGTATATATTCGGCATATTTCCTTGCTTTCCTTATGGGCTTCAATGGCAAGGAGGCTGCCGCAATTTCAATTATCGGTGGAGCAGACGGACCTACATCAATCTTCCTTGCAGGAAAGCTTGGAATGGGTGGTACTCTTATGGGACCTATAGCCGTTGCAGCATATTCGTATATGTCTCTTGTTCCGGTTATTCAGCCGCCTATCATGAAGCTTCTCACAACAGAGAAGGAGAGAAAGATTAAGATGGCACAGCTTCGTCCTGTAACTAAGCTTGAGAAGATTTTATTCCCAATCATAGTTACATTGGTAGTTGTTCTTATACTTCCGACTACAGCACCGCTTGTTGGTATGCTTATGCTCGGTAATTTATTTAGAGAGTGTGGCGTTGTTAAGCAGCTTACAGAAACTGCTTCAAATGCCATGATGTATATAGTTGTTATATTGCTTGGTACTTCCGTAGGTGCTTCAACAAGTGCTGAGGCTTTCCTTAAGGTTAGTACTTTAAAGATAGTATTGCTTGGACTTATCGCATTTTCCTTCGGTACTGCCGCAGGTGTACTGTTTGGTAAACTGATGTGTCTTGTCACGAAGGGCAAGGTTAATCCGCTTATCGGATCTGCCGGTGTATCAGCAGTTCCTATGGCTGCGAGAGTTTCACAGAAGGTTGGAGCAGAGGCTGATCCTACTAACTTCCTTCTTATGAATGCAATGGGACCAAATGTTGCCGGAGTTATCGGTACTGCGGTTGCCGCGGGTACCTTCCTTGCAATCTTTGGAGTCAGTTAAAATAAAAACGTATAATACTATATATTTTGTAAAGTAAAAGAGTTAGTTAGGAGGAAAGAAATGTCAGATGTAAAAAAACCGGTAAAGATTACCGAAACAATATTGCGTGATGCACATCAGTCACTTATCGCAACAAGAATGACTACAGAGCAGATGCTCCCGATTATAGATAAAATGGACGAAATCGGCTACCATTCAGTAGAATGCTGGGGTGGAGCTACATTTGATGCCTGTCTTAGATTCTTAAAGGAGGATCCATGGGTAAGACTTAGAAAGTTAAAGGATGGATTTAAGAAGACTAAGCTTCAGATGCTTTTCAGAGGTCAGAACATACTTGGTTACAGCCCTTATGCAGATGACGTTGTTGAGTACTTTGTTCAAAAGTCAATTGCAAACGGTATTGATATTATAAGAATATTTGACTGTTTAAATGATATCAGAAATCTTGAAACTGCCGTTAAGGCAGCAAATAAAGAAAAAGGACATGCCCAGGTTGCACTTTCATATACTCTTGGTGATGCATATACTATGGATTACTGGAAGAATATGGCAAAGCAGATAGAAGAGATGGGTGCAGATTCAATCTGTATCAAGGATATGGCAGGTCTTCTTGTTCCTACTGAAGCTACAAAGCTTGTTACAGCTCTTAAAGGGGGTACAAAGCTTCCTATACAGCTTCATACACATTACACTTCCGGCGTGGCTTCAATGACTTACATGAAGGCAGTTGAGGCCGGATGTGACATAATAGATACTGCTATGTCACCACTTGCACTCGGTACCTCACAGCCTGCTACAGAGGTTATGGTTAAGGCGTTTGAGGGTACAGAGTTTGATTCAGGTTTAGACCAGACTAAACTTGCTGAAATAGCTGATTACTTCAGACCTTTGCGTGAGCAGTGGTTAGAGTCCGGACTCTTAAGTCCAAAGGTAATGGGAGTTAATATTAAGACTCTTCTTTATCAGGTACCGGGCGGTATGCTTTCTAACCTTGTATCACAGCTTAAGGAAATGCATGCTGAAGATAAGTTTGATGAGGTTTTAGAGGAAGTACCTCGTGTTCGTAAGGACTTTGGTGAACCGCCTCTTGTTACACCTTCATCACAGATTGTCGGTACTCAGGCAGTTTTAAATGTAGTTACCGGTAAGAGATATAAGATGATGACAAAGGAATCAAAGGATTTACTTGTAGGTAAATATGGTCAGACAGTTAAGCCTATGGATAAGGAAGTTCAGAAGATGGCTCTTGACAGCCTTGGAATGAAGGAGCCGATTACCTACAGACCTGCAGATGATATCGAGCCACAGCTTGAAAAGCTTGAAAAAGAAATGGCTCAGTATAAGAAGCAGGATGAGGATGTTCTTTCATATGCATTGTTCCCACAGGTTGCAACTGAGTTCTTCAAGTACAGAGAAGCTCAGGAGACCGGAATTGATGCATCACTTGCAAATACAGAGGATAAAACATATCCGGTGTAATATGATTTTTATAGTGCTGTCACAGAATTTGTGACAGCACTTTGAATATTAGGGAGATTGATTTATGAAAAATAAAAGGGTTCTTGCTTCAGTTATATTATATATTATACTGATATACTGGGTTGCTTGCGGCTGCCTTGGAGTGCTTGGCATACATCTTTTTGCAAGAAAGAGTATGGTGGATAACTTTTATGTTGACGGCGATGATTTTGGACCTTTTGTTAATTTGGGTATTTTTGTTGTTGGAGGAGCGGTGAGCTTCTTTGCGATGGTAGGAATGTATATAATTACAGCGCTCGGATCTCTTATTCTTACCTTGATATGCAGATTTGGACTGCTAAAGAAAACAGAAACACATGGAAAAGACATCCGAAAGGTTATGGGTGCAATAATTATTTTTACTGTTATTGCATATATCACTGCTTGTATAATTTCTAAACTATCAGCTACCTTTTTTATGTTTATAACCCTTGCATGGATTCCGTTATTATATTTTCTTATAGTTTATCTTCCTTTAAAGGATAATAATCCTGATATAGTTGAAATAATAGAACCGGATAATAAATTTGAAAATCATGAATAAATTTTGGAGATAAAATGTACGATACAATAATAATCGGCTGTGGTGCCTCAGGTATGATGGCGGGCATTAAGCTGGCTGAAAGCGGTAAGAAAGTAATTATATTGGAAAAAAATGAGAAGCCCGGAAAGAAGCTTTTTATCACAGGTAAAGGCAGGTGCAATCTGACCAATAACTGCGATAAGGATGAGTTGTTTAAAAATGTAGTGACCAATTCAAAATTTATGTTCAGTGCATTTAATAATTTTGATTCTGCTGATACAATAGACTTTTTTGAAAAAAATCTTGGACTAAAGCTTAAGACTGAAAGAGGAAACAGGGTTTTTCCTGTTTCAGACCATTCTTCTGATGTGATAGCAGCACTTTACAACAGATTAAAAAAGCTTGATGTAGAGGTTTTGTTTAATTGCTGTGTGACAGGATTAAATTACAGGGAATATCATGAGGCTGATACAGTTGAAGATGAAAGCGTCGATATAGTTAAGGATAATAGTTATGCAAAAAGAAAATCTGATAAAGATAAGATAATATATCAGATTACAGGAGTAGAATATATAGACGAAAAGGATAAGAAAAGGACTCTTACTTCGGATATGGTTATTGTTGCAACCGGTGGACTTTCTTATTCGCGTACCGGTTCCACGGGGGACGGGATCCGATGGGCAAAAGAACTTGGATTAACAGTTACCGAACCGGTTCCGGCTTTGGTTCCTCTTGTTGTTAAAGAAGAGGATATTTGCAAACGTTTAATGGGACTATCACTTAAAAATGTTAAAGTAACATTTACAGCAATGAAGAAGGAAAAGAGAAAGGAAATATATTCGGATTTCGGAGAGATGCTTTTTACTCATTTTGGAGTAAGCGGTCCTGTTATTCTTTCTGCTTCATCCTATCTTACAAAATATTATGATAAAGAGCTTAAATTAAGTATTGATTTAAAGCCTGCCCTTGATGAAGAACAGCTTGACGCAAGGCTGCTTCGGGATTTTGAAGAAAATAACAATAAAAATTTTCAAAATGCACTTGATAATCTGCTTCCAAAAAGCCTTATACCTGTTATAATAGACATTAGCGGCATTGATCCCTATAAAAAGGTACATTCCGTAACTAAGGAAGAAAGATTAGTGCTGTTAAAGACTTTAAAGAGCTTTGATTTTAACATAAATGGTTCAAGAGGCTTTGATGAGGCAATTATTACTCAAGGCGGGGTAAGTGTTAAGGAAATTAATCCCCAAACTATGGAATGTAAGAAAATTAAAGGCTTGAGCTTTATAGGCGAGGTGCTTGATGTGGATGCCCTTACCGGGGGCTTTAATCTTCAGATTGCATGGAGTACTGCAAGAATGGTTTAATGTGGTATGTTGCGTTAGCCTTGGCACATTGATTTGATATACAGGAGGAAAAAAAATGAATATAGCAATTGACGGACCTGCCGGAGCAGGAAAAAGCACAATAGCAAAGCTGGTAGCGGACAAGAAAGGCTTCATATATGTTGATACCGGAGCCATGTATCGCTCCATAGCTTTATATATAATTGAAAATGATATTGATTCTGATAATGATGATGCAGTAAAAGCCGCATGTGATAATATAGATATTAAAATTAAATATGTTGACAGGGTTCAGCATATATATCTTAATGATGAAGATGTTAGTACAACTATTAGACGTGAAGAAGTCGGTAATATGGCCTCAAAGGTTGCAACAAAGAAGGTTGTAAGAGAAAAGCTGCTTAATCTTCAAAGAGAATTGGCTGCATCAAATGATGTTATCATGGATGGAAGAGATATAGGTACATTTGTTCTTCCAAATGCAGAACTTAAAATTTATCTTACAGCTTCAGTTTATACCAGGGCAAAAAGAAGATTTGACCAGCTTGTTGAAAAGGGTGAAACCCCTGATCTTGGTAAGATTGAGGAAGATATAGAAAAAAGAGATTATCAGGATATGCATAGGGATATAGCACCTCTTAAGCAGGCTGAGGACGCAATATTAATTGATACATCTGATATGACTATCGAAGAGGTTGTAGATAAGATTATTTCGTTGATTTGATTTGGTGAGGTCTATGAGAGAAGTTATAATTGCAAAATCCGCAGGCTTTTGCTTTGGAGTAAAGCGGGCGGTGGATACAGTATATGAACAGGTAAATAACAGTGACGGTAACACGAGAGTTTTCACCTATGGTCCTATAATTCACAATGAGGAGGTTGTTAATGACCTCGCATCAAAGGGTGTAGAGATAATAGAAGATGAAAATGCACTCGAAAGGCTTGCAGATAACAAAGAAAATGGCGTTAACTATAAGATTGTAATCCGTTCACACGGAGTCGGAAAAGAAGTCTATGATAAAATCAAAGATTCCGGTTTTGAGCTTATAGACGCAACCTGTCCTTTTGTCAAAAAAATTCACAAAATTGTCGATGAGGAAAGCAAAAAAGGTAAAACTATTATTATTACAGGCGATGAAAATCATCCGGAAGTTCAGGGAATAATAGGCTGGTGCAACAATTCTCCGATAATAATTGATTCTGTTAACAAAGCCGAAGAATATGCCGATAAATTACATGATGAGATGGTTTTAGTATCTCAAACGACATTTAATAACAGAAAATTTAAAGAATTAGTTGAATTTTTTGAAAAAAAAGATTATAATATTCGTGTTTATAGTACCATCTGTAATGCTACAGGCGAAAGACAAGCAGATGCCGAGAAGCTTGCGGCTTCTGTCGATACCATGATAGTTATAGGTGGTAAGTATAGCTCAAACACACAAAAGCTTTATGAAATAAGCAAAAAACAATGCAAGAATACTTACTATATTCAGACACTCGTTGACTTGGATTTAGCTGTTATTGAATCCGCTAAGAGGGTAGGTATTACGGCTGGGGCATCTACCCCAAATAATATTATTAAGGAGGTTCATGACAGTATGTCGGAATTAAGTTTTGAAGAGTTATTAAAACAATCAGAGGAAAATGAAAACAAAATCAGGACAGGTAGTGTTGTAGAGGGTAAGATTATCGATGTTAAGCCTGATGAAATTATAGTTGATATTCAATATAAGTCTGATGGTATAATTACAAGAAGCGAGTATTCAAATACTCCTAATCTTGATTTAACTACAGTAGCAAATGTAGGTGATCCTATAACAGTAAAGGTTATTAAGACAAATGATGGCGAAGGTCAGGTATTACTTTCATATAAGAGAGTAGCTGCTGAGAAATCATATGAAAAGCTTGAAGAAGCTTTCAATAATGAGGAAGTAGTTAAGGGTACTGTTACTGAGGTTCGTGAAGGCGGTCTTAGTGTTTCGGTTGATGAATGTAAGGTATTTATTCCTGCAAGTCTTGTTTCAGATACATTTGAGAAAAATCTTGATAAGTTTATGGGACAGGAGCTTGAGTTTGTTCTTACTGAATTCAATCCTAAAAAGAGAAGAGTTATAGGTAACAGAAAGAAGCTTATTGTTTCTGAGAAAGCAGAGGCTTCTAAGAAGCTCTTTGATTCAATAAAGGTTGGAGATGTAGTTGAAGGAACTGTTAAGAATGTTACACCATTTGGTGCATTTGTTGATTTAGGCGGAGCTGATGGCTTACTTCATATATCTGAGATGTCTTGGGGAAGAATTGATGATCCTAAGAGCGTTGTAAAGGTTGGAGAAAAGGTTAAGACCTTTATCAAAGAGATAAATGGAGATAAGATAGCACTTAGTCTCAAATTTGATGATACAAATCCATGGGCTAATGCAAGTGAAAAATATGCTATTGGCAATGTTGTAACAGGTAAGATTGCAAGAATGACTGCTTTTGGAGCTTTTGTTGAGCTTGAGCAGGGTGTGGATGCATTACTTCATGTTTCACAGATTTCAAACGAGCATGTTGAAAAGCCTGAGGATGTATTTAAAATCGGTCAGGAAATAACTGCTAAGATTGTTGATTTTAAGGAAGCAGATAAGAAGATAAGTCTTAGTATTAAAGCACTTAACAGTGGTTCATCGGATGCCGCTGATGATTCTTCTGAAGAAGCTCCTGAAGAAGCTCCTGAGGATGCAGCCGTTGAGAAAACAGCTGAGGATTCAGAAGAGTAATATATATGATTTAACTTTGAGGTGTTTATATGGGTTACGAGTACAATGAATTTAAGAAAGATGTTTATAAGCTTACAAACATTAATCTTGATTTGTATAAGGAACGCCAGATGAAAAGAAGAATTGAGTCTCTTATAGCTCGTAAGGGCTTTAGTGGTTTTGAAGATTTTTTCAAAGGTATGAAGCAGGATGTTGATCTGCTTCATACCTTTGTTACATATTTAACCATTAATGTTTCTCAGTTTTATAGAAATCCGGCTCAATGGGAAACCTTTGATAAGGAAATAATCCCTTATCTTATACAAAATTTCGGTAAAAAAATAACTATTTGGAGTGCTGCATGTTCAACAGGTGATGAGCCATATACAATAGCTATGATATTGGCAAAGCATCTTGATTTTAATGAGTTTAATGTTATAGCTACAGATATTGATGATGAAGTGCTTAAATTTGCCAAAGAAGGAGTTTACTCCAGTAAAAGTCTGGTTGATCTCCCAAAAGAATATTTAAACAAATATTTTAAACAGATTGATGATGGTAATTTTAAGGTTTCTGATGAATTAAAAGCCAGAATAAGCTTTAAAAAACATAATCTTTTGGAAGATGCATATTTTAATGATGTAAATATGATTGTTTGCAGAAATGTTGTTATTTATTTTACTGATGAAGCCAAGGATGATGTTTATAAGAAATTTAATCGTTCTTTAAAGAAAGATGGAATATTGTTTATAGGAAGTACAGAACAGATATTGAAGTCAAAGGATTTGGGCTTTGAAGTGTTAAAAACATTTTTCTATAAAAAAATGTAGATTTTACTTGATTTATTGATTTTATTATGTTATATTATCATAGTTGTGAAAAATCGGATGGTCCTCTGTGCAGAACGTGCATAAGAACGTCTAAATTATTTAGGAGGTCACACAAATGAGCGCAAATGCAATAATTAAGAGCATCGAGGATGCACAGATTAAGGAAGTTGCTGATTTTAATGTAGGTGATACTATTAAGGTATATGCTAAGATTAAAGAAGGTAACAGAGAAAGAGTTCAGGCTTTCGAAGGAACTGTTCTTAAGAGACAGGGTGGAAGCTGCAGAGAAACATTTACAGTTAGAAAGAATTCTAACGGTGTAGGTGTTGAAAAGACTTGGCCGCTTCATTCTCCGACTATTGAGAAGATTGAAGTAATCAGAAGAGGTAAGGTTAGAAGAGCTAAGCTTAATTACTTACGTGATAGAGTTGGTAAGAGAGCAAAGGTTAAAGAGCTTGTAAAATAGTATTTGCAAATCAAAATGGCTGGAGCTAATAACTCCAGTCATTTTTACTAATTATGATTATTAGGGTGATTAGAATATGAAAAACAGTAAAATATCAAAGTTTTTTAGAGTAATTCTAAATTGGATTATTTTGATTTTTATCGCTGCAATTGTCGGTTATGCATTTGTAACATTTTGCTTTCAGACAGTTGAAGTGGTTGGACCTTCCATGTCACCAACCCTTTTGGATGGTCAAACTGTTTTGGTCGACAAATTAGATTACAGATTTCATGATATAAAAAGATTTGATATAGTTGTATACTCTAAAGTTGATTCGGATTCATATTATGATATCAAGAGAGTAATTGGTTTACCGGGAGAAACTATTCATATCAATAACGGTAAAATATATATAAATGGCGACGAATTAAAGGATTGCCCTATCACAGCCAATATTATAAATCCGGGAATTGCGGCTGAAGGTATAACGCTTGGTAAAAACGAGTATTTTGTAATTGGAGATAATGTAAATAATAGTGAGGATTCAAGATACATCAATATCGGTAAAATCAGTAAAACAGAGATTAAAGGTAAGGTTGTCAGGATTCTGAAACCTAAAGCTGATAAGAAAAAAGTAAAATAGAGTTAATGAAATATAATTAATATAAAAACAGCAGGTGAAACTATATGAGTGAAAAAAATGTAAATATTCAATGGTATCCCGGTCATATGACTAAAGCTAAACGTATGATGCAGGAAGATATTAAGCTGATTGATATTGTTATAGAGCTATTAGATGCAAGAGTTCCTTTAAGTAGTAAAAATCCGGATATTGATGAGCTTGCAAAAAACAAATATAGATTAATTTTATTAAATAAAACGGATTTGGCAGATCCGGTTGTTACTTCAAAATGGGAGGAATATTTTAAAGAAAAAGGATTTTTTGTTCTCTGTCTTGATTCAAGAAAAAATTCAGGCATGAAGATTATAACCGATAAGGTCAAGGAAGCTTGTAAGGAAAAAATAGAAAGAGATAAAAAACGAGGCATAATAGGAAGACCGATTCGTGCAATGGTGGTTGGAATACCTAATGTAGGTAAATCAACCTTTATTAATTCTTATTCTAAAAAAGTTGTTGCAAAGGTTGGCAATAAACCGGGAGTTACAAAGGGAAAACAGTGGATCAGAATTGATAAAAATATTGAACTTCTTGATACTCCCGGCATACTTTGGCCAAAGTTTGAAGATGAAGCTATAGGTTTGAAGCTTTCATATATCGGTTCAATAAATGATGACATTCTTACAAAGAGCGAAATTGCACTGGAATTGATTGATTTTTTGAAAAAAAATTATTGTAATACTTTATCAGATAGGTATAATATTGATATAGATAAAGTAAATTTTGAAATATTGTCAGATATAGCAATATTAAGAAAATGTATAAAAAAGGGTAATGAGGCTGATCTCGATAAAGCATCAAATCTGTTATTAGATGATTTCAGAAGCGGAAAATTAGGACGTATAAGCTTGGAAAAGCCTTTATTATCTTAAATTTAATCAGGAGACTTAATGACATGAGTGAATTATTAGAAAATGAAAATAAAGAAACGGAAATAAAAGAAACGGAAATAAAAGAAACAGAAAGTGAATCAACAGATAATAAAATAGTTGATAAAAATGAATTTAAAGATGATGTCGGTAATGAAAAAATAGATAAAAATGAAAAAAGGAAAAAAGATAAAGATAATAAAAATGAAAAAGATAAAAAAATTATAAAGAAAAAAAAAGGTATTGACGGAAAAAATGATAATGAAACAAAGAAAACGGAAAGAAAACCGGAAGATATAAACATAGTAAAGGATTTGCTTTGGTTAGTTGTTTATAT
>CACWQH010000008.1 GCA_902762955.1 uncultured Lachnospiraceae bacterium
AGCGTGTCCTTCGAAGACCTTATATATGATAAGCACCCTTAAGAAAACTCACTCCGGCAGTTACACCCTTTATATCCTGCCGACTATCACCTCGACAAACCGAAATTTAATTACTTACTATTGCGGTTCCGATACCTTTCTCAGTGAAGAACTCAAGCAGTAGACAGTGCTCTACTCGTCCGTCGAGCATATGGACACGCGATACTCCGTTCTTCATAGCCTCGATACAATTGGAAAGCTTTGGAAGCATTCCACCTCCGACTACACCTTTATCTATAAAGCTTTGAGCTTCTTCTATAGTCATCTCTGATACAAGAGTGGATTTATCTTCAGGATCCATAAATACTCCCTCTATATCTGTAAGGAATACCAATTTTTCTGCATTGATAGCTGTAGCTACTGCGCAGGCTGCATCATCTGCATTGATATTGTAGCCGTGGAAATCTTCTTCGCTGTAGCCTATAGGTGCAATTACAGGGATGAAATCATTTTCGATAAGGGTATCGATAAGAGTATGATCAGTTTCTGTAACCTCACCTACATATCCGATATCTTTTCCATCACTGAATTTCTTTTTTACCTTTAATATACCGGAATCTTTACCGCTTATACCAACAGCACGAAGTCCAAGCTTTTGCATATGTGATACAAGACTCTTGTTTACCTTTGAAAGAACCATCTCGGCAACCTCAAGGGTTTCCTCGTCAGTTACACGAAGTCCGTTTATAAATTCAGACTCCTTGCCAATCTTTTTAAGCCATGCGCTTATCTCCTTACCACCGCCATGAACAACTATAGGCTTCATTCCGATAAGCTTAAGAAGTGCTACGTCCTTTATAACATTATATTTTAAGTTTTCATCAACCATGGCACTTCCACCGTATTTTACAACAACCTTGGTTCCGTTAAATTTTTGTATGTACGGAAGTGCTTCTATAAGTGTCTGTGCTTTGGCAAGAACAGCATCCATCGAATTATTGTTAGTCATTTTATATTCCTCTTCTTTCAATATTATAATTAATAGTACATATTATAAGTTCAGATTTAACACCAAGCATTATATCACAAAATCTTATGAACGATAATCTGCGTTTATCTTAACATAATCATAGGTAAGGTCGCAACCCCATGCAACAGCTTCCGCATCTCCCATATGAAGCTCACATTCTGCGGTTATCTCCTTTGGCTCAAGAATTCTTAAAGCTTCCTCTTCTGAAAACTCCGGAAGTGTGCCCTTATCAATAAGCTTGATTGAGCCTGCCTCACTTACCATGGTTATATCTACCTTATCAGGATCAAACTCTGCACCCGAGTACCCCATCGCACAGAAGATTCTTCCGCAATTTGCATCCTTACCAAATATTGCCGCTTTAGTAAGATTTGAAGTGATGACTGACTTTGCAATAATTCTTGCTGTTTCATAATCAGGAGCACCGGTTACATGTGCGGTGAAAAGTCTTGTTGCCCCTTCTCCGTCCTCAGCAATATTTTTTGCAAGGAACTCACACACTGTATATAGTACTTCATAAAATGTTTTGTAGTCGTCAGTATTTTTGTCATCTATCACATTATTCGAAGCAAGTCCGTTTGCCATAAAAATCACTGTATCATTGGTTGAGGTATCACCGTCAACGGAAACCATATTAAAGGTTTTATCGATCACAGCACGCAATGTAGAAAGTGCAAGATCGTAATCAATATTAACATCCGACATCAGATAACCGAGCATGGTTCCCATATTTGGATGTATCATACCCGAGCCCTTACACATAGCACCGATACGGCAGGTCTTTCCTGATATCTCAAACTCAACTGCGATATCCTTCTTATGTGTATCGGTAGTCATAATAGCCTTAGCTGCATTTTCCGCTTCCTCAGGTGCATCAGAAAGCTTACCCGAAAGTTCCTTTACACCATTTACAATCTTTTCTATAGGAAGCTGTGGACCAATGACACCGGTCGAACCGCAAACCACATATTCAGGTGCTATACCCATAGCCTCATTTACCGCATCTGCAGTAAGCTTACAGCTCTCCAAACCCTGCTCGCCGGTTGCGGCATTGGCTATACCTGTATTTACTACAACTGCCTGAGCTTTTTTAGTTTCATTTACAAGCTTCATATCCCATTTAACAGGAGCTGCTTTAACCTTATTTCTTGTAAATGTACCGACACAGGTTGCCGGTACCTCGCTTACCAGAAACATCAAATCCCTGTTGCTTCCGGATGGCTTAATGCCAACTCGCATGCTGGCACATTTATATCCCTTTGCAGCTGTTATGCCGCCATCTATTATCTTCATAATTCATCGTCCTTTCTTTCTAGCTTGTACATGATATGTACCATATAAAACTATCGCAGGCACGCTTTCGCTACTCTCAGACGTAACGGTACTAAGCTCGTAAAATACCTCGCTAAGTACCGACGTCTTCAAAGTACCTGCTTATAGTTTTTATGGTACATACCATGTACAAGCATTTTAGTTTATATATACTTATTTATACAGTATAATTTCTGTCAGCATAAACCTGTCTCTTCAGGGAGTCCTAACATTATGTTCATGTTTTGAACTGCAGCACCGGAGGCACCCTTTCCGAGATTATCGAAGATGGCTGTTACTGCGATTTGATCCTCGTGACCATATACCGCGATTTCAAGATTATTGGTTCCTGCCAAAGCATTGGCATATATGGTTCCAGGCTTTTCTTCTTCAAAATCTCTTACCTTAATAAAAAACTCATCCTTATAATATTCCTTAAGTCTCTCACAAACTTCTTTAGCTGTCGGCTTTCCATTTAAAAGTCTGCTCTGAAGCATAACAGTAGTTGCCATTCCCTTATAATAATCATCTACTACCGGTAAAAAGCAAGGTGCATAAAGAAGTCCTGTTACCTTTTGCATCTCCGGAATGTGCTTATGCTTAAGTGTACGTCCGTAGATACCCGGAGCAAATAGCTTTTCATCCTTATCAGCCGACTCGTAATCAGCTATCATACTCTTCCCGCCTCCGGAATAACCTGTGAGTGAATAGCAGGTTAGCGGATAATCCTTCGGAAGAATCCCCATACGTACCAGTGGAGCAACTGTAGAAATCATTCCCGTTGCGTGACAGCCCGGATTGGCAACTCTTTTTCCCTTTGCAATCTTTTCTCTTGCCTCCTTTGAAATTTCCGGAAATCCGTAAACCCAGTCATCATTGGTACGATGAGCCGTGGAAGCATCTATTACCTTTACATTATCATTTTCAATCAGTGAAACCGATTCTATCGCAGCCTGATCCGGCAGGCACAAAAATACGATATCCGCTTCATTTAAAAACTTCTTTCTTTCATCGATATCATGTCTTTTATCTTCTGCAATTTTTAAAAGCTCCAAATCCGTACGCGCACCGATTCGGTCGAAGATCTGTAAGCCGGTTGTTCCGCTTTGTCCGTCTATGTACACCTTTGTACTCATAATTTTACCTCTTTCAAGTCTTGGATAAATTATTTAAGTATATCGCAGGCACGCTTTCGCTACTCTCAGACGCAAAGGTACTAAGCTCGACAATACCTCGCTAAGTACCTGCGTCTTCAAAGTACCTGCTTATACACTTAAATAATTTATCCAAGCCAATTTAATTTTTCTTGGATACTTCCTATTAAATAGGATAAACTTTGCTCATTATACAACTGCATCGACAAATATGCAATATATTTTTAGTATTTTTTGAATATTTTTAAGTTTTCTCTTAATTTTATACATTTTTATGCATATTTTATGTATTTTATTCATTATTTTATGCATATTTTGTTAAAAAAATAATTGCATTTATATCTTTGATAGTATATAATCGAGTACAGTGACTGCAAATAAAGATATTCATTTTCAAAATACAGTCAAATCGAAAAATCATGATAAGAAAGTTCTTATCTGAAATGTATAATAATTTAGGAGGAAATTAAAATGAAGGAAAAAGTTATACTTGCATACTCAGGCGGACTTGATACTACTGCTATCATCCCTTGGTTAAAGGAAACCTATGATTTTGACGTTGTATGTGTATGTATTGATGTTGGACAGGAAAGCGAGCTTGATGGTCTTGAGGAAAGAGCAAAGTACTCAGGAGCAGAAAAGCTTTACATACTTGATGTAATAGATGAGTTCTGTGAGGACTACGTTATGCCGGGCGTAAAGGCAGGCTGCGTATACGAAAACAAGTACCTTCTCGGCACATCATTTGCAAGACCTCTTATCGCTAAGAAGCTTGTAGATATCGCAAGAAAAGAAGGCGCAACTACTATCTGTCATGGTGCTACCGGTAAGGGTAACGATCAGGTACGTTTTGAGATTAATATAAAGGCTCTTGCACCTGACATCAGAGTTATCGCAACCTGGAGACAGCCTGAATGGACAATGCAGTCACGTGAGGACGAGATTGCTTACTGTAAGGCACACGGCATCGACCTTCCGTTTGATGCTTCACATTCATACAGCCGTGACAGAAACTTATGGCATATAAGCCACGAAGGTCTCGAGCTTGAGGATCCTTCACAGGAGCCAAACTGGGATCACCTTCTTGTACTCGGCACTCATCCTGAAAAGGCACCGGATGAAGCTGAATATGTAACCGTTAAATTTGAAAAGGGTAATCCTGTTGCAGTAAATGGCAAGGAAATGAAGGTTGCAGATGTAATCCGTGAGTTAAACAGACTCGGTGGCAAGCATGGTGTAGGTATCGTTGATATCGTAGAAAACCGTGTAGTCGGAATGAAGTCACGTGGTGTATATGAGACTCCGGGCGGAACAATTCTTATGGAGGCTCACAAGCAGCTCGAGGAGCTCATCCTTGACAGAGATACACTTGCATATAAGAAGCTTATCGCAGATAAGTTTGCTGATATGATATATGAAGGAAAGTGGTTCTGCCCACTTCGTGAAGCACTTCAGGCATTTGTTGAGAGCACTCAGGAGCGTGTAACCGGTGAGGTTAAGTTCAAGCTCTACAAGGGAAACATCATAAAGGCAGGTACTACTTCACCATACTCGCTTTATTCAGAGGAGCTTGCATCCTTTACAACCGGTGAGTTATACGACCACAAGGATGCTGAAGGCTTCATCCACTTATTTGGTCTTTCAATGCAGGTTCGTGCAATGCTTGACCAGAAGAGAGATGGAGATAAGTAAGATATTTTAATCATATAGTTTTATATAAAAAAGCTGCAATTTTATGTTTCATGTAAGACATAAAATCGCAGCTTTTTTACCATATTATTATAATTGTTTTTATTGATTATAACAGGCAACCAAATCATTAAATTTATCATCCGTAATATTTAGAATTCTCATAACGGATGATTGAGAAATCTCATTTTGAAGATATGCAAGGATAAGCCCTCGTTGCTCTCCTTCTTTTCTTCCTTCTTCCCTCGCCTCTTCTCTTACTTCATTTCTCATATCTTCCAAAACCTTACACATCGTCATCACTCCCTTTTCGTCTTCCTTATAGTATCTTGCCCTTTTTGCAAGGACATCAAAATTCATGTCATCAGGATTAGTACAGAAGAAATCATGCATTAATCTACCAAGTTCTGTTCCATCATCCTTATATGCTCCATTGACATATATTATATGCTCCTCATCATCAAATGATTTATCAGAATCCAGAACAATCCTTTCTACAAAGTATATCGGCTTACCTTCACCAATTACATCATTTTCTGTAATAAAAATAACATATGTCTCCGGCAACTCGGAAAAATTCTTCCCTTTCATAAGGTACTTTGAATCTAAAGCACTTGAATGATATCTCGCCCTCTTAAATGAAGCTCCGCTATCCGAACGCTGAATCTCGATATTGTATATCTTATTATCTCTATCAACTGCAAGAACATCAAGACATATACTCCGATTATCGAAGCTTGAAATATGTACCTGAGTCTTGACACTGATAACGGACAAATCAGACCTATCAAGTATAGTATTCAGTACAAATTCTGCACCCTCTATAAATCCATCAAAACATATAGACATAAAGTCATCATCAATGTACCGAAGAATACTAATCCGCTTCAAATCCTCCTCGTGTTCCTTCTCCCTTATTAAGTTGTAATTCATGTATATAGTTTTCCTTTCCACCTCTCCAAGTAGATTATATTAGAATGGGAGATTTTTTTCAATATAAAGCTTAATAATTACATATTTTTCCAAATAAATCATTCAAAATCAAAAATAATAATTTTGCTTTTTACACAAAAAAGCATTATCACGAATAAAGACATCTCATCGCATTAAGAAGTTCCAATTCTTTATTCAACATTTTTCACAAAATATTTCTATTAATTCATTTAAAGAATCACTTTTATAATATTCTCCATTATCATCAAAATTCAGATACATCCCACCATCACTAACATTGTGTTTTCTTGCATCATACACTGAATAACAAACCTTATATCCATCCTTATTAATTTTTTCTAAATCAATAAAACTATCTTTTTCTCTGTAATAGATAGATACGCCATTCATAAGTTTATAACCTTCTTGAATTTTTATAGCATTTGATTCAGCTACGAAATCACAAAATATTTTCTTTAAATCCATAATTATTCACCTCGTATCATATGTTTCTACATAAATCAAAATAAATTTTGCGTAAAGAAATTATCTTATTTATCATATAACCTATACCAAACTCTGTTCAAAACCTGCAATTCAAATTCTTTATCTTTTTTGTTATATTTTAAATTTTCGATTTCAACATTAAAACGATTCCGCATTTCCATAATTATACTATTTTTCTTTTCTAATTCACTTCTTACAAAACTTATTTCCTGATTATTTGCAACTATTTGCTCATCAATAATGCTATTTTTTCTTTCAACCTTTGATTTGTTAAATAAATTAATATAGTTATTGTTATATGCTTTCTCATCATAAAGTCTTTGAATTTCTTTTTGAAGCTGCATAAGTTTTGTATTGAAAGTGTTCATTTCATCTTCATTTTTTTTAAGCTCACTTTGATACTTATATAGTAAATCGTCTATTTCCACAATTTCTTTTTTGGTATCATTAATCTTTTTTTCTATAGATTCTTTGTCTGTATATTCCTTACAGATTATATTTTCAAGCTGTATATCTTTCTCACATATCTTTTTCATTTCTTCAATAGAAATATCTTTTTCATAGAACAACCTAATGTTCATTTTTTCAATTAAATATAATGTTGGATTTCTACGTTCCTTATTATATTCTACATCTTCTTTCCATTCATCAATACTATCATAATAATCTTCGTCATACTCAGGAATATCATAATCATCATCGCTATATAATATAACATTATTTTTTATATAAACCGCTATAAGATTTTTAAAATCACCTAAAATATCGCCATATTGAACTTCTTCATTTTCAGATTTTTCTATCACCAGGTATTTTATATACTTTGAATCAATTTCGGGATCGTAATCTATTACATCATTTACGTCATTAAGATAAAAGGTATCCTCCTCAGGTACCCCCTTATACCATATAAGCAGCTTATTTTTCCCCGTCAAAGAATACAAATATCTCCCATCAAACTCAAAGTTTTTACATTCTTTTATTTCGATATTAAAAATCAAATTATCAACACCTGACAATGAACCACTTTCAAACACAATATCAGAATTTATAATAATTGTCTTTATAGACGATTTATTAAAAGCATAAGCTCCAATTCTTTTTAATGAACTTGGAAGTTCAACAACATCCACCTCGTCACCATTATTATAAAAATAGCTTCCTGAAAAAGCAGCATTTCCAATATTTTCTAAGCCTTCAGGCATTTTTGAAAAACTAATTATATCAATTCCTGAAAAAGATTTTCTTTCAATATTAATTAGATTTTGGGGCAAATCGTTGATTCTATTTTTGCAAAAAGCATCTCCAAAATGTATTATATTACCGCAAAAAAATATTCTATTATTACGAAGCACATCACCAACATAAGTTATCCCATTATGAAGCATATAGGTAATCGCAGGCAAATGTAAATTTAATTCATCTGCAACTTTCAAAAAAGCTGTTCTTATATACTCATTATTTTTTTCTCTTCCTTTTCAGATAGCCAATCGAAACATGTTTCATTATCTGATTCAAAATATAAATCAAATAAATCTGTCTCTAATGAGTTTATTTCCTCAGGTATGAAAATATTTAAATCTCCACCTAGTATTGTTGTAAGCTCATTAAAATACTGTTCAACCAATCCAACTCCATCATTTGATGATCTTAAACATTCAAGGACATTATCCTCGCAATCCTCATTTCCACTATATACTCCAATCTCATTTTCTATTTTATATAATATTTCTACCCACTTATTTTTTAAAGCTAATAAATCATAGTATTTTTTTGAGTTATTATTTTTTTCTTCAATTTGCATTCGTTGGTTTTCCAATTTATTTATAAACTTTTCATATTTATTTTTATTTGCCAAAATAAATTTTAAATCATCATTACATTCCCAAGAAGTTCCATCATCAAAAATAATTTTATCAACTTTTAATTCAACCTTTCTTGTTTCATTTGATTTTAAATCAATTATTTTTGTTTCTCCAAATGTTTCGTATGTCCCAATAGATAAATCCATATATTTTGCAGTGGTATCTTCCACTGCATCACCAAATTGATCAAAACATTTTATAACCACTTTACAAGCAGCAATAGTTTTATCTGATTCATTTAGAAATAAAGATTCAAGCTTTACATTTCCATCAAGTTCAAACAACTTATGCTCAATCAAAATCAATGGACATTTTTCAGCCTCATATGTTTCTGTATCAATTATAAAATACTTACAGCCGCACTCTCCACAAAACATTTCATCAGAATCCATTATTTTTCCACACTTACAACAATTCACTTTCATAACAACATACCTCCACATTACTTTTGCAATTTTTTACACTATAATATTTATTAATATGTCCTACCACATACATTACATCTCTTAATACTATTATTTGAGCCCATCGTACCTGCAAGTAGCCCATATGGTCCCAAAAGTACCGCACCAGCTAAAGCTTTTCCACCGCTAAATCCCTTTTTTTCATATGTATAACTACTTGAACCGCAATAAGGACATTTAATTATGTTCATTGAAAGCATACTTTTTACTCTATCGTATTCTTCCATTCTTTTTCTGCGTTCTTCTTCAGCCCTTTCCTTTTCCCTTTGTTTCGCCTCTTCTTCCTTTCTTTTTTCATCTATCTCTCTTTTACTTTTAAATTGAAGACGACGATATTTGTCACTTTCAAAATACAAATTAGAAGTCATTGGATTTTTTTCATCTATATTAACAACAGGAGTTCCACACTTAGTGCAAAATTTCTTTCCATTAGGAATATTTGCATTACATTTAGTACATATCATTTCTTCAAAAACCTCTCTTTGATTTTCACATTTTAGCAATTCATAGCACTTATAGTTGCTCCTACAAAAGTTCCGGCAATACAAGCCAGTTCCTTTTTTGTATTACAATTATCCAAAAATGATTCACCTTCAATAGTGCAATCATAAGGATTAGTACCATATTTATTTGATAAATTATTTTTTCGAATAAAGCCATATTCTAATAATTCATTTATCATATTGCTAAATTGTCTTTTTTCCATTTTTAATTCCAAATGAGAAATATACTTGAATTCACTTATAGCTTTTAATAGGATATACCTTCTCTTGGCTGAATTATTTAATTTGTTTCTGCGGATATTATAAGGATATCGTGTTCCACTAAGCACAAGATACTCATCACCCTTTTGTGTAATTCCCGGAATTTCATTCTTTTTACATCTCTTAATTACTGTATCTCTCTTATATCCTGAATTCGCAACAAATTCATCAAAGGAAATGTATTTATGTTTACTCATAGCATTCTCCTCTTTAGTAAACTTATCTACTACAATATCATAATTATAGTACATTTCTTTACTAAATTCAATAGTACACAATTTTACTACATATAATAATCTTAGGTATTTATATTTAAAAAAGGAGAACTTCCGCCTATGAATTATATAAGAAGAATGCGTGACTTACGCGAAGATTCTGATTATACACAAAAATACGTTGCCCACATTCTTGGCACCTCGCAGACTATGTACGCAAGATATGAGCGTGGTGCAAACGAGCTGCCAATCCATCACCTTCTAAAATTATGCGAGCTGTATAATGTTTCATCAGACTATTTACTTGGCATTTCAGACAGAAAATAGTTTACCTGCTTTATTTATCATAGTTAGTTGGTGTCTGACCTATAGCATAGCAATAATTTCTATAGCAAAGTCTGCACATATTAGTATGTCTTATATAATTCTTGTTTGTCGAATCTGTATATTCTCTGTCACATGATTGGCATACCTTAGACATTCCGCCTGACTCCTTACTCCTCATATACCTATAATCATCTATATTCTAAAAAACGCCCATAGGTTTTACCCCTATGAGCATTATATCAAAGACATTATTACATTTGGTGGGCTCACTGCCCACTACATTAATCCGCATAATGTGTTTTACTTCCGATTAAATTGCCATCACCATCATATACATAGACAGAAAAGGTTCTTTCACTCAATTCACCTTTACTATAAGCATAGGAATATCTCATATTCGTTACGCTTTCGACTACAACATCTTCCTTAGTTTCTTCAAAATCCAGTTTGTTATTTTCATCATATACCTTTACTGTTATTTTTGCATTTTCAAGAAATGGTCCACCTTTTAGCTTAACTTTTATTTCTATACTTCTCGTATTGCCGGACCAACCGCCGTTTAACAGAGTAATGTTTGCATGCCAGGCATAAAGAACTTCAGATAATTCCAACGCTCCGGCATAGTTTTCTTCCAATAATATATCCATATATTTCTTAGCTGTCATATCTCGTTTTTCTTTCATTTTGTCACAATACTTATACATTGCCAGAAGTCTTTTCTCATCTGCATCACTATATCCCGATATCGTTTCAAAAGTATCCACAGCTTTGGTATAATCTCCATCTTCCATGCATTGAAGACCATATTGATATTCACATTCTGTTGCTCTGTCATCTGCGTCCTTATAACCTGATATTGTAGCAAAGTAATCATGTGCATACTTATATTTTTCACGTTCAACATTATATTCTGCCTGTTGGTATATAACCTCCTTATCGCCGTCTTTTGCTTCCTCATATCCACAACTGTACAATGCTATATACAGCGCTTTTGCTTTATCCCAATTATATTCTTCAATACATGTTTCAATATAATCTTCTACTTCTTTACAAAATGATTGAAAAATCTCATCCACATCTTCCTTTCCATCACATTCAGGTA
Source organism: uncultured Lachnospiraceae bacterium (assembly GCA_902762955.1). Lineage (GTDB taxonomy): Bacteria > Bacillota > Clostridia > Lachnospirales > Lachnospiraceae > Coprococcus_C. The sequence continues at coordinate 11,341 of CACWQH010000008.1, forward strand.
TTAGTTTTATCGCTATTAAAGCCTTTTTCAAATCATCTTTACTTTTCGTTTCCCAAAAAACATCTATCTTATCTTCCGCATCTTTCTTATGCATTTCATATGAAATTATATTATCACATTTCTCAGAAAGGTCTTCACTGTCCTTGTAGCCCTCACATAAAGAAAACTCTTCAATCGCAGTTTCATAATCTTCATTATTCATGGCTTTTACACCACGTTCATATGCCGGTTTGTATATAAATTGAGTAGGATATATATATGTTTTAAAAAGCTTTATTCCACCAACTATAAGAACTATCAAAAACAAACTTATGATAGAGATTGCCATTCCTCTTTTAAATGCTCTGCTTTTTACAACTTTCTCATAAGTCAGCTTTCTGCGAAGACTTTTACTTATGGCCGGATTCCACAACCTTTCTATATGATTTCGTAATTCCGCTATACTGCCATATCTTAGAGCAGGGTCGATTCTGGTTGCTTTTGATATTATCTTTTCTGCATCTCGCACATCATATAAGACTCTCTCTATCAACCTTCCCATGGAATATATATCTGTTCTCTCATCTGATTGACCAAAACCATACTGTTCGGGCGCAGCTATACCCTGAGTACCCATAAGTACAGTATCTTTACTTTTATTGGCTACAAACTGTTTTGCCGCATCATAATCAATTATTTTAACTGTTCCCTCATTTGTTATCATTATATTGGATGCTTTTATGTCTCTGTGGATTATAGGCGGATTTGCCGAGTGTAAAAATGATATGCCATCACATATATCCATAAGTATTCTTTTTCTATCCTCAAATGTTGGTCTTAGCTCAAGATATTCTTCTAAGGTTTTACCTTCTATAAACTCTTCTATACATATAAGCTTATTTTCTTCCTCCCAAAAGACCTTTATCTCAGGAATCCATTTGCACTTGTTATTTTTTATATAATCAAATACAGAAATATTGTAAACGGTCAATTCCTTCCTATAGTATAGCTTCTCATTTTCCTTATCCATAACTATACTTTTTCCATCTTTTAACCGCTTCACTTCCTGATACAAAGCACCCTCGCAGATGTCTTCCAGTCTTTTTATATCTCTTAAGTTTATGTTTGGAGAATCCATTGAAGAACCGACAGTATTTATAGAGTTTTTTGTTTCTTCCACATTAATTTTATCCATAGTATCCATAAGTCTTTCTGTTGTAATATCTATATATGAAAATATTGTCCAACTTATTTTTCTTGAATCAGTATTGGTATTCGTATATAATAGAAATCAAGATATAAGTTATCACAAATAAATATCACTTTCAAGGGGCATTAAATATGTTAGATGAATCTACGACAAAAAAACTAAATGATATCCTTTCCCATATCAATGATACCAAAGCTATGGAAAGCTTTATGTCAAATCCAAAAATAACAGATGAATATAAAACATTTATAAAGTATTATCGGTCGCTTCCACAAGTTCAGGCATTGACAGATTCCGATCTTATAAACCTGAGTGGTATAGAAAAATCATACTACTATCAGATATTTAAAGGCACACGTAATCCCAGCCGCGATAAAGTCCTAAGACTATGTATAGGTGCCGGTCTTTCAATGCGCGAGACAACAAGAGCTTTGGAACTAAGTCAATTAGCTCCTCTCTATCCCAAAAACAGGCGGGATATTATTATATCCGTAGCCATAAACCAGCATGCAAGTGTACTTGATACTGACACGTTACTTGATAAATATAACGAAGAACCACTTTCTTAGTGGTTCTTCGTTGTAGTTATACCCCAAAAAGCCCGCTCCATATATTCTATACTTCCCTGTGATATTCCCAGACCTTTGGCTATGTCTTTATAATCCGAAACAACCTTCAATATATTCCCTATTATTTCTTTTGCTTCATCCTGCTTTAATCCGAACTGATTTGCAACACTCAATGCCAAATCTAAATCAATAGTATTGTCAGTTTCATCAACGTACAAGGATAACGAATCACCATAAGGAACCGGATTCACATCATACATCGGAGAAAGCCTCCATCCTTCTTTCTCTAATATAAATCCATGATTTCTTAGATGGTCGTCTGTATTTGAAATAGACATGTTAAAAACTATTCTGCACCACAATTCCTTTAAATCAGTTTTAGGGGCTGCACCCTGACTTTTCAAAAAAGATGCAATTTCAAGATAACTACCATCCTCTCCATCATTTCTTCCAAGCATAGTCATTGCAGAAGAAAAATGAATTCTCTTTTTTATCTCCCTGTCAAATCTTTTTGTTAAAAATGTTGAACCGTTTTTACTGTATTTTTCAAGCTTGGCCTCAGGCACATTAAGTCCACATTTCACTGCTAACTCATGTGCTACCATCTCCCATGCACCGATATCATACTCATCATTTTTTGATGGGAATTTTGCAATCCAAAGAGAGCCATCCGGTGCTTCAACTGATGCCTTCGGTCTCGCACCTCCAAGTGATGACCCCGGAGCAATCAGTTGACTAATCCACCTGTCATCTAAACCGGATTCATCCTTTTCATATGCCAGTGATGCTGCCTCAAGCTTCCTTAAAGAAACCCAAGGAGGAGTTGCAAAGTCTCTATCATTGGATAAAAAGTCTCCGCCCTCATTTAAAGAAAATCTCAATGCTCCCATACGTGACTCATCATAGACTCCGAGCAGATAATCACTTTCAGTTAAGCTTCGTGGTTTTCTTTGTTCTTTTTTTGCAATTATATTTTCCCTTCTTTGCATTAGTCGCCGTCCCCATCTGTCAGGACACGAATCAGAAAAAATGCCAAACATTTTTTTATCAACGGCTGTATATTGTCTTCCACTGTAAAGATTCAAATCAGCATCCAATATATATTTTTTATTTTTATTCAACAGCCATAAAGAATCATATTCAAAGGAATAGTTTTCTTTTCCCTTTGCCTTATCTACATATAATCTTCCTATAAGATTAGGAAGATTGCTGCTCCAATTTTCATATACATATATTATTTTTTGATTTTCCATAATCATTACCAATCTTCCTTCTTACTGGCTCTCCTTTTTGTCTCAAGTCCCAAATCCTGCAACTTCCTCCCGAGCTCATCATCTTTTGCAACAAGAAGCAAATCTTTATCCATATTATTTAATGCATGAAGTGCCGCTGCGTAAGCACCTATGGCAACAGAAGGTGAACCCTTTTCTATCTGCCACAAAGTAGTCCTGCTTATTCCTGCACGCTCTGCTGCCAACTCAACAGAGATATCACGTCTTAGCCTTGCAAGTCTAATCTGGTCACCCATTTGCTCTAATATTCTTTGTGTCTGTGGCAATAACACGACCTTACTTTTCCCCATAATATTTATTTGCTCCTTTTACTCTTTACAAAACTCCTAAAATATAATTATCATCCAAAGAAAAATATCTTTTATAATGTTCATAATTATAAACTTTTATTGTAGTTTTGTCAATATTTATAAACATTACAAATAACTACATCAAGCTTTTTATTTTCTTTTATTCACTTTTACTTTCTTTTATTTTCTTTTATTTTTCTTGTTTTATCTTTCTTTTATTCCTCAGTCAAGCAAAACAATCACACAATAAAAAACTTTTTTAACACATCCCAAAAACCTGAATAATATATACCATAAAGAATTAAAGCGGAGGCTAAAACAATGAGTGATTTATCTGCAACTCAGTGTGGATGCGGCTGTGATAACGGTTTCGGCTTTGGCGGAAATAACAGCTGTTCATGCATAATCATCATCTTATTATTGCTTAGCTGCTGTGGCGGCAACAATGGTATATTTGGCGGCAATGGATTTGGCGGCGGATGTGACTGTATCTGGATTATCCTTATTCTCCTTTGCTGCTGTGGCAACAATGGCGGATGTGGCTGCTAATCATATTTATTTTTAAATGGGGCTGCTGCTTTATGCGGCAGCCTTTATTTCTATAATTAATAAAAAAATGCTTCATATCATATATTGTAAAAAGGAAAAAATATGTTTGGTCTTAACACAATGAATAAAATGCATCCTTTGGATAAGTTAATATCTGATGATTCATTGTGGCTGCTTGAAGCCATAGTCGCGTTTGTCGATTATCCCTACAAGCGGATGCTTGTCATGCTTATAAAATATAAGGAGCTCATGTCCATTTTAAATTCTCTCAATGACAAAAATTACATATCAAACTGCGGCTTTGACTGCCATCCTAAAAGCACAGAGGATATGATAAATGATATGTGCAAATTTATGCCCGGTGATTTTTCTTCATCCATTCAAAACATGAGTAAAATGATGAATATGATGAACACTATGAATACTGCGTCAAACGATAGTTCCGGAAATAATTCGAACAATCCTTTCTCAATGAATTTTAATAATATGAATGATATAAATAAAATGTCTGAAATGATAAAAATGTTTAATATGAGTGCTGCTACAAAAAACAATTCTTCTTCCACTTCAGATTACGAAAAAGCCAGCAAACTCTATGATGAATTCATGAACAATTCTTCTCATGAAGATGATACATATTCGAATAATAAAAACGAATCAGATAGTCTTTATGAAAGTGTTTTAAATATATTGGACAACGAACAATAAAATCAGGAGGTTTATCATGTACAATAACTTCTTTAATCCTATGCAAAGAAATAACAATGGAAGAAACCAGCAATCCGGCTATAACCAAAACCAAGTTAACTTTAACCAAGATAACAGAAATCGAAATAATTACTATCAAGAAAAATCCAACTTCAATCCACAAAGAACCTCGGATGAAAAAGTTGAAAACTCTAACAACAGCTTCCAATCCGGACCCGACCTTATGAATAATCAAAAGTTGTCCGGTATAGATCCGGTCAAGCTTAAAATTATCATGGAGATAAGAGAAAAAAGTAAAAACAAATCTGTCGAGGAGCTTCTTCCTGAAATCATGAAGATAAATCAGGAGTTAAACCGACGCAATATGAACTTCAGCAAAAACGAAACTGAAATGCTTATGGAGGTCATCGAGGAATCCCTCTCCCCTGCCGATCGTCAGAGATTCAATATGATAAAAGGGTTCCTTAATTAGTCAGCCTTTCTTTTCCATTTGCACTTGTAATATTTCGTGGTATAATAATAATCACCAGCAAAAATCAAGCTATTTTTACGGAGGAAAACATGGCAAATAATATAGACGATATAGAAACAAAAGATGAAGAGAAAAAAGACAACAAGGATAACAACGACGACTACGAAACCTACTGTTATCTCTGCAGAAGGCCGGAATCCACTGCCGGTCCTTTTATCACGCTTCCCGGCAACATGCACATTTGCAATGACTGTATGCAAAAAAGCTTCGATGCATTTAACAGTAATCAGATGCAGTTTATAGATTTATCTCATATGCCGAACATCAACATGTCGCAGTTTATGCCATTTGATGATATTCCAAAATCCCAGAAGGTAAAAAAGAAAAAGAAGAAAGAGGAAAAGGAAGAGGAAGCACCTCTTACTCTTGAAAATATACCGGCACCTCATAAAATCAAGGCTATGCTTGATGAATATGTAGTCGGACAGGAATATGCCAAGAAAGCAATTTCGGTTGCGGTTTATAACCACTACAAGAGGGTTATCACCAACACCATGGATGAAATAGAAATTGAGAAATCCAACATGCTCATGCTCGGTCCTACCGGCTGTGGAAAGACATATCTTGTAAAGACAATTGCAAAACTTTTAAATGTACCTCTTGCCATAACCGATGCTACCTCCCTCACCGAGGCAGGCTACATAGGCGATGATGTGGAAAGTATTCTTTCAAAGCTTCTTGCAGTTGCCGACAATGATGTTGAAAAGGCCGAACGCGGAATCGTATTTATCGATGAGATAGATAAGATTGCCAAAAAGAAGGAAACCCGAAGCCGTGACGTAAGCGGTGAATCGGTTCAGCAGGGACTTCTTAAAATAATTGAAGGTGCTGAGGTTGAAGTACCTGTCGGTTCAGGAAGCAAAAATGCCATGACACCGATGACAACCATGAACACTCAAAACATTTTATTTATCTGCGGCGGTGCATTTCCTGATATCGAGGATATAATTAAAGAAAGACTTTCCAAGCAGTCCTCTATGGGATTTAATGCCGACCTCAAAGACAGATTTGATGATGAACCTAATCTTATGAAAGAGGTAACTGTTGAAGACTTAAGAGACTTCGGTATGATACCTGAGTTTTTGGGAAGACTCCCGGTAATATTTACACTTGATGCACTTGACAAGGATATGTATGTCAAGATATTGAAGGAGCCAAAAAATGCTATCCTAAAACAGTACCAGAAGCTTCTTGCTTTAGATGAGGTTAATCTTAAATTCGATGACACAGCCTATGAAGCAATTGCTGAAAAAGCTATGGAAAAGAAAACCGGTGCAAGAGCTCTTCGTGCAATAATCGAAAAATTTATGTTGGATATAATGTACGAGATTCCGAGAGATGATTCTATCGGAACCGTAACCATAACCGGTGACTACATAAACGGAAAGGGCTCACCGATTATAGAGCTTCGTGGTACAGACCAGTAACCATATGACGTTTTAGTGAAAGGAGGCAACATGAATCCTGTTATAATTGCGCATCGTGGTGCAAGTGAACTCGCACACCACGAGAACACTTTAGAGGCATTTAAAATTGCCATCAAATTAAAAGCCGACTACGTAGAATTTGACATAAGAAAAACCAAGGACAATCAGCTTATAGTTTTTCATGATGATGAAATAGACGGAAAAGAAATCTCTTCACTTACCTATGACAAGCTGTGTAGCATAACCTCAAGAGAATACTATCGCGTTCCACTTCTATCTGAAGTACTCGAGTTATGCAAAGGCAAAATAAAACTCGATATAGAGCTTAAAGAATCAGGCTATGAAAAGCGCGTCATAGATATGGTAACCAGACTTTACCGCTATGATGAGTTTATGATGAAATCATTTATCGACAGCACAGTCAAAGCAATTCACGACTATGATCCTTACATAAAAACCGGACTCTTACTTGGTCGTAAAGGTGGTTCACTCAAAACCAAGCTTCACGAGTTTTTCCCTATGACAAGACTCGCAGCATGCAATGCTGACTTCGTATCACCTTACTACAAGATAGCAACTCCCGGTTTTATGAAACGTATGAGACTTTATAACAAACCGGTATATGTCTGGACAGTAAACCGTGCACGCAACATGGGAAAATGTATCTTAAATCATGTGGACGGTATCATAACCGACAAACCAAACGTTGCCATAAAAGTCAGGTCATACATGCTCGATGATATAGAAAAGAAAAAAAGATTCTTAAGACGAAAAGCAAAATAGACATGACATGGGACATGCACTGCATCATACTATGTGACATAAAAACAGGAACTATGTCACTATAAAAAAGTACATAATGAAAGGAATAAAAAAATGAAATACAAGGTAGGTTTTATAGGCTGTGGCAATATGGCCAAAGCCATAATCGGAGGACTTATAAATAATGCAGGTATTACACCTAATGAAATAATCGCAGCAGATGCATCAGCAGAAGCAATCAAAAAAGCATCAGATAGCATCGGTATCTATACAACTCTTGAAAATAAAGAAGTAGCTTCTAATTCCGATGTACTGTTTTTATCGGTTAAGCCTCAGTTCTACGAAACAGTTATCGCTGAGATAAAAGATACAATTTCAGCCAATCAGATTGTAGTAACAATTGCACCTGGAAAAACTCTTGCCTGGCTTGCAGAAAGAATCGGTTCTGATGTAAAGCTTGTCAGAACCATGCCAAACACTCCTGCTCTTGTAGGCGAAGGCATAACTGCAGTTTGTAAAAACTCACTTGTAAACAAAGAAGAATTTTCATACATAATGTCACTGCTATCAAGCTTCGGACTCGCAGAAGAAATATCAGAAAATCTTATGGACGTTGTCGTATCCGTAAGTGGAAGTTCTCCTGCATATGTATTTATGTTTATTGAAGCTATGGCTGATGCAGCTGTACTTGACGGTATGCCAAGAGACAAGGCATATAAGTTTGCGGCACAGGCAGTTTTGGGAAGTGCCAAGATGGTTATAGAAACCGGCAAGCATCCGGGTGAGTTAAAAGATATGGTATGCTCTCCTGCCGGCACAACAATAGAAGCGGTTCGCATACTCGAAGAAAAAGGCTTCCGCAGCTCCGTCATCGAAGCCATGAAAGCCTGCACAGATAAATCAAGAAGTCTATAATTACATTTAATTATTTATTATAAGTTATGGGTGCATTTTATGAAATTCATTCAAAAAATACACCCATAGCTTTTTTAATTTTTCTTTTGTAGTTTTTCAGCTTCAAGTTCTTCAATAATACTTGAAACTTCATCCTCTGACATACCATTTTTTTCTGCAATCTCTGAAACAGAAAGTCCAAGCTCAAGACACATTTCAATTCTGCCTTTTAACTTACCTGTTTCTCTTGCTTCTGCAATTCGATCACTAAAATAATGATCCATATGGGCTACTCCCTTCCTTTCTACTTCAATACTGTCGCCCCACTGTGTATCTTTAGTTAGCGCCTGCATTAGTTTTAAAACCTCATCTACATGTTTAACAACCTCTCTCGGCGCTATGTAATTTTTATTTTTTCTCATTTGTACAAAATAATCAGCTACAAATTTAAAGTCACTCTTGAACTTCTTAACCTGCTCGTCAGTCAGATATGCAATCTCAAATACATTGATTTTATAATCACTGACATATGGCTTGAGGTATTCCGGTATGTCTCCAAGACAATCATATAGTGAAAATCTCTTCCACCTTTTTTCTCCGAAATACAATACAAGAGTTACTACCGGATAACGTTCTTTTAACTCCTCGTCTAATGTCTCACTTTTGTAAGCCGCACCATCATAGCCTATAACCCTAAATGGCATATCGTTATCCACATCTGTCTGATTTTCCAGTTCATACAAAGCAATTCTGATTTTACCTTCAGACCAGAATTTTGATACATCTCTTTCCTGTTCGTGTAGAACACTATCATCTGCTTTATATTGACTTTTATCTTTAGTATTTGTAAGAGATTCAGGATTTACTCTTTCTTGTCCGTCGAATAGAAGTACATTTACGATGTCAGCAAAAACATCGTTGTAATCCTCAAGTAGTTTTTCGGCAATGTCTTTCTCTGCCATTCCCACTCCTCCTTTACGTTATTTAATTTTCTCTTGCAAATACTTTTATTAAGTTATAATAAATCACAACTTGATAATCTTATTTTAATAAATCCTATATTATAAATCAATATACAAATATATTAACTTAATAATCCAATTCATACATTCTTCTACTTAACAAAATAAATTTTTGCTTTAATATAAATCTCATAGTAAATTAATCTATCCACGCGAAGCGTGTTGGTTAGACCGGGGAGTAGTAAAATAATTAAAGCCTCAGACAGATGCTAAGCATAGCGTTAAGCGACAGCGTGCTATGCGTGTATCTTGTATGAGGCTTTAATTATTTTATTACTCAATCCGGTATAACCAAAAACACCCTCTGCATAAGCAGAGGGTGTTTTTTAATTTCAAAGAAAGAATTTCTTATAAAGCAAATGATCCTTCTTCTCCATCAGCTGTGAAGTAAACCATACCAGTCTCTGGCTGATAATATACGTTTAACTCCTTGATTGACTTCTTACCTGAAGTTGCAACTGCCTTAGCAACGATATCAGCTGTTGCTACCTGTCCGCCTGCGAACTCGATAACTACGTTCTCTTTAGCTGCCTTAGCTGGAGCTGCCTTCTTAGCAGGTGCTGCCTTCTTTGCTGGAGCTGCCTTCTTTGGAGCTGCTGCTTTCTTAGGTGCTGCTGCCTTCTTTGCTGGAGCTGCTGCCTTAGCTGGAGCTGCCTTCTTAGCAGGTGCTGCCTTCTTTGCTGCTTCCTTAGCTGGAGCTGCTTCCTTCTTAACCTCAGCCTTAGCTGCTTCTACCTTTGCCATAGTTGAATCTACTGTTGCTTTCTTAACTGCCATTTTTGTTTTCCTCCGTATAAAATTTGAATTGTATCATAAATCTTTATGTCTATCTTATGTCTGCTACAAATAGGATATTACGCTTTTTTATTTTATTTTGCAAGCCTTTAAAAAATTTTCTTATAATTTTAACAAAGGAAGTAAATAATATTTCCAAAAAATATAAAAATTGCACAAGTAATTTACTCCTAAAAAAACAAAAATAATTTTTTGTTTGTTAGTATCGTTATAATACTAACTAAAATAAAAAATATTTTAATATTTTAGAATTATATTTTTTTCAAATTTTTTATTTCAAAAACAGCGCAAAAAAATTCAATGATAGTAGCATTTTTATACTAACATTTTTTCTATTCCTTTCGGCAGCTCTGCAGATTCTAAATCGAGTAGGGAAGATGTAATCGCACCCTACTCGCCGCGCCGCCCGCGTGTCACGAAGTGACAATTTTCATTACGCGGACGTGCGAATAATAATTCGAGTAGGGAAGATGTAATCGCCCCCTACTCGTGTGCGAGCTGCCGGTCAGCTTTAGCTGACATATTCCTTTCGGCAGCTCTGCGCATAATAACAAAAAAAGACTGTCGCAAAAAAATTCGCGACAGTCTTTTTTATGTAGTGAAAATTATTAGTTATAATTTTCGATACATCTCTGGAACATGCTCTTATCAATTCCGCAGTTTGGACATACCCAATCATCAGGTAAATCTTCAAATGCAGTTCCCGGAGCTATTCCGTGTTCAGGATCTCCTACCTCAGGGTCGTAGGTGTAGCCACATGGGTTGCAGAAATACTTATCCATAGTAAAAGTCCTCCTTATATATTATTTTTTACTAACCAAAATATCTTTGAAGTAATCCGGCAAATGCCTTTCCGTGTCTTGCCTCATCTCTTGCCATCTCATGAACAGTATCATGTATAGCATCAAGATTAGCAGCCTTAGCTCTCTTAGCAAGATCAGTCTTACCGTTTGTTGCTCCGTTCTCAGCATCAACTCTCATCTGAAGATTTTTCTTAGTGGAATCTGTTACAACCTCACCAAGAAGCTCTGCAAATTTTGCTGCATGCTCTGCTTCTTCAAAAGCTGCCTTTTCAAAATACATACCAACCTCAGCATAGCCTTCTCTATATGCAACTCTTGCCATAGCAAGATACATACCTACCTCTGAACACTCTCCTTCAAAATTAGATCTAAGATCAGCGATTATATCCTCATTTACGCCTTGCGCAACTCCAACTACATGTTCAGATGCCCAAGTCATCTCACCTTCCTGTGCCTTAAACTTTTCAGCAGGTGCCTTACATACAGGACAAAAGTCAGGTGCTGCATCTCCCTCATGTACATATCCGCATACAGTACAAACAAATTTCATAATAATACTCCTCCTTATATTTATAATGTAATCTCCTATAAGCCCGCATATAATAATCATATTATTATGCCAACTTATTATCTTTTTTAAAAAATAATTGCGAAACTAAATAATCTTTATCAAGTTTCGCAATCATTAAATCTTACCATATAAAAGCGATTACAATTACTGTATTATATGGTAACATATGAAGTTGTTAAAGTCAAGTTGGAGTTATTTAAAAACCACGTATTTTCAAGGGTTAGCGTGCACTAACTATCCGAGCATATTTGATACAATTTCATCAAGATGCATACCATTGGAGCCCTTGATCAAAACTATATCATCCGGCTGCATTACCGATAAAAGATATAGTGCAACTTCACCGTTATCTTTAAATCTGTAACACTTAATATCCGAATCCGAAGCCTCAACCGCATCAGCTATATGCTGCGACAGCTCACCTACCACAATCAGATCATCTATATTCTTGCCGGCAAGATGTTCTCCGACCTCAGTGTGATACTTAACACTGTTTTCTCCAAGCTCAAACATATCGCCGAGCACAGCCAGCTTTCTTCCCTCGTTTGAAACCTCTATCTCATCCAAAACATCTATACTGGCTTTCATGGAATCAGGACTTGCATTATAGGTGTCATCAATGATTGTATATTTGCCCGGTATATGAAGCAGCTTGAGTCTTAATCCCTGAAAGCTTTCAAACTGCTTAGCTGCCTTCTTCACATCAAGCTTCATGTAATCGGCAATCGCAAGTCCGGCAAGCGAGTCTATAACATTATGATTACCGAGAGCATTTAAAACTACTCTGATTCTTTCCTCACCATGAACATAATCATATACATACTGATAATTTTCCATATGAATATTTTCAGCTCGGTAATCGCACCATTCCCTGGTTCCATAACAAAATGTTTTGACCCCTGTACTATCCTTTATCTCCTCAAGCATAGGATCGTCACCGTTTAAGAAAAGTGCGCCCTCCTTATTCATATGACTTGTAATTGAAAGCTTTTCTTTTCTTATATTTTCTTTGGTCTTTAAAAACTCTATATGTGCTACGCCTATCTTTGATACAACACATATATCCGGCTTAACCATAGCAGAAAGGATTTCCATCTGACCTTCCTCACTCATACCCATCTCAAGTACAGCCACATCAGCATCCTCTGTAATCCTGGTAAGAGTTATCGGAGTACCTATCTGTGAATTCTGGTTGCCGGAGGTTTTATATACATTTACAACACCTGATAATGCCGTTGCAATCATCTCTCTTGTTGTAGTTTTTCCAACGCTTCCCGTAACACCAATTACCGGTATATCAAATTTATTTCTTATATATGCTCCGATATCCTGAAGTGCCTTAATGGTATTATCAACCCTGATATACGGCTTTTCAAAATCAGCCTCATCATGCTCGGATGTAAGTGTTGCAACGCAGTTAACAAGTGCACGTTCAATGTATATATGTCCGTCTGTTCTTTCCCCAATTATAGGGACATACAAATCGCCTTCCTTGGTTATACGCGAATCTATACATACATCCTTTGCAACTACATTTTCATCTCCGCAAAGAAGCCTTCCTCCTGTTACCTCAACTATTTCCTTTACAGTAATATTCATAATATACTCTCCCATTTATCAGGCATCTTATAAATGATGCCATAAATCTACTCATATACTATACTACTCGCAAGTTTATCGGCAGTTACATCATCTATAAGATTTCTTACTATAGCAAGAGCAAATTCTATAGCTGTTCCTACTCCTCTACTGGTGATAAAGTTATCGTCTATAACTACAGCATCAGTAAGTGCCTCAAGTGCATCAAGCTCTCCCTCCATACCCGGATAGCAGGTAGCATGTCTGTCCTTTAAAAGACCCATACTTCCATATACTGTAGGAGCCGCGCAGATTGCACATAAAAGCTTGCCCTGCTCATTATATTCATTTATAAGCTTTCTTAATCCCTCGTGAGCCTTGAGATTAAGTGTTCCCGGCATACCACCCGGAAGAATAATCGCATCCGCATCTGCAACAACATTAAAGGTCTTGTCCATCTCAACCTTAATTCCGTGTGAACCCTTGACCATCTTCTCTCCGGCCACAGAAACCATAAATGTTTCAATGCCTGCTCTTCTTAAAATATCAACCACTGTAAGTGCCTCAACCTCTTCAAAGCCCTCTGCAAAAAATACATTTGCCTTCTTCATAATAAACTCCCTTCATAGTCAATAAAATAATTCTCATATCTCATATAAAAACAACCTACTATTTAAAATCAGATAGAAATAGTATATAATATATCCGATAATTCTTCAAGATAAACAAATTAAATGAAACATAACAAAGCATAGGACAGGCACCTTGCCCCACTTTTAGGTGCTAAGCAAATCGTGAGCGCCAGCGAGATTTGCGTGCACCTATAAAGTGGGGCAAGGTGCCTGTACCAATACTAATTCAAAATCCGGAGGTTCTTAATAATGGAAATAGAGAAAAAATATCTTTTAAATAATCTGCCCGATAATTTGGAAAACTATGAAAACTATACCATAGAACAGGCATATCTTTCAGATGCGCCGGTAGTACGCGTAAGAAAAAAAATAAGTTCTTCTGAAAATGTATTTTTCCTTACAGTAAAATCCTCCGGAATGTTTGCACGTGAGGAGGTCGAATCAGCTATAAGTGAAACAACCTATGCTAATTTCCTCAAAGAAGTCAAAGGAAATGTTATAGCCAAGCAAAGATATATCCTCCCTCTTTCAGACGGCTTAAAAGCCGAATTAGACCTCTTTAAAGGTATATTTGAAGGAGTAAGTATAGTCGAGGTAGAATTTCCAAATGAAGAATGTGCAAAAAAATTTACCCCACCGCCTTACTTTGGTGATGAGGTAACCTTTGATAAACGTTTTCATAACAGCAATATGAGTAAGATGTCCAAGGATGAAATTTTAGACTTGATTCATTTTGTCCATGCGGGACAAGCCTGAAAAAATCATATTCACGGAAAGAACTACGCACAAGCCACTTACTATACCTGCAGGAAGGGCACCAAGTGCCATATTACAGTTGGAGATAATTATCCCAAGTGTCTGACCGTAAAAACAAAGCTTAAATATTTCTCCACCTGAGAGTCCATAACCAAGATTTTTATTTAAACCGTTTACAAATATGCCAAATATAAGTGATAGCAAAGCATACTTCAGGAAATACCCTATACAATAAACCAAAAAGCTTACAACAAGATAAGTATATATAAATGGAATCAATTCTTTTAAGCTGTTATTATTAAAGCCATCTGCAAAAAGATTATCGAGACTGATTTCCTGAACTCTTGTTACCGAGCCGCCCGAATAAACCGCTATTGTCAGGTACTCACTTCCAAAGGCGATATATCCGCCTCTTCTGTTTAGCTTTTCATCCGGAAGCCTTGGATCTTCCGTATCAATAACTATCTTATAAACACCGAGTGACATCTCAAAACTCTTTTCTATTTCAAGCTTGCCATTCTTATATTCAAACGGTGCCATTTTTTCTGTAAACAGATTATTGAATCCGCCAAAGCCTGTAATCATAGCCGCTGTCGGAACAGCAACTCTCATAATGCCCAAAGCAAGCATAAGCACAACTACAAAAAGGGCAAATCTTCCTTTTTTCAACTCCAACATTTCTTTGTATTTTGCCGGTTTAAACATAGCATAAACTATCTGTTCCGCAAATGTCATTTTTATCCTCCTAAATTAAATGCATAAGCCGCATCAAGCCAAAATCTGTTTTATTCTTCCTTAATTATAAATCCTTCCTTAGGAATCTTAACGGTTACAACCGTACCCTTATCTGCTTTATTCCTAACCTCAACTCCGGCACGGCACATACTCTTAAGCTTCTTTTTTATTTCCTTAAATGATACTGTTCCGGCAAACCTTTTATCCGGTCCGATACCCTTACCGTTGTCTACTATCTGAATGGCAAAGCAATCAAGTCTTTCGTAAATCCTAAGCACAATTCTCGGAGTACCCGTAGATTTTAGAGCACCGTTTCTTACTGCATTTTCAACAAGCGGTTCAACGGTTGCAAACGGAACCATAAAATTATCAACCTTGTCTTCTAACTCAACTATAAGACCTTCGTTTATTCTTTGCTCCATTCCAAGATATGCCTTGATATACTCAAGCTCCTCCTTAAACGGAACAAGCTTGCTGTCCGTCATGGTATTTATATTATTTTTAAGATAAACCGAAGTATTATATATTAATCTGCTGTTTTCCTTATCATCCTTTAAATTCCTTATAGCCTCATTGAGCGAACGGAAAACCAGGTTTGTATTTATATCCTTAACTATCTGTTCCTTTTTTTCTTCCAGACTGTTTAATGCCTCATCCTTTTTTGAATTAACTTCCTTTACAATTTCCTTTTGTACATTAACTATCATAAGCACAAGGAATATAAAGATTCCTGTCTGTAAAACAAGGCCGTCAAAGCTCTTATAAAAATTAAAGAACGACAATATGCCTTCAATAAGACATGCACCAAGCAGCAAAACATTCATCAAAAAATTACTGTATATGCTCTTATCCGAATATGCATCCGCAGCAAGATACATAATGCCTGAAAGAAGTACCAGTCCGATAATTATAAGTATCTTTGTAAAAATCATATAGGTTGCAAAGTCGCACACTCCGCAAATCTGAAATATTACTCCTGTGAGAAAATTAATCGCATAGGTGTATATGCCTATTTCAAACATCCTTGCATATCTTCTCTTTAAAGCAAAGCATCTTTGATACATGATATAAAGCACAGGCATTATAAGAAGTATAACCATGCTGCTCATATATATTCCAAAGGTGTTTTTAAATAAAATCTGCATAATAGGATTTGATAACAGGCTCCAAAGTGCAGTGGCAAATATAAATGAAAATGCATAAAACGACTTTCTCTTATTAACCTCCGAATTTTTCATAAGCAAAAGACAAATTGAAAGTATAACAGAGGTTGCAATAAGTGAAACTGCAAGTACAAGTCCCACGCTGTTATTGTTTATAATATTAAAAATAATATCGCTTTTATTGCCATAATATATTTCAGGCAATATGCCACTATACTTTTTATATCCTGAGGACAGATATATAGTAATTATATCTCCGGGAGCAGCCATACCTATGTCCACTATGTTATAACAAGGTACTGCATTTTTCATAAGCTTTTGCTCATTCATGACACCATTTGTATAAACAGTTTCATCACCAACCATCACCCTTACATTTTGAAATTCCGTTTTAAAGGCTATAGCTGTATTTCCGTTCACATTTTCCGGAACCTTATGCATAAGAACAACCAAATCCTCTGCATCACCATCTATCTTATCGGGAAGCTTAACTATTCTATCAGTGCCTCCGTCAACAGACTTAAGTATCCATCCTTCCGAAAAACCGGCAATCGAATCACCCTCAAGTTTATTTTGATCCTTAGGTGCAAATACAAATACAAATAAGCCTATAAAAACCAATCCCACAAAAAGGGTAATTAAGATAATTATATTTAATTGTTTAAGCTTACGTTCATTCATAGAGCATCACCATAAATTTTATATTTATATGATTTTACATCTGCTTCATAAGATTAATCATTTCTATAGCACCAAGAGCACAGTCATAGCCTTTATTTCCTGCCTTTGTACCGGCACGTTCTATAGCCTGTTCAATATTTTCCGTTGTAACTATACCAAACATTACAGGTATTTCAGTTTCCATGGAAGCAGCAGCAATTCCCTTTGAAACCTCATTACAAACATAATCATAATGACTTGTAGCTCCTCTTATCACTGTTCCAAGACATATTATAGCATCATATTTTCCTGACTTTGCCATCTTCTTTGCAACTACAGGTATTTCAAATGCCCCCGGTACCCATGCAAGAGTTATATCGTCATCTTTTACGTCATGCCTTATAAGTGCATCCTTTGCTCCGGCAATAAGCTTTGAAACTATAAACTCATTAAACCTCGATGCAACAATACCTATCTTAATTCCTTCAGCAACCATTTTTCCTTCAAGAGTCTTCATCTTTTTTTCTCCTTTTCTTTTTTCCGTTTTTAATGTTTACAGGTCGAGTATGTGACCCATTTTTTCTTTTTTGGTTTTCAAGTAAAATATATCGTATGGGCTTGGCTCAATTTGTATAGGAACACGTTCTACGATTTCAAGTCCGTAGCCGGCAAGACCGTACACCTTAAGCGGATTATTTGTAAGTAATCTTAACTTTTTTATGCCTAGATCAACAAGTATCTGTGTACCTATGGTGTAGTCTCTCGCATCTTCAGGGAAACCAAGCTCGAGATTTGCCTCAACCGTATCACGTCCCTTATCCTGGAGCTCATAAGCTCTTATTTTATTGATAAGACCTATACCTCTTCCTTCCTGTCTCATGTATAGGAGCACGCCTCTTCCTTCCTTGGCAATTGCTTTCATAGCGGCATCATACTGCTGTCCGCAATCACATCTTGCGGAGCCAAGTGCATCGCCTGTCAGACATTCGGAATGCACTCTGCAAAGTACAGGTTCGCCATCTGCTATATCTCCCTTCACAAGAGCAACATGGTGCTCACCGTTTAATTTATTGATATAACCGTATATCATAAATTCTCCATACCTTGTAGGCATCTTGGCCCTGGCAACACACTCTACAAATACCTCGTGTTTCTTTCGATATGTAACAAGCTTTTCAATTGTACTTATCTTAAGATTATGCTCCTTGGCAAATGCAACAAGATCATCTCGTCTTGCCATGGTTCCATCATCCTTCATTATCTCACAGCAAAGTCCTACCGGCTTTAAGCCTGCAAGCTTCATAAGGTCTACGGTTGCCTCTGTATGCCCCTGTCTTTCGATAACACCACCCGGCCTTGCTTCCAGAGGAAACATATGTCCCGGTCTCCTAAAGTCCTCCGGCTTGGCATTGTCATCAACAAATTTTCTTGCTGTTATACCTCTCTCCTCGGCGGATATTCCTGTAGTGGTACTCACATGATCTACAGACACGGAAAATGCAGTACAATGATTATCCGTATTGGTTATGCACATCTGCGGAAGATGCAGCTTGTCTGTATACTCCGGAGCCATCGGCATACATATAAGACCTCTTGCGTATTTAGCCATAAAGTTTACATTTTCTGTCGTTGCAAACTCGGCAGCACATATTACATCTCCTTCATTTTCTCTATCTTCACTGTCAAGAATTACAACTATTTTTCCTTGTCGCAAATCCCCGACTATTTCATCAATAGTGTTAAATTCCATTTTGTCCTCCTTTATAAAAATCCATATTTTGAAAGCATATCCATATCTATATTAGATTCAGGTGTAGAATTATTATCCGGTTTATGGTTATATCCAAGAAACTTCTCCACATATTTTCCTACTATATCATTTTCAAGATTTACCATGTCGCCTTTGTTCTTGGTTAATAGTGTTGTCTCAATTGCGGTGTGTGGTATTATCGATACTTTAAATACTTCATTGTCCACATAGGCGACTGTGAGGCTTATACCATCTATTGCAATTGAGCCTTTTTCAACTATGTATTTTAATATGTGCGGCGAAGCGGCTATGGTTACCCATACTGCATTATCTTCTTTTTCAAGATTTCTTATGGTTCCGGTTCCGTCTATATGTCCCGAAACTATGTGTCCGCCAAATCTTCCGTTACAGAGCATCGCTCTTTCAAGATTTACTTTGCTGCCTTGTTTTAAATCTCCCAGTGACGAGCGTCTCATGGTTTCCGCCATAACATCGGCAGTAAATATATCACCCATTATTGATGTTGCGGTAAGGCATACACCATTTACCGCTATACTGTCTCCTACCTTTGAATCCTTTGTAACAACACTTCCCTTTATGGTAAGCACAGCTGATTTTGAGCCATGCTTTATATTTTTTATCTCTCCTATTTCTTCTACTATTCCGGTAAACATACTAACCTCTTTTCCTACGGATATTTTGCAACATATCTTATCAACAAATCATCATCCAGATTTCTTACTTCCTTCAATGTAAAATGTGCCGCCAGATCAGGTTCTTCAAAGCCCTTGCCTTCCACTGCTGTAAGGGCATCTTTTCCGCCTAAAAGCTTTGGTGCCATGTATATCATAACCTCATTTACAATTTCAGCTTTAAGCGCACTGTAATTAAGTGTACCGCCACCTTCTATAATAACACTGTCTATCTCAAGCTCTCCCAGCTTGTTCATAAGCATTTTAAGATTGATTTCTCCATCTTCTTCTTCAATAAATATAACCTCAACATTTTTCTTCATAAGCTCGTTATATTTATCATTAATTTTACCCTTTATGCTTTCACCGGCTGCGACTATGGTTCTAACCTCTCCGGCGGTTTTAACGATATTGGAATCCATCGGTATCCTAAGCTTTGTATCGCAGATTATTCTAACAGGATTATGCCCGTCCTCCAATCTGCAGGTAAGCATCGGATCATCCGCAAAAACCGTGCCTATCCCAACCATAATTCCGCTGCATCTGTTTCTAAGCTCCTGAGAATTATGTCTTGAGGCTTCATTGCTTATCCATTTGCTCTTACCGGTATATGCTGAGATCTTCCCATCCATTGTCATGGCATATTTCATTATCACATAAGGTGTCTTTGTTGTGATGTAATGAAAAAATATATCATTTAACTCATCGCATTTATCCTTCATCATATGAGTATGAACCTCTACTCCATGCTCACGTAAATATTCATAACCCTTTCCGCTTACAAGTGAATTTGGATCATCAGAACCTACATATACTCTTTTTATCTTATGCTCAACTATCGCTTCCACACAAGGCGGCTGCTTGCCATGGTGACAACAGGGTTCAAGTGTAACGTACATATCCGCACCTTCAGCGCTTTGAGTAAGATTTTCAAAAGCCTCTCTCTCAGCATGCAGACCTCCATAAGCCTTATGGTATCCCTGTCCAATTATTTGGTCATCCTTTACAATAACTGCACCAACAAGGGGATTTGGATTGACAGCTCCGGCGCCTTTATTAGCCAGTTTTATAGCAAGTCTCATATACTTTCTTTCAAACATAATCTCTCCTAATAATGTACAAAAAATGACCTGAATTTCTTCAGGTCATTTTAAATTCAAATAATATTTATACCAATTAATGTATATATTATCTGTATCTTAACTTACTTCTTCCATCCAGACTTTACTGTCGGCTTTGGACTTTCACCAAATCAACCTTTCGGCTCGCGGGCTCTACCGCCGGTCGGGAATCTCACCCTGCCCTGAAGTTACATTTAATTCTATTGGTATTATACTCCTTTGTGCAATAAATGCAAGCACATACTTAACAAAAGCATAATATCATTATTATTCACTCTTACCGATTGATAAGAAGCCGCTCTCATTTGAACGAAGCAGGAAGGATAAGCCTATATTCTTTCTGCTTTCCTCTGTAGCTACATATATCTCACCTGTTTCAACAAGGGACTTGGCTATCTCAAGAACTCTGTCCTTAAACTGCATCATCTCACGTCTGTCACGAGAGCTTAATTTAAACATGTACTGGTTCTTTGAGCTGATCATAAGAATATTGTATGAATGAACATTATTCTTTGTCTCTCTCATTGCAGAACCGATCATTCTTGAATTTGCAATTATTATATCAGCATTCTCATCCGGCAGATATTCTGAAAGAATGAGCTTGTAAATCTTCAAGTAATTCTCTTCATCGTCAGCCTTAACCGGAAGCTCTGCAACCGCAAATTCCACAACTGAATCAGCGAACTTAATCGTACCGCCATCATCATTTATCTGTGCAGTACATTCCTTTGGTACACAAAGTCTGAAGAATTTATTTTCAATAACCTTCTGCCAATCAGCAGGCTCTCTTAAAATAAGATTTGTATACTTTCTTTCAAGCTTATTCATACCGATGATACATGAATCATCACCTGTTTCAGCTATCTCTCTCAATTCATTGTAAAGGAATTCTATCCTTTCATCGCTTTCAGGTACAAGCTCGATAAGCTTTTCTACAGCCGGAACATATCCGGTCTTGGCACTGTTAAGGTAAAGATTAATCTTCTCAACAGGATTATCTGTCTTACCTGCCTTGTACTCGATAACCTTATAAAGATTTTCCTTATCAAAGCCATCAAATTTATTGTCATAAGCCTTTTCAAAGTATTTGATACTTCTAATCTCACCCTTGTAATTTTCATCAGCCTCCTGCTGCTGATAAATCTTACCAAGTTCATAAGCAGCCTGATAGCTTCCGAGACCGAGCGCCTCGTTGAAGGCTTTTTCAATCTCATAGGAATTAGCTATATAAAATACCTGGCTCTGCTTGTAAAGTGCTATCTTTAATGCTGCTGCACCGCTTCCTGCCTGTATAGCTCTTTCCCATTTTTCTACACAGCTTTGTAAGTCTTCACCGCCAAGCTCCTTGATATCCTTGATATATGCTTCTGCCTCCATGATACCGTTGGCAGCTGCCTCTTCAAAATACTTAAGTGCCTTAATACCGTCTCTCTTGGTTCTAAGTACACCATAGTAATAAAATCTTCCAAGATAAAATGCTACTCTCTTGTGACCAAGTCTGTGAGCATTTTCATACCAGTTAAGAGCCTTCATGTAATCCTTGAGCTGCTGGTCATATATATTACCAAGAAGGAATGCAAGATCAGGATCCTTGGTTGCATCAAAGAGCTGCTTTGCATAGCTTATGGTCTTTTCCAAATCCTTATATGGTGAATCATCATCAAAGTAAAGCTCTATAAGAAGATAGCTTGCCTTGATACTTCCAAGCTTGAGAGCCTGCTTTGCTGCTGCCATCGCACCTTCGTAATCCTCAAGGTAGTAGCAGTATACAGCCTCGCTGTAATACTGGTTATCCTTACGGTTAGCACTCTGGTCACTTGCAAGTGTCGGATCAACAAACGCAAATGAGTTTGCAGTCTCAAAAATAATCTCCTCATACTGCTCTATAATATCCATATTTGCACATACGAATTTCATACATGCAAGACGCTTTCCCTGATAAAAGGCAAATGTAACAATACCCTTTTCCATCTCTTTATGATAGAAGGTAGTACAGATACCATCCGCATACTCGGTTATATAAGCCTTAAGCTGAAGCTCCTCATCGAAAGCATCATTACAATATCTAAGATAATTCTCAAGAGTCTTCTTGGAATCTCTTGGGATACTGTCATAGGATACATACATCGCAAAGTCCTTATAGGTAAGACTTGGTGCATAGTACTCCTCATCAGTTTCCTCATTGATTGTCTTAACCCAATCCTTAGGCAGCTTATGTATATAACCATCCACCTGGTTATGTACATAGGTATACTGATACTGAAGCTTTGAAGCCTCAATCATTTTATATTTAGGCTCCTTGCCCTTTGCTCTTCTTGCTTCTGCAATAGCAGTATAAAGCTTATCCTTTTCCTCAAACTCTATACTGTCTGTATGGCTGCTTGCATACTCAACTCTGTCATACGCTGCCTTAGCCTTTGAATCCCCCATATCAGCAAGCTTTTTATACCATTTCATAGCCTTTTCATAATCTACCGGTACAACAAAATCACTTTTATTTCCGTACTGGTCGATTCTGTTAAGACCATTTTCATATATACTACCAAGATTCATATATGCAGCCTTCATACCGCATTCGGTAGCTTTTTCAAAATAAGTTATAGCCTTTGAAAAATTCTGAATTTCAAGAAGCATCTTGGCAAGCTTATAAATCATCTCCCCATCATTGTTAAGCTTGATATACTTCTCATAATAGGTACATGCTTTAGCCTTATCTATCTCCGTAGTACTGTTGCTATACTTGCCCGTCTCAAATAATTCGCCCATTATCTTGAGCGCATCCGAACCAAAGTTTTTATAGTTTTCATCCATAATAGCTATATCTGCTATCTTTTCAAATATTTCAACAGCTTCTTCCGGATTGCCGTTTTCCAAAAGGTTTATACCTTTATCATATTGGAGTTCCACGTTACTTTTGGTAGATTTCTTTTTATTGCCTATGTTAGACAAAAATGGAATCTTACCAAACAAATCACTGAGCTTTCCCATCTTACCTCCTCCTTATTTTTAGCCGCATGACTTAACTGTTTTTTCAAAACAAATAAGTCATACAATTTAAATTATATAATTTGATTAAACTTCATTATAGCATAGAAAATACACTTGTGCAAGAAAGCTGACTACTTAGATTCTATATATTTTGCCATTGCTAAAACCGCTTCCTCTTCGTCCTTTCCCTCGGCTTCGATGCTTAACTCATCGCCATTGGAAAAGCCTATACTCATCATACCCATTATGCTCTTGGCATTGACCTTTTTGTTGTGTGTAGATACGAAAACCCTGCTGTCATATCTGCTTGAAATCTGCACCATTACAGCTACAGGTCTTGCCTCAGCATCTGTTGGTAAATTGACAATAACACTCTTAGTAAACATTTAATTAATCCTCCTTAGTTCACCAGCTATCTCACTTATTTTTCTTAATCTATGATTAACACCTGATTTTCCAAGCGGCGGAGTAAGCTTCTGACCTAAATCATTAAGCGACATCTCCGGCTCTTCCAAACGAATTTCGGCTATTTGCCTTAATCCGTCCGGCAGGTATTTCAATCCCTTGGTTTTTTCAATGTATTGAATATCTTCTATCTGCTTTACCGCTGCATTTACGGTTTTATTAAGATTGGCTGTCTCACAATTAACCTTGCGATTAACCCGGTTTCTTACGTCCTTAAGGATACGGACATTTTCCATATCCATAAGAGATTCATGGGCTCCCATAACATTCAGTAAATCAACTATCATGGAACCGTCCTTTATATATACAACATAAGCTTTTTTTCTTTCAATAAGCTTAGCCTCAACCTCAAAGTCTTTTATAATATCTATCAACAAAAGTGCCAGCTCTTTGTTATCGCATGTTATCTCAAAATGATATCCCCTCTCGGGATTTGTCACTGAACCTCTTGCAATAAATGCACCTCTTATAAATGCCTGTTTGCAACAGCTTTTGGAAATCAGCACCCTGTCGATTGTTAATTTTCCATCTTTTTCCACAATTTTTAAAGCCAATTTTCCTTGCTCATCAACAGGATCCAACTTTAAAATACTTGCTAATTTATCTATCTTTTTTCCTGCAAGAGTGTCTTCATTATCATCCGACATAACCACCAAAGCCGCAAGCTCTGCCAACCTGCAATGTCTTGCATTGCTTATATGAAGAAAAAGCTCCTGCTTAACATTTCCCGAAAAGGACATACCTTTTTCTCCTATCCTTTTACAAGCTTATCCTTGGTTATATCTCTGTGAAACTGCCTTACTGTATACGGAAGATGTCCCAATCTCTCATAAAGGGCATTTGCCACCGTTACCGAGCGATGCTTTCCGCCTGTACAACCAACGGATATTACCAGCTGGTTCTTTCCTTCTTTTTTATAATTCGGAACAAGAAACTCTATCATATCCACCATTTTTTTCATAAACTGCTCGTATTCCTCACAGTCCATAACCATATCCGCTACAGCCTTGTCGTTACCCGTTAAAGGTCTGAGCTCTTCAACATAATACGGATTAGGTAAAAATCTTACATCAAATACAAGGTCCGAATCTCTTGGAATTCCATACTTAAAGCCAAAAGACATAACCGTTATAATCATATTGTTATAGGCTTCACCACTTAAAAATATCTTTTCAATCTCTGCGCCAAGCTCTCTGGTTAGCAAACCGCTTGTATCTATAATATAGTCCGCTCTTTGCTTTAAAAACTCTATCTTCTGTCTTTCTCTTACTATTCCTTCGTTAATTCTTCCGCTCTTTGAAAGCGGATGCTTTCTTCTGGTCTCCTTAAACCTCTTAACAAGCTCAGGCTCTGTAGCATCCAAAAAAAGTATCTCATAGCTATAGCTGCTCTTTTTCATATCCTCCAGTAAAACCGAAAGCTGATTGAGGGATTCTCCACTCCTTATATCCACACCTATAGCAACATTATCTACAGAAAGCTCATCATCATACGCGATGTCCGCAAATCTTTTTATAAGCATAACAGGTAGATTATCCACGCAGAAAAAGCCCATATCTTCAAGTTTTTTTAATGCAGTGGATTTACCTGCTCCACTCATTCCGGTAACTATAACAAATCTCATCTTATGATTTTTACCTCCGGTTCAAGCAAAACTCCAAATTTATCGTTTACAATGTTTCTTACATCTTCTATAAGCTTTAATATATCCTCTGCCGTTGCATTGTCATAATTAATAACAAATCCGCTGTGCTTTGGCGAAACCATAGCTCCGCCTACTCTGTAGCCCTTAAGTCCCGCATCCTCTATAAGCTTTGCCGCGAAATATCCTTCCGGTCTTTTAAAGGTTGAACCTGAGCTGGGATATTCAAGAGGCTGCTTACTTGTTCTTTTTTCCTTGAGCTCAAGCATTTTTGCCTCAATCTCTGACTTGTCACCCTTACTCAGTCTTAGTCCGGCCGAAAGAACAATTTTACCCTCATCTACAATACTTTTTCTATATCCGAAATTCATTTCTTCATTTGAATATCTCTTTACATTTCCATCATCCAAAAGTATATCAACATATTCGATTATGTCCTTCATTTCCCCGCCGTATGCTCCGGCATTCATAACAATTGCTCCGCCCAAAGTTCCCGGTATCCCTGAAGCAAATTCCATACCTTTAAGTGAATTATCCTTTGCCAAATTGGCAAGCTTGGAAAGGATACATCCGGCATCTGCCTTAATCAGATCACCCTCTATGCTGCTATCACTCATCAAGTTAAAAAACTTTATAACTATTCCATCAAAGCCGTCATCCATAAAAATAATATTGCTTCCATTACCGATAACGATATATCTTTCATTATTGGACTTACAATAATCAATAACTGCCTTAAGCTCATGGACATCTTTAGGACAAAATACATATTTTGCATTTCCGCCGACTCTCATTGTCGTATGCTTCTTTAACGGTTCATCAGATTTATAGTTTACTGCTTCAAATATATCTATCATATATACCCCTTATAATCGACAATCATATTTTTATTTTACGAAAGAATAATCCGGCAAAATAAAATTAGACCCATAACATATCTATCATACATTATGGGTCTGATTAATTCAATGTGAAAAAATATCAATTTTATTTAAAAAAATGACTATTAGTTCGTCGTTTTAACCATTTTTATGAAAATTATTCATTCAGAATGGAATATGCACCGCCATAAATACCTGCATCATTACCCAGAGTTGCAAGGGCGAACTTAGTCTTTTTACATGCATGGAATGCATTTTCCTGGAAATACTTGGAAGTCTTTTCAATTATGATCTCTCCGGCCTTGGAAACACCGCCGCCTATTACAAATATATCCGGATCAACTACACATGCTATCTGAGCAAGTGCCTTACCTAAAATTCTTCCATGCTCCTCTACAAGACCGGAGGCTATCTCATCTCCATCCTTTGCAGCATCAAATATTGCCTTAGAGGATATGTATTTAACATTTCTTAAAGAAGAAGGTGCCTCTGAATTATTAAGCTTGATATTGGCCATTCTTACTATACCCGTAGCCGATGTATACTGCTCTAAGCATCCGCAGCGTCCGCATCCGCAGACCTCTGTCTCATGGTCGTTAACCTGGATATGTCCGATCTCGCCGCCGGCACCGTTTACACCGGAAAGCATCTTGCCGTCTATGATAATACCACCGCCTACACCGGTTCCGAGTGTTACCATAACAAGATCCTTATAGCCTTTACCGCCGCCCTGCCACATCTCGCCAAAGGCAGCCATATTGGCATCATTTCCGACCTTAACTTCAAAGCCTGTACGTTCCTTCATCTCCTCTGCAACATTAAATATACCCCATCCGAGATTTACACATTTGAGAACCGTTCCATCACTCTTAACAGGTCCCGGAACACCCATACCTATACCGGCAACCTCATCACGGTCTATGTTCTTTTCCTCAATCTTGGCATCTATGGATCTTGCTATATCACCGAGGATGTGCTTTCCACCGCCATCTACACGAGTGGTAATCTCCCACTTTTCAAGGAGCTCACCCTCACTGGTAAAAAGACCAATCTTAACAGTTGTACCACCTATATCTACGCCAAAAACATACTTCTTCATTACTTGTCCTCCTTATTTTACTGTATTTAAACACGGTTCTCATTTGCATACTTTTTCGAAGCAGCATCCAAATACAAGATACACACAAAGCACGCGATGCTTAACACTTTGCTTAGCATCTGTATTTGAATACTGCATATACGATACTCGTAAAACATGCAAACGAGAACCGTGTCTATATATTCATCTCAATTATCTAATTAAACATTCTGAGAATTACGTGCTATGTTTTGAGTTACTCTATCGTAGAGCTCCTGTGCTGCGTTGTATCCCATCTTCTTTTGTCTGTGATTTACAGCTGCAGACTCAACTATGATTGCTATATTACGTCCGGGTCTTATCGGAATCGAATGGCTTACAACCTTATTTCCCAAAAATTCGGTATACTGATCCTCAAGACCGAGTCTGTCATAGTTGGCTTCCTTATCCCACTCTTCAAGATTAACAACTAAATCTATGGTCTGTGTCTGCTTTACACATTCTACACCAAACATAGTCTTGACATTTATAATACCTATACCTCTTAGCTCTATAAAATGTCTCGTCGTATCCGGAGCAGTTCCGACCAGTGTCTCATCACTAACCTTTTTAATCTCAACAACATCATCAGACACAAGTCTGTGTCCTCTTCTTATAAGTTCAAGCGCAGCCTCGCTTTTTCCTATACCGCTGTCGCCCATTATAAGAACACCCTCACCATATACATCAACCAAAACGGCATGAATGGATATACGTGGTGCCAGCTCGACGTGAAGCCATCTTACGACCTCATGTACGAATTCCGATGTTGTTTCCGACTTGTCTGTCAGTATAGGTATACCATGCTTTCTGCCTGCCTCGATAATGAAATCATAAGGCTGCAGATTTCTGCAAAATATAAGACATGGTATCTTATACGCGAAAAGCTTTTCAAATATCTCAATATTCTCTTCTCTTGAATGCATATTTGCGATATACGCATATTCTACATTTCCGCAAATCTGAATTCTTGCAGCATCAAAATGCTCGAAAAAGCCTGCCAGCTGAACAGCCGGTCTGTTCATATTGGGATCCTTAATCAGAATCTTATCCGTATCTATCTCCGGTGTGTGATTGACCAGATTCATTTTGTTGATAAGATCCGTGACCGTTACACTGTATTCTTCTTCCATCATGTCCTCCCGGTTTTTATAAACTAATCGAGTAGAGAAGATGAAATCGCACCCTACTCGTCGCGCCGCCCGCGTGTCACGCAGTGACAAATCTCATTACGCGGGCGTGTGCATTAACAAAAAGGAGCTGCCTATTGACAGCCCCTTAAAATGTACCTTTTATTCCTCGGTCTCAGAAGCAGTTTCCTGATACTTTTCAAGTATAATACTCTGTATCCTGTCTCTTGTGTCTGAGTTGATCGGATGAGCTATATCTCTATACTCTCCATCAGAAGCTTTGCGGCTTGGCATCGCTATAAACAGACCCTTTTCTCCTTCGATAACCTTGATATCATGTACAACGAATTCGTTGTCAATGGTTATCGATACTACTGCTCTCATCTTACCTTCTTTTGTAACCTTTCTTACCCTTACATCTGTAATTTGCATATTAATCCCCCTTTTTATACTGCCTACATTATAGAGCGTATCTAAAATTCTTTTCTATGATGACTTTTATTTCATCAGGATCACCTGTATGAACCGTATTGGCTCTTAAAGTATCTCTACTTTCAACAATACAGTTTTCAATATAACAGTTATCACCTATATGAACATCATTAAGAATAATAGAGTTTTTTATAACACAATTATTACCAATATATACCTTCTTAAACAATACCGAATCTTCAACAGTACCGTTGATGATACATCCGCTTGCTACAAGACTGTTATTAACAACAGCTTCCCCATTATACTTAGCAGGTGGAAGATCCTCAACCTTAGAATAAACATCCGGATGCTGTCTGAAGAAATAATCTCTGATATCCTTATTTAAGAAATCCATATTGGTCTTGAAGTATGAATCAACTGTTCCGATGTTTCTCCAGTATGACTCAAGCTTATATCCGTATATCTTCTTAACATTTTTATATCTTATAAGAATATCACTTACGAAATCACTTCTTCCTTCTGCAGCACATGCTTCAAGAAGTTCTATAAGCTGTCTTCTTCTTACAACGTATACACCGATAGAAGCTGTATTGGTCTCTGCAACCAAAGGCTTTTCCTCAAAGTCTATAACTCTGTTATCCTCTGCAAGCTTAACCACACCAAATCTGTTGATGTCATCCTCGCCTGCCGGAATATCCTTACAAACAATGGTAATATCAGCGCCTGTTGCGATATGGTCCTCAAGAACCTTATTATAATCAAGC
Organism: uncultured Lachnospiraceae bacterium; assembly: GCA_902762955.1. Taxonomy (GTDB): domain Bacteria; phylum Bacillota; class Clostridia; order Lachnospirales; family Lachnospiraceae; genus Coprococcus_C. Next base: position 41,253 of record CACWQH010000008.1, read on the forward strand.
TTATAAATACCGTCACCTGATGCTATAACAACATAAGGCTCATGAGCTGATTTAAGGAAATTAATATTCTGATACAGTGCATCAGCAGTTCCTCTGTACCAATAACTGTTTGTTGCTGTGATGGTTGGAGTAAACAGATATAAGCCGCCCTGTTTTCTACCGAAATCCCACCACTTTGATGAGTTAAGGTGTTCATTTAAAGAACGTGAATTATACTGTGTAAATACTGCAACCTTCTGTATGTGTGAATTAGTCATGTTGGAAAGTGTGAAATCTATTGCCCTGTAGCTTCCTACAATCGGCATAGCCGCTACAGCTCTCTTAGATGACATGTCTCCCATTCTGCTGCTGCCGCCACCGGCTAAAATAATACCTATCGCTCTCATTCTATTCACCTACCTTTATTATGCTCGAACCACTCTTAAGCAAGCCGTCCGGATATTCATCAATTGTTGTCTCACCGAAAATTGCAACATTCTTACCAATCTTAACATTGGCAGGAATAACTGAATTCTCGCCGATAGTTACAAGTCCGAATGAATAGATATGAGGTGCAAATTCATTAGGTACCTCTTCACCCACACCAAGTTCGGAATTAGCACCAATTTCAACACCTTCTGCAATTATAGCCTTATCTATAACTGCTCCGTCTCCAATTACCGCTCCATTCATAATGATGGAGTTCTTAACTACTGCACCCTTACCTATAGATACACCGGAACCGATAACAGAACTGTCTATCGTTCCGTAAACCTCTGTACCTTCACCGACTATACTCTTTGTAATTGAGCTTTCAGGTGCAATATACTGCGGTGGAAGAATATCACTCTTGGTATATATTCTCCAGAACTCTTCATAAAGATTGAATTCAGGAATGATATCAACAAGCTCCATATTGGCCTCCCAATATGAGCCGAGAGTTCCTACATCCTTCCAGTAACCCTTGTACTCGTAAGCACAGATCTTACTGCCCTTTTCATGACAATAAGGAATGATATGCTTACCGAAATCACATTCCGGCTGATCCTTCATAACTGTAAGTGCTTCCTTAAGAAGCTTCCAGTTGAAGATATAAATACCCATAGATGCTTTATTGCTTCTTGGTTTCTCCGGCTTCTCCTCAAATTCCTGTATACAGCCTGATTCATCTGTTATAACAACACCGAATCTGCTTGCCTCCTCCATAGGAACCTGATATGTAGCAAGAGTAATATCAGCCTTGCTTGTTTTGTGGAAATCAAGCATAACCTCGTAATCCATCTTATAGATGTGATCACCTGATAAAATCAAAACATAATCAGGATTGTAATAATCTATATACTCAATATTCTGATATATAGCATTAGCTGTTCCTGTATACCACTGGCTGTTAGTACTTTTCTCATAAGGCGGAAGAACTGTAACACCACCAATATTTCTATCCAAATCCCATGGCATACCTATACCTATGTGTTGATTAAGTCTAAGCGGTCTGTACTGTGTTAATACGCCGACAGTATCGATACCGGAATTAATACAGTTACTCAGCGGGAAGTCAATTATCTTGTATTTTCCGCCAAATGCAACCGCAGGTTTAGCAAGCTTTGAGGTAAGAACACCAAGTCGGCTACCTTGTCCACCAGCCAAAAGCATTGCTATCATTTCTTTCTTAATCATAAAGTCACCCCTTTTAGCATAATATAGATGTATTATACCATTAATATCCAAAAAGGGAAATACTTTTTTGTATAAATTTTATAAGAATTTTTCATTATTTTTATTTTTAATGGTAATTTCTTACAAAAAAACGCGAAAAAAAAGAAAGTGTGTCATAGGAGTGCCTTGTAACATCTATTAATATACTTCGACTGTAAAAAAATATGCACGCATGGCACGTGTTACTTAACGCCATGCTATGCATATTTTTTATACAGTCTGTTATACTCATACAATGTTACAAGGCTCACACCCTGACACACTTTCAATCACGAATGTAACTATGATGAGGCTTTTTTCATGCTTCTTAAGAACGGCAGGAAATCTACCTCCAGGCAGGCTGCTATCTTGATATCATCCTTCTCCTGAAGAACCTTACCAAGTCTTGTTACAGCTTGTGCCATCTTGGACTTATCTACAAGACTCTCATTTTTATTGATAACCTTTTCACAATTGTTAAAGATTTCAATTTCCCAGTTAATTCCCTGGATAACAAGTCCGAAAAGCTCATCTGTATCGTCCTGTCTGTTACCTCTTAATTCTTTAATAACCGTTTCTGTTGCCGGTATAATTTTATCACTGTAATCAGCCAGCTGCTTTATAGCCTCATTTTGCAGTTCAGGAAGTCCCATAATAAACCGCCTTTCTATACTTACTCTTTAGTATCCTTAACAATCTCTGTGATAGAGGATGCAAGACCTGCTATGCTTGCTATCTCTGAAGGTATAATAAGCTTATTGGACTTGCCGTCTGCAGCCTTTTCAAAGGCTTCTAAGCTCTTTAATGTAAGAACAGCCTTCTCCGGTGCTGCCTCATTAAGATATCTGATACCGTCTGCATTTGCCTTCTGAACAGCGAGAATAGCCTGAGCCTCACCTTCTGCCCTTTTGATTGTAGCTTCCTTGGTTGCCTCAGCTCTAAGGATAGCTGACTGTTTTTCTGCCTCTGCAGCAAGGATAAGAGATTCCTTCTGACCTTCTGCACGAAGGATTGCTGACTTTTTCTCACCCTCTGCTATAAGAATCTGCTCACGACGTTCTCTCTCTGCCTTCATCTGCTTCTCCATCGCATCCTGAATGGCTGCAGGAGGGATGATATTTTTAAGCTCTACTCTGTTTACCTTGATTCCCCATGGGTCTGTTGCTTCATCAAGGGTAGCTCTCATCTTTGTATTGATTGTCTCTCTTGAAGTAAGTGTCTGGTCAAGTTCAAGATCACCGATTATATTTCTTAAGGTTGTTGCAGTAAGGTTTTCAATTGCCATTATAGGATTTTCAACACCGTATGCAAAAAGCTTAGGATCGGTTATCTGGAAAAATACAACCGTATCTATTCTCATTGTTACGTTATCCTTTGTGATAACCGGCTGTGGTGCGAAGTCCACTACCTGCTCCTTCAATGAAACTCTGTGTGCCACCTTATCAAAGATAGGCAGCTTCATGTGAAAACCAACTCCCCAGGTTGACTGATAGGTTCCGAGTCTTTCCATAACGTACGCATAAGCCTGTGGAACAATTCTTATACAGCTTGCTACCACTACCACGACGATAAACACTAAGAAAAGTCCAAAAACCTGTCCTCCCGAAAGACCTGCCAATAAACTAACTCCCATAATAAAATCCTCCTTTTAATAAATAAATTATTTTTAATTAATAATAACTACTTTTTTACAACAATAAGCTTAACTCCGCTTATGGAATCGACAATAACTTCATCATCCTTTTCGATTATCGAATCATCCTTGGAACGCGCTGTCCATTCCATACCGCCCAGCTTGACTTCACCTTCCGCCTTAAGATTATTAATTGTTTTTGTTACATATCCCGTTTTTCCAATAAGGCCTTCCACATTTGTCTTTTCAGGCTCTTTCATAAGATGCTTGACAGCAATAGGTCTTGTGAAAATCAAAAGTATAAGTGACACCGCAGCAAAACCAATTATCTGTATCATCCAATGCAGATTGAAATATGCCATCAGCGCCGCAACAAGTGCACCTCCCGCAAACCATATAGTTGTCAGTCCCAAGGATATAATTTCCATAACAATCAGTATGGCTGTCACTATAAGCCAAATAACCATCCATGTCATAACTATCACCTCACTTCATCTTATCCGCCGATTTTTGAAGTTCTTCAAAAACCATCACCAACAAACAACTTAAAAATCAAATATTAAAAATTAGTTTTCTTTATAATAATTTATAAGACATCCTGCAAGGATAATATCTCTTTCATCATCTGTAAGTGCTCCGAGTGTAAGACTTAACTCATGCATATCCTTATTCACAACATAAGCCTTTATTATATCCGACTTATTTTTTATAGCCTTTACTATATCAGGCACAAATATATAGTCGTCTATGTCAAATTTATAATCTTCTTCTATTACAAACGGAAGCATACCCCAGTTGATAAGATTTGAACGATATCTCTTCGTAGCATATTCCTTTGCTATATTGGCCCATCCGCCAAGTACCTTCTGACAGGAAGCTGCCTGTTCCCTTGCAGAACCGTCACCCGGTTTAACCGCAAAGATTGTACTTCCGACTCCGGTATTGTCATGGCATGCATCCGGAAATGTTTCCTTAACCTTATGCATAGCCTCCTTAAGTGAAGGATCTGCGGCTCCCATACATTCTCCGGCCTCACGCACCTTCTCAACCTTTTGAACCGCTTTAGCTCTTCCTACATATTCAGGATCTTTTCTTGAAAGTGTAAACTCAGCAAGACCAAGAGGATTTGATCTGTAGGATGAAGTTTCACCTGAAGGGATAAGCTCATCTGTTGTTGTAACCGGATCATTTATAACCGAGCAAACCTTAAGCATAAGATTTGGAGTTAAAGCTATCATTTCCGGCCAGTCCTTTATATTTGGACCAAATTTAATCTCTACTGAAGGATCAGCCTTTCCGACACCGTTATATACTCTGTTATCGTATATGGTTCTGTCAAAGAAATAAGTCTGTCCTTTGTATTCTACATCCAATTCGGTTGCTGCTGTAAGATAACCCTTATTGGCAGCTGTTGCAGCTATTGAACGTGCATCCATAAGTGCAACTGATGAAATCTGACCATTCTGAATCTTGGAACCTTCTCTGTTAGGGAAGTTTCTTGTTGAATGTCTAATACTAAATGCATTGTTGGCAGGTGTATCTCCCGCTCCAAAGCACGGACCGCAAAATGCGGTTTTTACAATTGCACCTGTCTGAATAAGATCGGCAAGCACACCATTTTTAGCAAGCTCCATATAAATCGGAGTTGACGCAGGATAAACGGATAAGCTGAATTCATCCGAACCTATGTATTTGCCTCTTATAATATCAGCTGCCTGACAGATGTTTTCAAATCCACCACCGGCACATCCTGCGATAATTCCCTGTTCAACATAAAGCTTTCCGTCAACCACCTTATCCTTCAATGTGAAATCAACCTTGCCATCAAGGGAAACAAGTGCCTTCTTTTCCACATCATCAAGTATATCCATAAGGTTGGCTTTTAATTCTTCTATCGTATATACATTACTTGGATGGAACGGCATAGCTATCATAGGTTTAATCTTGGAAAGATCAACATATACCACTCCGTCATAGTATGCAACCTCACCCGGAGCAAGCTCTTTATAGCCTTCCGGTCTGTAATGTGTCTCATACCATTTCTTAATCTCATCATCTGTCTTCCATATCGAAGAAAGGCATGTGGTTTCTGTAGTCATAACGTCAACACCGATTCTGAAATCAGCAGAAAGCTTATCAACACCCGGTCCCACAAATTCCATAACCTTATTTTTAACATATCCGGAGTTAAATGTAGCGCCAATAAGAGCAAGTGCTACGTCCTGAGGGCCTACTCCCTTAGCGACCTCACCATCAAGATATATAGCAACAACTCCCGGTTTTGCTACGTCATAGGTTCTCTTCAAAAGCTGCTTTGCAAGCTCGCCGCCGCCTTCTCCTATAGCCATGGTTCCAAGAGCACCATATCGGGTGTGACTGTCAGAGCCAAGAATCATAGCTCCGCACTCTGCAAGCATTTCTCTTGCAAACTGATGTATAACTGCCTGATGAGGAGGTACATAAACTCCACCATACTTCTTTGCACAGGAAAGTCCAAAAACATGATCATCCTCATTTATGGTTCCGCCAACCGCACAAAGTGAATTGTGACAGTTTGTAAGCACATAAGGTATAGGAAACTCTGTAAGTCCCGACGCTCTTGCAGTCTGTATAATTCCGACAAATGTAATATCATGAGAAGTCATTTTATCAAATTTAATCTTAAGCTGTTCCATGTTGCCGGAAGTATTGTGTGCCTCAAGGATACTATATGCCATAGTATTTTTTGAAGCGGCTTCCTTTGATGTGTTAATTCCCTTGCTTTCAAGTATTTTTCCGGCATCCTCGCTATCAGCCACCAGTTCAGTTCCGTTTATAAGGTATGCTCCGGTTTCATACAGTTTAACCATGTTTAACTTCCTCCGTTTATTTATTTTCAAAAAGCATTATATAATCAAACGCATCCTCTATAGCTGCATTCTTTGAATTCTTAATTGTATATGCGCTTGCATGCGCAAGTATTCCTGTTCTTACTGAAAGGTAATCTGCGTCACTTACTTCCTGTCCGTTGACATAGTAGCTTTCGCCAACCTTTTTACAATCATCCTCTTCTGCAAGCTTTGAACCATCATAGGCTGTAAGCGCATAAGCCTCATCTCCGCCTCCTGATGCAGGAAGAGTTATAAGATATCCGTCATCACATATATTAATTACATTATAATATCCGAGATGCTTGCACTTATTGCTGCTTACATTATAAACCTCACATCCGATATAAGCCATATCTATATCTGCTATGTCAAACAAAAACATCTCCGGTACATCATCATCGTTTATATCATACAGCAAAACAGTATTAACCGTATGTGCAGCCGATGCAGGAGCAAAGGATTCCATAAATTCAAGGTATACCTGCTGCCATTTTTCAAAAAGCTTATTTTCAGCAGCACTTGTATCTATTTCATCACCATAATATTTTTCTATGTTATCCATAAGCTCGACAGCTTCTTTTTTATTATCGGAAGCCACAAGCTCATCTAATTTTTGTGGATAATACTCTTTTCCGGTTTCATACGCCTGAGTATATATATCCTCAAACAATGCTTTATATCTTTCATCCCACTTGTCCACCATTACACCTGAGCTTTTATCCAGAACATCAAAATAATTATTGCTGTTCATATCTTCCTGAAGCTCCGAATAGAGGTTTCTATACATAACAACACATCCTGCATTTGAAGCAATAACTCCTGCATAATCATACGCTTCATAATATGCATTATCTACAACAAGTGTACATACCGCCGATATACCTTCACCGGTTATTTCTTCATTTAAAAAGCTTTTATACTTTTCATTTAAAAATGAAATCATAAGCTTTTCTCTGGTGGCATTGTCAAGTCTTTGCTTAACCAAATCAAGCTTTGGCTGAAGATTAAAGCTCGTATTGGTATCTCTGGCCATATCAGCCTCATAGCTTTCATTCAAAATTTTCTTAAATTCATTCGAAGCTACATCCCTGATATATCTATCTGCAATTTCATTGTTACCTTCGATTTCTCTTATCGCATCAAGTGATGCAACAGTTTCCTCGTAGGTTTTTTTACCGTCAATGTAATCCTGACATATGGTTGCCGCAAAATCATCAAGATAATCATATACCTTATCCTGACCATCTTCATTTAACATATCGAAATAGCCCTTTGTTTTTACGGCATCACCTTTTTCAATATTGACAAACACCATATTTCTGGCATAAAAAGGAAGCATAACAACAACGGCTCCGATTACTTCCAGCAAAATAATAATCAAAGAAATTATTAAAAGCTTCTTCCAACCATTTTTCATAGTTTTTCTCCTAATCTGTTATCTATTCTTCAACTTCTTCAGCATCTGTGGCAGTTGCACCATATGGTTTAAGGAGTTCATCCAGCTCGTCCGAATCAGTGGATGAAGAAAGCTCCGGATAATCAAGCTGCTTATCAGCCTCCCCGGACTTTATATAATAAGGATTTAAAATAATAAAATAAACCATGACTCCGATTAAAGCCATGCCAAGTATCGCCAGAATAAGTGTAAATATTCCGCCGCCCTTGTAAGGAATCTTTTCTCTTTCCTCTTTTATAACATCATTTTTCTTATAACCGTTATCTTCAAAAATCTGATCAAGAATTGCTTCTCTTTCGATATGCTTTTTAAATAAATCCTTTTCTTTTTCTTCAGGTTCTTCCTCTTCTTCCGGTTCATCCGGTTCTTCAGAAACTTCATCTGAATTGTTATTATTTGATGATGTTTCCGATGCTTCATTGTTAGTATCATTATTATCCGTCATATCCGCCTCATCATCTAAATCAGCATCATCGGCACCGGTCGTATAAGCCTCACTATTATCGTAAGAACCTGATTCATCAGCTTCAACATTATTATCAGCATAATCAGAAGCATCCTCAGAGGTTTCCTCATATTCTTCTGTTACTTCATTATCAAGCTCCTCAAAAACCTCTGCTGATTTTTTCTTTGATCTTTTTTCTTTTTTATTTTTTCTACTCATGTTATTCTCCTCAAATAAGAGTAATTATCTTGCACACTTATAAAGAAGCTCTTCCCATCTTCTGTCTACCTCTTCCTGATACTTCACAAGAAGTTCTTCATTTTCAGGTTTGAAAAGATGCTTAAATCTACCCTGCGGTCTTAAGAAGTCTTCTATAGGAAGCTTCTTTTTCGGCTCATAATTAAGAATCCATCTGCCCTCTATAACCTCAAACAAAGGCCAGTAGCAGGTTTCAACCGCAAGCTTACATATCTTCATTATATCAGCAGTCTCATATCTCCAGCCTCTCGGACATGGTGACATGACATTTAAGAATGCTGCACCCGGAGTGTAGATTGCTCTTTCCGCCTTCTCATACAAATCCTTCATGGTTCCGATAAGTGTAGATTGTCCCACATAAGGGATATCATGATTAGCTATAATGGATGCAAGATCTTTACGATTCTGCATCTTACCAACAGAATTCTTACCTACAGGTGTAGTGGTGGTATCCGCATACATAGGTGTAGCAGATGAACGCTGAATACCTGTATTCATATATGCACCGTTATCATAGCATACATAAACAAGGTCATGATTTCTCTCCATGGCACCCGATAAGGACTGAAGTCCTATATCATAAGTACCACCGTCACCACCAAAGGTAATGAACTTATAGTTATCCTTTATCTTACCCTTTTTCTTAAGAGCATAATAAGCTGTCTCAACACCTGAAAGAGTTGAGCCTGCATTTTCAAATGCATTGTGAATATAGCTGTCCTCCCAGGCAGTATATGGATACATAAAGCTTGATACCTCAAGACAGCCGGTAGCATTACCTATAACTGCCTTATCTTCAGGCTTTAACGCACGAAGAACTGTTCTTACGGTAATCGTACCGCCACAGCCTGCACACATTCTGTGACCGGGAGCAAGACGTTCCGGTTTACTCATTACTTCTTTAAAATTAAATGCCATCTCGTTTTACCTCCCACTACTGTCTAAGTCCGATATACTTAAACTGTTCTATCTCTTTGTTACCGTTCATTATATCGATAAGCTCTTCAAATACACCCTCGGCTGCTTCAACCGTATAATCACGACCGCCGATTCCATAGAAATAATTAATTGCGGTACAATTTGATTTCGCATCATAAAGAGCTGATTTAATCTCTGAACCAAGCGGTCCTCCGTAAGCAGAAAAGCTCTCTGCTCTATCAAGTATAGCTGCATACTTCACATTTTTCAAAGCTTCTGCAATCTCTTCTCCCGGGAAAGGTCTGAATACTCTTATCTTAAGAACACCTGCCTTAATTCCGTTCTCACGAAGCTTATCAACAGCCTCCTTGGAGGTACCTGCCGCAGAACCGATTATAACGATTGCCACATCGGCATCAGAGGTCTTATATTCCTCAAAAAATCCATAGCTTCTTCCTGATATGGCCTCGAATTCCTTGGCTACATCAAGGATAACCTTTTTGGCATTTTTCATAGCCATTCTCTGGTTATATTTTGTCTCCATATAAAAAGGTGAATTGGCATAAGGTCCCACCGCCATAGGCATCTCACTGTTTAAAAGATAGTTTTCAGGATTATATTCACCAACAAAATTCTTTACAACCTCTGTTTCCAGAAGCTCGATATTTTCTACTGCATGACTTGTGATAAATCCGTCCTGACATGCCATAAAAGGAAGCTTTACATCAGGATGCTCGGCAATCCTGAAGGACTGGATGAAATTATCATATGCCTCCTGATTATTTTCAGCATAAATCTGAATCCAGCCTGAATCTCTTGCACCCATACTGTCGGAATGGTCGCAGTTTATATTGATAGGTCCTGTCAAGGCTCTGTTTACAAGTGCGAGAACTATAGGAAGCCTGTCCGAAGCGGCAACGTATAGAATTTCCCACATATAAGCAAGTCCGCAGGAAGATGTTGCGGTAAGAGCTCTTGCCCCCGCCGCACTTGCTCCTAAAGCAGCACTCATCGAGCTGTGCTCTGACTCAACAGGTATAAATTCCGTATCCATCTCACCGTTTGCAATAAATGTAGAAACCATCTGCGGTATCTCTGTTGAAGGTGTAATAGGGAAGGCTGCCATAACATCCGGATTAATCTGCTTGATTGCATAGGAAACAGCTTCATTTCCTGACATTCTTTCACGAATAGACATATTAGATTCCCTCCTTCATAGTTATTGCGCCAAAGCTGCAGGCCTTTTCACATATGCCGCAGCCCTTGCAGTGATCCAAATCAAAATCCTGTCTCTTACCGTCCTTAACCGCTATACAGCTGTCAGGACAAACAGGTGTACAAAGTAAGCACTGTGTACATTTATTCCAATCTATAACAGGTGTCTTTACTCTCCACTCACCGGTGTGAAACTCTCTGGCACCGCCTCCGCCATATATCTGATTGCCCGGTGTAATGTCATAATACGGACTCTTTTCATTTATTTTTGATAAATCTGATGCCTGTGCCATTTATTTCACCTCCTCAAATGCCATCTTAAGAGCATTCATATTTCCTTCTATAACCTCAGGCTTCTTTGCAAATTTATGCTTATATGAAGCCTCCATCTCTGACAGGAATACATCCTTATCCATTATGTCCGCAACCTTAACTATCGCTGCAAGCATAGGCGAATTAGGAAAATACTTTCCAAGTGTTTCCATGGAAACCTTGTGTGCATCTATTGTATATACCCTGCCCTCATAGCCTTTAAGAAGCGGTATAATTTCCTTCTTGTCCTGAGTGGTATTGATTACTATAGCACCGTCCCTGCTAAGTCCCTTGGTAACATCTACCGAATGAAGCAGCGTTTCATCAACAACCACAACAAAATCCGGATTATATATATTGGAATGAACTCTAATCGGCTTATCCCCTATTCGGTTATATGCCGTAATCGGTGCGCCCATTCTCTCAGGTCCGTATTCCGGAAAACCCTGAACATACATACCTGTATTAAATGCCACATCCGCCAGAAGCAAAGCTGCCGTCTTAGCTCCCTGGCCACCTCGTCCATGCCATCTGATTTCAATACTCTTATCCATGTGTAAATCACCTCATAAAAAACTATATTTCCCTATTATAACAATTTGGATTAATTTACCAAACAAAAGCGTTCACTATCACGCTAAGCAAGCACAACCAACCCTGCTATCTGATAAACCTCTTTATTATATACTAAAAAACGTCAAAATTCAAACTTTATTACAGCAATCCACTTTTTTCCAAAAATTACCACTTATTTTCACGCAAAGGCATATGCTATACATAAAGTCAACTATACTATCCAAGTGCAACATCAAGTATCATCATAAGTACAAAGCCTACAGCAAAACCTATCGTTCCTATATTTGAGTGTTCTCCCTCGGCAGACTCAGGTATAAGCTCCTCGACTACGACATAAACCATAGCTCCTGCCGCAAATGAAAGCATATATGGCATAATTCCAATCATATACTTTGAAAGTCCAATCATAAGAAGTGCACCGACAGGTTCAACCGCGCCGGAAAGCATACCGTATATAAAAGATTTCATCTTGCCTGTACCTGCCGCACAGACAGGCATGGATATAATCGCTCCCTCCGGAAAGTTTTGGACTGCTATACCTATCGCAAGCGCAAGTGCTCCCATAAACGTAATTGTGCTGTCGCCTGCGAGCATACCTGCGAAAGTAACTCCCACAGCCATACCTTCCGGTATATTGTGAAGAGTAACCGCCAGTATGAGCATGGTTGATTTTTTAAGATTGGCTTTCGGTCCTTCTGCTTTTTCCTCATTTACATGAAGATGCGGTATAATCCTGTCAAGCACCAGAAGGAAAAGAATTCCTATCATGAAACCAACTGCCGCCGGCACAAAAGCAAGCTTGCCCTTTCCATCATCCTCCGCCATGTCTATAGCCGGTATCAGAAGTGACCATACCGAAGCGGCAATCATAATACCTGCTGCAAAACCCGAAAGAAGCTTTTGCAAATTTAAATTCAGCTCCTTTTTCATAAAGAATACGCATGCAGCACCCAAGGTCGTTCCCATAAAAGGTATACATAAAGCACATAAAATCTCTCTCATTTTTACTATCTCCATTTTTACAAATTACGGCTGATTATAACATACTTATTCATTTTTTGCCAATTTATGCATAAAGTGAAAGGGTATTTATAATATCAACTATAACCTGCATATCATTGTTTATCTTATTTATCTCTTCGAGATACTCAACTTTTTGATTGTAATTATGATCAAACGCATCTGATTTCATATTAATTGCAACAAATAATTTATTGCCCATAAGGTGTACCGCCACATTTCCGTATCTTGCATTTAACGCCTCTATCCTCTCCATCATCTGAGGTGTCAGAAAATAAAATGCGTCATGGTCATAAAAAGCATCTGTTTTGAAAATCTTATTGAACATGCTGCTTTCAAGCTTAATATTTTTATTTTTTGAAGATGCCTTATACATAAAAGTATTTGACAAACACCTTACCGACGCCACATTTTTATACGGAAAATCAAATGCAAACATCCTTCCTTTAAAATAAGTTGTTGTATGGGAATTCTTTCCGGAAGTATGATATTGAACCGTTACATCTGCCTGTTCAAAATGTATGCCATTATAATCGGCGGAAAGGTAATCTTCAGTATAAAAGCGGTTTCCAAGCTGAACAAGATTAAACATCCTTACTGCATCCTGGGTAAAGCCGCTCTCCCACATATAATTTACATTTTGAAAATTCTGGGAAAGAGCCTGAACCACAAATGTCTGCTTGTAAAGCTGTTGAAACTCTTTTTTCACATTACGCATCTTATTCAAATAAGGTATAGAAACTATAAAAAAGAAAACCATAAAAAGCTGAGCAAAAGTCAAAAGTCTCGGATCAAAAACAGATGCCAGCATACCTATAATAATCCAAAGTGCTACAGGCACTATAATAATATATACCTGTGATTTTATTTTTTTTCTTAATTCTTCAAGCTTATTTATAGTATCATAAATCCCCATTTTGTATCCCCTCCAAATTTATTGATTCTCAAATACATTTTCCTGTTTCGGTATTTAAATAATCGTCTCTTTATCTGGATTTTCCTTCTTTGTTAATATAGTCATCAATATATTTATAATAATCGTAATCACATATCTTTTCAGCCATACTGAATTTATTTCTGACTTGAACAACCTTTGCCTCTACATAATCCTCATCTATCGGTTTTCCGTCCAGACTTTTAACTTCACCGGTATTCTCATTATAAGATATTTTATCGGTTATAAAGCTTCTGTCATTAAACATAACCAGCCCTTCACTGTCTGAAAGTATATCCTGTCCCACAAGCATTCTTGAATCATATTCAAGTCCCATAAGATTAGAAACTGTCGGCAGTATATCCAGACTGCTGCAGCACTTTTCAACATATACAGGCTTTTCCATAGATGCCGACCACATTATAAGAGTATTTTCATACCATTCAAAAGTATTGTCAAGAGTATGTCCGGCAAGCTCATCCTCAACTTCCTTATTGTCATAAGGAACATGATCTGCGGTAAGGACAATCAGAGTCTTATCCGCTATACCCTTTCTTTCAAGCTCTGCCACAAGCTTTTCCAAAGCAAGCTCAAGCTCGTACTGGCATGCGATATATGCCTTTGTAGTCTCACTATAATCTAAATCTTCAACTAAATCCATATGTTTTTTAGCCATTGCATTTCCACCAAAATTATACATTACGTGTCCGCTTACGGTTAAATAATATGTATGGAAGGGCTGGTCACCTGCATATTCATCAAAGGTTGTTTCAATCATCCTTTCATCCGATTGCGGCCAGAGCATATTGCCACCAGCTCCGTACTCGGGCTCATAGCCATTTCCGACACCTATCCAATCATAGCCCAGATTAGGATGCGATATATTTCTGTCATAATAATCATAATAATTATTATGATATCCCGTAACCTTATAGCCTTTTTTTAGAAGCTGGCGGCTCAAGGTAAACATCATATCATTTTTATTTTGTCCGGACTTTGACATAGAAAGATATCCACCGTTTTTTGGCATAAGACCGGTAAGGTCTGCATACTCTCCTCCAAGAGTGGAACCATACCAAAGCGGAGTATAATAATTGTCAAAGTAAAAGCCCTCATATTTCATCTTATAAAGCATCGGGGTTCTCTTCTCATCTATACAAAGTCCCGAAAAGCCTTCTGCCACAAAAAATATAAGATTATATCCTTCAAACATACCTGTGTATTCATTTTTATTTGTAGGCTTAACCCGGCTTATATACTCATGCATGGCACGGATATTCTCATTTGGAGCCGCTTCCATGAGCTCATCAAAATCTATATCGAGCACATTTGGAGAAGTATCAATCACAGCTTCATCCTCCGAATCATTTTTTCCGGATTTTTGTTCATCATCTGTACCATTATCACTATTTTGACTATCATTATTTCCATACGAATTATCGTCCGTAACAGAATTACCCTCTGACTTGTCGCTGTCACTTTGTCCACCATTGGACACTATATCATTTGCACCGGTTGTCTCATATTTATCTATATCCGACTCTGCAATAAAAGAAACCTTATCATTGTTAATTCCCATTTTCTCTTTTATACCAAGCTTGGCATCAAGATAAAAGGATTCCATAACTCCCAGCTTTTCAACAGACATATCTACAGAGGTATAGTTCTTATAAACCTCGTATGCCGAATAAATCTTTTTTCTGTCAAGCTGCATCCTTATCATAATCAGAAATATAATAAGAACAGTTGCTCCAAAAGATATAAAATGAACATATATCTTACGCTTCTCAAAATTAATCAGCTTGCGCAAAAAAACAAAAAAACATACAAGTGGTGCGATAATCAATAGAATTATATACCATTCTTCTCTTAACTCCTTAAAAATAACGTCCGTAAAATCCAATGCCTGATTTGCCACCCCGATTGAACCCGACAAAGAAAGATATGTGCCAAATACTCCGCTAAATACAATCTGAACCAAAAAGAATACTGTTAAAAAAATTGAAATCAAAAAAGAAAAAATAATAGAAAAAATCTTCGGAAATAAGCCTACAAATGCTCCACATAAAAATCCGAAAAACAAAGCAAAAAACAGCTTATAAAAAACATTATCAAATGTAAATCCAAATCTTGAAAAGTGGAAAATCAACTCCAGATACATAATAAGGGTACAAAAATAAAACTCAGGTGTTAAAAGAATTTTTTTTGTGCCATCCAACACATGAATTTTATTGTTCCTATCAAACTTAGAAACCTTAATATCCGTTAAATCAATTGTCGGAATAAATAAATCCGACTCATCCTCAGACAAAGCATCCTCCGTCAAGGAATCATCCTTATCTATATCAGTTTCCGAAATCCTACTAACCTGCAGTTCTTCTACAGCATCATTTTCTGCAGTATCTCTTTCCGCAATATCATTATCTACTGCATCGCCCTCAACTGCATCCATTTTTTCTTCTTTCATTAATTTATCCTCTTTTCATAGGATAATTATACTCTATACTTATTGGCTAATGCAACAAAATAAAATCAAAATAGCAGATATAAAAAAACTATGATATAATTATTCTTAAGTTTTAAAAAAACAAAGCTTTACGGAGGATTAACCAAATGGCAGATTGCAGAGATTTAATAAAGATATGTGATGGCCGTCATATATATATTCAGACACACAATTTTCCCGATCCGGATGCGATAGCGTCCGCTTTCGGACTTCAAAAGCTTTTTAAACATTTTGGCATCAGTTCAACCTTATGCTATGAGGGACGCATAGATAAGCTTAGCACCAAAAAGATGACTGAGCTCTTTAACATAGATATCTACGCATACGATCAGATAAAAGAAAAAATGACCGAAGAAGACTACATTATATGTGTCGATTCACAAAAAGGCGGCGGCAACATAACTGACTTCATAGGCGATGAAATCGCATGTATCGACCATCATCCGATTTACGTAAAAACTGATTATAAATACAGCGATATACGTTTTGTCGGAAGCTGCGCCACCATAATCACAAAATATTTTGAAGAGCTTGATGTCCCTATGGACAAGCCAACAGCATCCGCACTCTTATACGGTCTCAAAACCGACACACTGGACTTTTCAAGAGGCACAACCATCATGGATATAGACATGTTCAAATATCTCTATCCGCGGGCAGATAATGACACATTAAAAGCCCTCGAGCACAACAATATGGAATTAACAGACCTTAAAGCCTACGGTGCAGCTATAGAAAACATAAAAATTTACGGTTCTACCGGCTTTGCATTTATACCATTTTCATGTCCGGACGCGCTTATAGGAATCATATCCGACTTCATGCTCGAATTAAACAGCGTAGATGTCACCGTCATCTACTCCAAGCGTGAAGACGGCTACAAATTCTCCATACGTTCAGAAAGTCCAAACGTAGATGCAGGCTCCGTAATAAAGCTTGCATTAAGCGGAATCGGAACCGGCGGCGGTCACCCATCCATGGCAGGCGGCCTCATCAAAGCAGAAGATGTATCCAAGCTCGGCCCATACCCTGACACAGCAATCATCGAACGCTTCACCTACATCCTCGGCAGTCCATCCTCCAAGTAACCCACCGGTTCCTCGCAGGAGGACATCCTGCGAGGAACCGGTGGGTTACTTGTCGAAGAGCCGTATCATTTCCTTGGTGGCTTTTTTGTTGCCGTAGCGGATTTCGTTGTATGCTGTGGTTATGTCGGTTATGTCGTCGAGTTCGTTATCTATGAGTTCGTCCTTGATGTCGTTGCTGGTCTTGCTACTGTCAAGGCGGATGTCGTATCTGTGTCTTAGGATACGTTCGCGGTAGTATTTTCTGAATTTTGTTTCGGCTGAGAAGATGCTTCGTCTTTCTTTTTTGATTGGAGAAGCGGTTATACTCTTTTTGTAGGCTTCGGCTTCTTCAACCTTATCCTCTGAAGAAATTCTCTTGCGCATCATAAGTCTTATGAACCAGCCGGCGATCTTATATATGAGGTAGATGACAAGTATGGCTGCACCGGCTTTGTAAACCACATCCAAAATTCCGACTACATCATCACCATGCTGTGATACAAAGCTGGTAAACCTTCCCTGTTCGTATTCAAGCTGACTGTCAGAGGTCTGTGTAACCCGGCTAAGCAAAAATATGAGCATAAGCCTTATGGCAAATATGATGTATGAGATTATATATAATATCGCCCGAAAGGCCTTGTAAAGTGCATCGTCGAGGCCAAGTACCATTCCTATAAATATTCCTGTCAAAAGAAGGATTACGATTAAAAATACTATCGAGGAATTGACGGTCAGTATCTTGTTAATTGGAAGTCCCGATACATTTTTTGAAGAATCAACATATCCCTTTAATCCTGCTATATATATTATTAAAAGATAAAGGATTATAAGTACTAGCGGTATGATGTATGCGCTTGTTGTAAGCAGGCTGCTCTTTGTTGCAATTCCGTATGCATATATTATTATGCTGACAAAAAAGGTAGGCCAGGGAACATCATTAAAATTGCCGTAGTTACCTCTTTTTTCATATAAAAATGCCTCTCCCATCTGGTACAGTGTTATACCGATAAGAACCCATTTTGTACCGGTTGAAAACGGGCATAAAAACGCACCGCCGCAAAGCAATGCGTGGACCAAAAATATCCATAGGTTATAGCCTGCATTTTTTCTTACCACGTAGCTTGCGATATATATAACCAACAGTGCAAGCTCCATAAATCCATCCGGTTTTTTACCCATAAATATAACAATTATAAAATACGAACAAAGCACGGAAAAAAGCCACTCATAGGAAAGCCTTAAAACTGCCTCAACCAGTCCGAGTTTACGTCTCATATATGTTCACCTCCCACCCATGCATATAGGAACGAAGCTTATCAAAGCCGTGAACATTATAATAAGGCACAAGCATATATACCCCCAAGCCTTTTTTCTCCATATAATCCAGCTTTTCCAATAGGTCCTCCTTATAGTAAGGGGATATAAATATATATGTCGTATTGTCCCTTTGCAAAGCAATTTCTGAATCTACAATTTCCATAAAGCCTTCTATACCTGACTGGCCGTTAAGGCGTGAAAGGTATTTATCTATAGAAAGCATATGCTTTAATGACGAACCGCTCTCTACCTCTCCTGTATTTTTTGTAACCACATCCGTTCCGTTTGAGGTTATCGCAACATTTAAGTTTTTCGTAAGAAAATATTTGCACACGGTACTTGCAAGGCTTATGCTTACCTCGTCGATATATTCTGCTTTTATCATATTGTTGGTATCAAGATTTAAGAGCACTCTTATATTTTGAAGCGAGGTATGATTATAAAGATTGACCATAAGCTTGTCTGCCTTCGCTGTTGCCTTCCAATTTATGCGTCTCATATTGTAGGAGCTGTCGTACTCTCTTATGCCCCTGAAGGTAAATGGATCTTCTATAAGACTTCTTTGATTTTCAATATCACCGATAACCATACTGAAAACCGAATCAATTATTTTATTGTCATATTTTTCAGGAAATACATAGATATCGGATTTATGCTCGATATTTTTTGCAAAGTTTTTGGTCAGAAAGAAATCCTTTGAGATAACATTTGCACCATCTATGGTATAGTAACCGCGTTTTCCCGCAGTAAAATAAAGTCTTCTTGTTATCTTCATGTTTGACATAACAGAAAAGACATCATTTCTATAATATGAATCAGATAATGCCGCATTATCCTTATCCTCAAAGCTAAAGCTTATAGGTGCGGCAAACTTAACATGCAATATGGAAAGAGGTAAAAACTTAGCATTATTTATAACCTCGGTTATATAGGAGCTCTCGCCCTTGTTGAGATAGGTATCATGAAAATCAACGCTTACAATAAGGTTCCTGTCCCAGAGCTTTCCATACAGCGTTTTCTGAAACACATATATAAATATTGCAATAAAAATGGCAACAACTAATTTCATATATGATTATGCCTTCCAATCTTCAACCGGTACTTCTATTCCTTCAACTATTTTTTCGATGATATTGCTGCTTCTCTTAAAATCTCCTGCACTTCCAAAGGCAAGAATCCTGTGTCCCAAAACATACGGAGCCAGATATCTGACATCATCCGGAGTTACATAGCTTCTTCCCTCTATAGCAGCAAATGCCTGACTGCATCTTAAAAGCGCAAGCGTACCTCTTGTACTTACGCCAAGGTTAAGCTCACTGCTTTTCCTTGTTGCAAGAATGATATTTACTATATAATCTCTTACACATTCATGCACAAATATTTCCTTAACCTTTAGCCTTGTTTCAATTATATCCTCTGCACTGCATACGGCAGAAATGTTTTCTATCGGAGCATCATTTATATATCTTTCAATTATATCCATCTCATCTTCCTTATCATTTTCACCCATGGAAAGCTTGATAAGGAAACGATCGAGCTCCGCTTCGGGAAGCGGATAGGTTCCGCTTGTTTCAACAGGATTTTCTGTAGCAAACACTATAAACGGTTCAGAAAGCTTTAAGGATTCACCGTCAATGGTTACCTGCTTTTCCTCCATAGCTTCAAGAAGACTTGATTGCGTCCTCGGAGTAGCACGATTTATCTCATCCGCCAACAGAACATTTGTAAAGACCGGTCCCTTTACAAGATTGAATTCCGAATTTTTCTGATTGTATATATTTAATCCTGTTATGTCAGACGGCATAAGATCAGGGGTAAACTGTACACGCTTAAAGGAAGTGTCCATACTCTTCGCAAATGCTTTGGCAAGCATGGTTTTTCCGGTTCCGGGATTATCCTCTATAAGTATGTGTCCTCCCGCAAGTATGCCTGTTATAATAAGTTTTATCTGCTCTTCCTTGCCAACTATGACTCTGGCAACGTTTTCCTTTAATTTATCTGCAAGTGCCGCAATTTCTTTTTCAGCCATAATTTCCTCCAAATTATAAGATAATTTAAAATATACATATTTTTTTGTTGTTGTCAATTATTTGTTATGATATAATTTGCTTTGTTACGTTATAGTGTTAATAGAAACAAATACAAGGAGTATAAAAATGAAAACCGCCATAATGACAGATACCAACAGCGGTATCACAGTTCAAAAGGGGAAAGAGGACGGAATTTTCGTATTACCAATGCCTGTCATAGTCGACGATAAGGATTACCTTGAAGGAATAGACATAACGCACGAGGATCTTTATGAGGCCATGCGTAACGGAAAAGATATACACTCTTCACAGCCTGCCATAGGTGCAGTAAGCGATATGTGGGATGATATATTAAAGCAGGGATATGACGAGCTTATATATATTCCGATGTCAAGCGGACTAAGCGGCTCATGTCATTCAGCAATGGCATATTCCGAAAACTACAAAGGAAAGGTTTGTGTGGCAGATAACCACAGAATATCTCTTTCGCTTTATGAATCGGTTTATGACGCCAAGGCTTATGCAGATAAAGGGGAATCCGCAGCAAGCATTAAAAAGCATCTTGAGGAAAAAGCATATGATGCAAGTATATACATAACAGTAAATTCACTTGAGTATCTTAAAAAAAGCGGACGTGTTACTTCAGCAGGTGCTGCTATAGCTACAGTAATTAACCTAAAGCCGGTTTTGACAATTCAAGGAGAAAAACTTGATGCGTTTGCCAAGGTACGAGGAATGAATAACGCAAAGCAAAAAATGATAGATGCTTTGAGAAATGATTTAGAAACAAGATTCAATGCTTATCCTAAGGATAAGATTATCGTGGGAACTGCAGGAACCTTTGAAAATCCAGGCGATGCAAAAGAATGGTTAAAAATGATCAATGAAGCATTTCCCGAGTATTGCTCATACTATCTTCCGCTCTCATGCAGTATCGCATGTCATGTAGGAATAGATTCGGTTGGTACAGCAATAGTTGTAAAAGACAGATAATATTTTGCAATTAATAAGAGAGGTATTTTCCAAGCCTTACAGCTTGGAAAATACCTCTCCTATTTTGCCGTTAATTAAAATATCTGCATTCTTATCCCGTGGGGTAGGTGCCATATTTATAACTACAAGATACTTACCCTTAAAATAATCTATAAGTCCTGCTGCCGGATAAACCACTAAAGATGTTCCGCCTATAATCAGCATATCAGCATGTGAGATATGATCTATGGTTCTTGCTATCACACTACTGTCAAGACCTTCCTCATACAATACCACATCAGGTTTGATAATGCCGCCGCACTCATCGCACTTTGGCACGCCATCTGATTTTATCACATAATCCAAATCAAAAAATTTATGACATTTAGTACAGTAATTTCTATGTACCGAACCATGAAGCTCAAGTACTTCCTTACTTCCGGCCTTTTGATGAAGTCCATCGATATTCTGTGTAACTATAGCCTTAAGTTTACCCTCTTTTTCAAGCTCGGCCAGTTTTTTATGCGCTGCATTTGGCTCAGCCTCAGGGAAAAGCATCTTATCCTTATAAAACTCAAAAAACTCCTCGGTTCTTTGAACATAAAAGGTATGACTTACCATAGTTTCAGGCGGATATTTATATTTCTGATTATACAATCCGTCAGTACTCCTGAAATCCGGTATACCACTTTCGGTAGATACTCCGGCGCCTCCAAAAAATACTATGTAGTTACTTTCACTAACCGCACTCTTAAACTTCTCAATAATTTCATTATCCATAAGCTTACCCCTCCTATACATTTAATTATAAACAGAGTGCCAAAACTAATGCTTTGACACTCTTAGAATACTAATTTGAAGATTCACTGCTTTTACTATGTACAGTGACCGTAACAACACCTGTTACCGAATACTTAACTCCATCAATCTCACTGAATTCAATTTCAACAGTATGTGAGCCTATTGCTAAATCCGAGCAATCTACTTTAGGATTTATCGTCTTGGCATCAAGGTCGCTTATGATATTTTCAAGGCCCGAAACCTCAACTATAATATTGTCTGTAGTTTCTATATCATAAGTGTAATCACTCTTCTTGCCTGTAAATGTAATGTCTGAGCTTCCAATGTTGATTTTCTTTGATGTAAGCTTTTCAATATCAACAGTTATCGCAATCTCCGGATTTGATTGGGCGACAACCACGCCATACGGCATATACTCATTTAAGTTCACAGTGGTTTGCAGACTTTCTTCAAGTCCGCTCACAGATATATCATTTATCTCTATGCTGTCAACATTTTTTATAACCTCTTCATCACCGGCTATATCAACTGTCTGTGGCTGATATACGATTTCCGATATTCCATAGCCGTCAGCCGGAGTTCCTTTTATATTAACTATTACATCAATCGTTTTTATAGGATATATATTTACATTTATATCTGCTTCCGATTGGCTCAAAATAATTTTATCATTTCTTATCTGCTCTCCGTATGCATCTAAAAGTATGATACTTCCTGATGCAGATAGACTTTCTCTTGCACCGCTGACACTTACCTCAACAACCACATCGGTAATCTTTTCTATAGCACTTTTAGGTCCTTCTATGGTTATTATATTAGGTGTTGCATATGACTCACCTACTGTATAATTATCAGCCGGATTGCCCTCGGTCTTAACCTTCACAGGGAACTGCTCTGTAACCTTGTCTTCAAGACTTAGCTGCATGATATTGTCAACATATTCTATATCAATTTCATCCTCAATATTCTTATTTCTCGCAACAACATTTATCTGTACAGAATTGGTTATAGACATCTGGGACACATCCGCATAAGCATAAAAATTCTTAGCGGTAAGATTGCTTACAACCGAACGTCTGCCCTTAACATATATATCTACAGTATCTCCCTTAACAACATCATAAATCTGGTCTAATTCTTCAAGAACATCTGTGTTAAGCTGTTCAACCGGAATATCCTCTATTTTAACGGTTACAGTGTAGTCCGTTATATTTACGACCACAAGCCAAAGAAGCACTGCCAGAACTATCGCAAGAAGCTTATAGCCAATATTATTAAACAACAATTTTTTCATTGCTTCTTGCCTCCTTTTATTCTCTTTGCCTTTCTGCCCTTCTTATTCTTTTCACTCTTTCCTGACTGAAGTGAGGTCAGATGATTTCTCAAGCTCTCAACATCAAGATTACTGTAAAGAGTTCCACCATAAGCGATAGATATCTGACCGTTTTCCTCAGATACAACAAGTGTCATACTATCAGACACCTCACTTATACCAACGGCAGCTCTGTGTCTTGTACCAAGATCTTTATTTAAATCATTTCTGCCTGTAAGCGGAAGATAACAGGTTGCAGATACAACCCTGTTATTTCTGATGATAACAGCGCCATCATGAAGAGGAGTATTGTGCTCAAATATATTTTCAACGAGTTGTCTAGAAACAGCGGCATCGATATTGATACCTGTAGCCTCATACTCACCCAGAGGAACATTTTGCTCAATTACAATAAGTGCACCTGTTTTATTTTTACTCATAAAAGTAGCTGCACTGATTAATTCCTGTATAGTATTGTCATTTACACGTTCTTTTTTGGTACTGTCACTTCTGATAAGAACATCAGATATAATATTCTTTTTACCAAGCTCTTCCAAAGCACGTCTTAATTCCGGCTGGAACAAAATAATCACTGCCAAAATACCGACATTTATCATGTTCCTAAACAGCCAGAGAATCGTATTGAGTTTAAAGACTGCGGCAAAGCCCATAAATATAACAATTACCACCAAACCCTTAAAAACTGTCCATGCCCTGGTTTTCTTAATCCAAAGAATAACAATATATATCAAATAAGATAAAATGATTATCTCTAAGATATCCGTTATGGTAATCTGCGGCACATAGAACCAGTCAAAATATGAACTTATAATTGACCAAACCCTTTTCAAACCAACACCCCATTACTAAATGCCTAATTAATTATTCCGGTCTTCCCGGTCTTTGATTATTTATATTGCCTCTTGCAGAGTTATTTCTTTGCATATCAGCTCTCTGATTATCAGCTCTCTGATTATTAGCTCTTTGATTATTAGCTCTCTGTGTATTATTTCTTTGAGTATTATTCTTTTGGGAACTAGTTCTCTGTGTAGTTCTTTGAGCGTTTCCCTCAGAATTTCTCTTTTGGCTGTTATTCAAATTATCCGTAACTCTTTTTTGAATATTATTTTCCGCAGTATCATCCTGTCCCGTAATTTTCTTTACAGTCTTTTTCTTTTCGGATACTCCATATTTTGGAACAGCCTTTACATAATAGTAATAGTCATCATCCTCAAACTGCACAACCTCTTTGCGTGAGTAATCCACAAGTCTTTTACAAACCTGTACAACAGCAGTCACGATAATTCCGACAAACGAACCAAATACAAGTGAGCCAAAAGGAATCTCCATATCCATCATTACGCCAACGATCATAAATGCAAGAATATTGATTATTCCACCGGCTCCTATGGCAACATACCATGAATAATCAAACGGGAGCTTGTAGATAAAGAATGTAAGCAAAATAACTATAGCAAAAACTATAGCTGTAAGGAGCATATCCTTATCCTTAAGTACGTTATCTATAAGATACGAATAAATATCTACATCTTCCTTTTTTACAGCCGCAAGCAGCATGCTGTTAACATCACTTACTCCAATTGCGAACTTATATAAAAATACTCCGATAGCTGCCGGTACAATACCTGATGCACCTGCAAATATGGCAACTATAAGTGGAATCGCATAAGTCATTTTAAATATATACATTATAGGTACAAAGAATAAAATCCATGCGCAATCAGGAAACATCCTCATATACATACAATAAATAATAATAAATACAAGAACAGCAATTATTCCGATTTCCTTAGATACAAAGAAACAATTGAATATAATTACCAAGCTGCCGATAAGCACAGCCATAGGTGCCGAAACAAGAGCACATATTACTGAAAGTAAAAATGTAACAATACTCCTTTCAAACAGCTCTGAATAGCCATATAAATGATTGATTGACCAAAACATAAACCAGGCTGCAATAAAATAAAACAACGGTGAGATAACTTCATCAAATCGTCTCAAGAAATTTCTTATTGCATCTCTTACCTGTATTAATCCTGACATTATTTATTGTCCCCTTTCCTGTAGCTTTCTGAATATTCCTGCATTCTTTTTTGTCTTTGTTCTTCCTCAAGTGCCATACGTTTTCTTCTGATTTCCTGCCTTGCTTCCTCTTCTCGTCTTTGCTTTTCTTCTTCCGAAGCTTTAAGAGCCGCTCTTCTTTCTTCAAGCCTTCTGGAATTTTCTATAATCTGACGATTTCTCTCCTCTTCTTCCTGCCTGAGTTTGTTATTGACAATTTCTGTTCTGTTTACTACATTTCTTGATTTTTTATTGGACGAGTCACTATTTTCAGACTCCTCTTTTATAACATTAATATTGGAATGTTTAACAAGTTTAGCATGATGCATAGGTCCACCCGAAAGCTCAATCAGGTCTCTAAGATCACTGTTGTATCTTGCAAGTCCTTTTCTTTTTTTGTTATATCTGTAAGTATATACAAGATAGGAAAAAACGAAATAGACAAAGCCAAACGCCACATATCCGCCAAGTATTTTATACATGATGCCAAAATAGTCCATATTGTTGAGCTTTGCAAGAATAACCTCAAAACTGATAAAAACATAAGCTCCAACAATCAACCAGTACACAATAGTTGCCGAAACCAATGCTTTTAAAATATTGTACCTTACATAATCACGTTCAAAGAACTTACTCATGATAAGGCCGTCATTTTTCTCTTTTTTTTCATAGATGGAAAGTCTGGTCATAAGACTTACCTTTTTTTCATCTAACACAATATAAGTCTCCTAAAATATAATTAATT
>CACWQH010000009.1 GCA_902762955.1 uncultured Lachnospiraceae bacterium
TGGCGTAAGTCAATCACAACATAAAACATCTACAATTTTCAAGGTTCAAAAGTGCCTTTTTTATTTGTCTCGTTTTTTCATACGTCACTTGACACTATCCATCTGTTCAATTATATTTATAATATTAGCATCGCATCTCCGAAAGAAAAAAATCTATATTTTTCTTCAACAGCCAGCTTATATGCTTCAAGTATTTTTTCACGGTTATAGAGTGCGGATACAAGCATAAGCAAGGTCGACTCAGGCAGGTGGAAGTTGGTGATAAGGCGGTCAACGCATTTGAATTTGTAGCCAGGATAGATAAATATATCTGTCCAACCGCTACAGGCTTTTATGTGTCCGTTTTCGTCAGCTGCTGTTTCGAGAGTTCGTGTACTTGTTGTGCCGACAGATATTACCTTTCCGCCATTTTCCTTTGTAGTATTTATAATATCTGCCGCATTTTCATCTATTATATAGAATTCACTGTGCATATGATGGTCGGTTATGTTATCAACCTTGACAGGTCTGAAGGTTCCAAGTCCCACATGCAAGGTAACTCGCGCTATCCTTATGCCCTTTTCTTCTATTTCCGAAAGAAGCTCATTGGTAAAATGAAGTCCTGCTGTCGGTGCTGCCGCTGAACCCTCATGCTTGGCATATACTGTCTGATATCTGTTTTTATCCTCTAATTTATGAGTAATATATGGAGGTAAAGGCATCTGCCCAAGCTCATCTAAAACCTCCTCAAATATACCATCATAGGTAAATTCAATCAGCCTGTTGCCTTCCTCGACTATTTCCTTAACCTCGCCTACAAGCTTACCGTCACCAAAGGATATCCTTGCTCCCGGTCTTGCTTTCTTCCCTGGTTTTACAAGAGTTTCCCAGGTCTTATCATCCTTACGTTTTAAAAGCAAAACCTCTATCGATGCTCCTGTGTCTTCCTTTACACCTATAAGTCTTGCGGGAATAACCTTGGTATCATTTATAACCAGACAATCCCCCGGATTTAAATAATCTACAACATCCGTAAAATGCTTATGCTCTATATCTCCGGTTTCGCGGTTAATAACCATAAGCCTTGAATCACTTCGTTTAAGAAGCGGATCCTGTGCTATAAGTTCTTCAGGTAGCTCGTAATAAAAATCACTAAGTTTCAAAACCATTTCCTCCGAATAATCAGATCCTACGCTCTTATCTCGATATTCATCTTGCCAAGCTCGGTAAGAAGCTTGTCTATTATCTCGGATACTTCTTTATCCTCAAGAGTTCTGTCCTTGGCTCTGAAGGTCATACTGTAAGCTACAGACTTCTTGCCCTCTGCAACCTGCTCACCTTCATATACATCAAAGAGCTTGTAGGATTCAAGAAGCTTGCCACCGCATTTCTTAATTACCTTTTCTATCTCACCGACAAATATGCTCTTATCCACTACAAGAGCCAAATCTCTTGTCATACCGGGGAACTTAGCTATACCCTCATACTTTCTGTCAAAGTTAGAAAGCATGGTTATTGTTTCCATATCAAGAACAGCAAGATATACCTCTGCCTTAATGCTGTAATTATCTGCAACCTCCGGATGAAGCTGTCCGATATATCCTACAACCATATTACCCTTCTTGATAAGTGCCTGTCTGCCCGGATGTAGAAATGGTTCATCGGTTGAAGGCTCATAG
Source organism: uncultured Lachnospiraceae bacterium (assembly GCA_902762955.1). Classification (GTDB taxonomy): domain Bacteria; phylum Bacillota; class Clostridia; order Lachnospirales; family Lachnospiraceae; genus Coprococcus_C. The sequence goes on from CACWQH010000009.1 coordinate 1,659, forward strand.
CTTAAGTCCTTGCCAAAACCAAGCTTTTCAGTAAGCTCCTCGAGTACACCCTTAAGTGTGAAGAAATCACCCGAGCCATACATACCCATACAAAGCTTCATCTTCTCTTCTGGTAATTCTGTAAGAGGAAGAGCCTTAGGAAGATAAACATTGGCAAGCTCATATAATCTTGCTTCCTTATTTCTTCTGTTATAGTTAGTAGAAAGTGATGTAAGAAGTCCGTTAAGCGGAAGTGTTCTCATAATAGAGTAATCTTCTCCGAGCGGATTAGATATCTCAATCGCCTTTCTGTAAACGGAATCCTCCGGTATAAGCAGCTTGTCAAACACCTTAGGACTCTCAAATGAATAGCACATAGCTCCTGAAAAGCCGTTACCCTCGCAGATATTTCTTACTATGTCACTTATTCTTTCAGCATATGATTTCTTACCTGCAGTAGCCTCACCATGAGGAAGAGTTGTAGGTATATTGTCATAGCCGTAAAATCTTGCAACCTCTTCTGCAAGATCTGCCATACAATTTAAATCCTGTCTGAAGGTAGGTATCGTAATAATGTTAGTAGCAGAATCATACTTAAGCTCAAGTCTTCCGAAATATTCGAGCATATCTTCCTTTGAAATATCAGTACCGAGAAGCTTATTCATCTTCTCCGGTTCAAAAGGAAGCTGCTTTTCAGATACAGGATTGGCATATGCATCAACAACTCCGTCAACAACCTCACCGCATCCAAGCTCTTCTATAAGCTGGCAGGCTCTGTTAATAGCCTCTAAGGCAAGGTTTGGATCAAGTCCCTTAACGAACTTAGCTGAAGCATCTGTTGAAAGACCTATTCTCTTTGTCGAAAGTCTTATATTGGCTCCGTCAAAGCATGCAGCCTCAAATAAAAGTGTCTTTATATCGTCGGTTACCATTGAGTTTTCTCCACCCATAATACCTGCTATGGCAACCTCTTTTTCACTGTCACAGATCATAAGCACATCACTGTCAAGAATTCTCTCCTGACCATCAAGAGTAGTAAATTTATCTCCGTCAGCCGCACGTTTAACAACTATCTTATGTCCTGCTATGGTATCAAGATCAAAAGCGTGCATAGGCTGTCCGAACTCCTCCATAACATAATTTGTTATATCAACAAGATTATTTATGGAACGGATTCCCTGTGCAGCAAGTCTATCTCTCATCCACTTTGGAGATGGACCTATCTTAATATTTTTTACAACTCTTGCAACGTATCTCGGGCAAAGGTCTGTGTCCTTCACCTCAACGGATATATAATCATTTACATTTCCGCCGGAGCCCTTTACATTAACTACAGGCGGAACAAATTTTTTATTAAATGTAGCAGCTACCTCTCTCGCCATTCCTATCATCGAGAAGCAGTCTACTCTGTTAGAAGTAATCTCATATTCTACAACAGCATCATCAAGTCCGAGCGCCTTAACAGCATCATCTCCCGGCTTAACACCTGAGTCAGCAGGAAATACATATACACCGTCCTCCGGTGCCTCAGGATAGAAGTCTCTTGAAGAACCAAGTTCTTCTATACCACACATCATACCATTACTTTCAACACCACGAAGCTTACCCTTTTTAATTTTGATACCATCAGGATACTCGGTATTATCTCCATGTGCTGCAGCAACCTTACCGCCATCGAGTACAACCGGAATAAGGTCACCCTCTTTTACATTTTTTGCACCTGTTACTATCTGTAAGGTTTCAGCTCCCATATTAACCTGACATACAACCAGCTTGTCTGCATCAGGATGCTTCTCTATTGTTTCAATCTTACCTACTACAATCTTCTCTAAATTTTTATCCTTCTTCACATAGTTTTCTACATGAGAACCCGAAAGAGTCATCTTATTTACAAAGGTTTCTATATCCACGTCCAAATCCGGAACATATGCTTTAATCCATGAAATCGGTGTATTCATCTTAATATCCTCAACTTTCTATAATCACTTTCTTGTAATTTGCGTTTACCAACACTTTTTATCATTTTTGAAATGCTTTTACCACTGCTGTAAAAATCTCATATCATTTTCATAAAGAAGTCTCATATCATCTATCTCGTACTTAAGAAGTGTTATTCTCTCAAGTCCGATACCAAACGCAAATCCGGAATATTCTTCAGGATCAATTCCACACATTTCAAGCACATGCGGATGAACCATACCACATCCGAGAATCTCTATCCAGCCGCTTCCCTTACATACACGGCAGCCCTTTCCACCGCACTTAAAGCAGGTTATATCAACCTCTGCCGAAGGCTCAGTAAACGGAAAATGATGCGGTCTGAATTTAGTTTTTGTATTTGGACCAAAGAATTCCTTTGCCCACTGTGCAAGAGTTCCCTTTAAGTCTGCCATCGTAATATTTTTATCTATAACAAGTCCCTCAACCTGGTGGAAGGATGGTGAATGTGTTGCATCCACTTCATCTGATCTGAATACTCGTCCCGGTGAAAGGATTCTTATCGGAAGCTTGCCCTGTTCCATAATTCTTGCCTGAACAGATGAAGTCTGTGTTCTAAGCAGTATATCCTTAGTGATATAAAATGTATCCTGTTCATCCTTTGCCGGATGATTTGCAGGTATATTGAGAAGTTCAAAATTGTACTTATCATACTCTACCTCAGGACCTGATACAATCTCATAGCCCATACCGATAAATACTCTTTCCAAATCTTCAAGCGCTGTCTGGTTAGGATGTCTGTGTCCGTCGATCTTCTTTACACCCGGAAGAGTAACATCTATGGTTTCTCTCTTCATCTTTTCTGCTCTGGCAGCACGATTAATTGCCTTAAGCTTTTCATCGAGCTTTTCTTCTATATTTTGTCTTACCTCATTGACCATCTGACCAACCTTTGGTCTGTCTTCAGGAGCAACATCCTTCATACTCTTTAATACCTGGGTAAGCTCACCCTTTTTTCCGAGGATGGCAACCTTGATATCATTGATTACAGATGCATCCTGTGCCTGCTCAATTTTGGCAAGAGTCTGTTCCTTAATAGCACTTAACTTCTCATTCATCTTATATATTTCCTCACTTTCAAAAAAAATCCTAATGCATAACACTGACATAATCTATTATGTCATTTAATGTATCTTCATTTAATAATTCAAGCTCATACTCTATCTTAAGCTCAGTGAAAAATCTAAGCTTAAATACTCTTTGCTTTTTCCATGGTAATGTATGCTTTTCAACCTCAGCCTTTTCAATCTCTTTGATTTTATCAAGCTTAATCACATCTGTTTTTACCAGATAACTGACTATCAGATAATCTTCCGTAACATATATATTACCCAGCTTATATATCATATGGTTTGTAAGCTGAAGATTAAGTTCTTCAATCACTGCTCCTATATCACCATAATGCGAAAGCTGCTTTGACTGACCATGCAGCGAAGGATTGGCCCAGACTAAAAGTGTATATGCTATGATCAAAACACTTATAACGATAGGTGAAGCAAATAATATATAAAGCATGGTTATATATGTAACCGGATAATCACACTCACTTATCACATACTCGCTGAAAAAATCATCCTTAAGCTGTCCCTCAAAGCCGCCTGCTTCCACAAGCTGATTAACTATATATTCTGTTGAAATGCTGTCTTTAACAATTCTTGCTTTTATACTCTTACTATCAATTTTCATAGGCGGATTTTTTGTTTCAATAATGTAAAACATAATCCTGTCTTCGTTTAACTGATAATAATATCCTCCCTTGACCTTACCATTGACATAATAATTAAAGCCTGCATATGTCAAATCTCCGGTTTTTGCCAGCTTGACATTTGTATCTCCCAATCTGTAAAGCTCCGATACTCTTTTATACAAATCTTCCTCGCTGATATTAACCAGTCTGGTCTGCTCCAGCACAGGATATTTTATAAACATGAACATCAAAACAGCCAAAACCAAAATCGCCGGCACTGCCAAAGCAAGTGTATTTTTAAACAAAAGCTGTTCAAACTTTTTCTTTCCCATGGTCAATCCCTTTTACCAAATTAATATAATAACATTAATATATTTTTTATTCAAGTTTTGCAGTTATATATATTTTTTAATTCAGTTATATACAAATCTACTAAAACAGTATTTTAGATACATAATCATATTCTTCCTGCAATATCTCCTTATCAGAAAAACCTGCCCTGTTCAATATATCTATAATTCTTTCTATATCAAACTGTTTTTCAAACTCCATAGCCTTTTCTTCATTTTTCCTGGCAAGCTTTTCCTTTTTTACATTATAAATGTACTGTATCTGTTCAAGATAATTTATTTTATTTTTGAATTCCTTATTAAATCTGCTTCTTCGCTTATAATAACTCGAATATCTTATAATAAGCCTATCGTTTAATCCGGACTTCAAAAATCTAATCATCAATGCAATACCCGCTATTGCCCTTATGCCAAGCAAAACAACTATAATTCCTGCAATAATTCCGATTATTACATATACAACACCTTTTACAAAGCTGTCGGAAATATTTACATTAAACTGATTTCCTCCGTCATCACTATCCGCAGCATCATCGTCTGTTGTATTATCAAACATATCCCAGAAATCTTCGTTTTCTTCAACCTCGCCTGCAGGTGTAACATCAACCAGATACCAGCCTTTATCTTCGCTGTATACTTCAATCCACGCATGAGCATCAGCATCCGTAGCATTTATCTGAAGAACTGCTGTTTTACCAAGTTCAGAATATCCGTCATAATAATCAGAATACTCTTTTCCCTCAACAAGCTCTGCATCTGAAAGCTGATAATAACTTATCGCATAACCTTCGACATATCTTGTAGGTATACCCAGATATCTTAATATAAGAGTTGCAGCTGATGCATAATGAGCACAATAACCCTTTTTGTTTTCTGTCAGAAAATAATTAACAAAATCTTTCTTTCTTGGAGTTTTTCCGGGCTTAATAGTATACGGAATATTGTCCTGATAATAATTTACAAGATTTGAAATTATTTCTTCGTCTGTTCCGGAATGATCAAAATTTTGTATAAATTCCTCAATTGCAGCAATATTTTCCTCAGGAACATAAAGATCCATATCCGTAAAAGGTTCACTATCATAATAACTTGTATCAACAACAGTATCATTTCCTCTGAGTCTTGGATAAAATACTTCATTTATATATCCCACATCATTATAATCTGATATTTCTCCAATATAATACGGCTCATAGATTCCGTTTCTATCACCATCAATATTTCTTATTCCTATCACAGCCTTAGCAGAATTCGTCCCACCCTGCTCATAGTTTTCCTTTAATGCTTCAGCCTCGGCACTTGATATATTTACAGTATCTTCACTATTTTGAAAATACCTTATACTGGTCCAATAATTTTCATAAGGATTGTAACTTTCGCCAACAAAATGTTTCAGATAAATGGTATCAAATGAATAAGGCGTAATCTTAATCATCAAATCAGTCTGATAATCGAGCCTTATACTTGAAACAGTGCCAAGCTTTCCACTATTCATACCACCTTTATCTTGTCCATAATTAAAGAAACCGGACCATCCATCTGTTAGGAAAATTCCCACAGCAGCCATTGTTACTTCTTTATATTTATTTTGCTTATAACCTGCATTAAAGCTTTCTTTTGGTCTTACAGTACTTACTATAGTAACGACAGCAGCAACAAATATAAATACTATAAGTGATGCCTGGGATAGAGCCTTAACATCATAGGTATAGAAAAATTCTCTTTTCTTTTTTCCTCTGGTCTCATATTTTGAATCACTTCTCTTTATAGCTACCTGCGGACTGTAATGTCTGCTGACTTTTATAACATATGCCAGAGAAATTCCCACAAGAATCATCATCGCATATAAGATATCCGGTTCCAAGGTCATATAAAGCGGAATAACATTAAAAAACATAACGATAAACATAGCTGTAGCATACTGCATACGTCTTGAAATGTAGACATTAAGCAAAATATCAAGAACAATTCCGATAAAGAGTGCAATCATAGTTATTGTCAAATACCTGTTTTCGATCTGCTCGTTATAAAGCCTTTGAATATCCACATCAAAATACTGTGCCGCCTCTTCAACAGACATATTTACTATTGCATAAAATCCACTGTTTATATATATTCTTAAAAGATAAACCAGACTTGCAAAGGTAACAAATATAAAGAAATATCCCAGATTTTCCGTGAACAGTCTGTAATAAAGCATAGAGCACAAAATCGCAAATACAAAAACCACCATATGGCAGAGTAAAGCATTATACTCGGCATGAATGGCAGACAGATAAAACCCTATTGTACCCATTGATAGCAGATATACAATAAAGCCCTTTAATAAAAGTGTCAGAATTCTCTTTTCCTTTTGTTCGAAAAAATCCTCGCAGAGAACAACACCTTCACAAAGCTCTATTAAGTTTTTATCTTTTTTTGTTTTCTTTGCCATCAGATATTCTCCCTGATATTCAAAAGACACCTTTCACTGTCAGAAGTAATATGGAGATATGATTTTATCTCCGGATGAACCGCTGTCATATGTGATGCACCCTGGTTCATATCAATATAAGTTTTTTCATAATACATTTTTGAAAAAGCTTCATCCAGATCCGACCTGTAATCTATTCTGGTCGTTTCATATTCAAATCTCGATTCGCTCCAATACATCAGTCTTACTGTTGTTCCGTCACTTACAATCTGATTAATAAGTGTATATGCTGAAGAAAGTATCATATTTAATTGATTGGAATTATTCTTTACAAGTTCAACCAACGCCACAAGCTGCCTGTCAGACATGCTTGCTCTGTCCTTTACCATAAGAATATCTCTCTTTGCAGAAAGCTTCCAATGGATGCTCATAAGCTTGTCACCCGGTATATACTCTCTGATTTCCTGAACGTCCGAAAAATCATTTCCTTTTTTAGAACTCTCTTCACTTTCAAGCGAACCCTGTTCAAGAGCGGTTCTATCATAATTATACTCTCCGATTATCTCCGGCATAACCGCCACCCTTGCATCAGAGGTTTTTTTCTTTTTAAGTCTGACAAATCCCATAAGATCCTTTATATATATTTTTTCTACGTTTAATTCTATAATTCCCGGAAGTGTAGCAAGAACAGGGATTTCAACCTTACTTCCCTTCATCATCCTTATAGGCATTGAAATCTTATGAAATCCCTCTGTTTCAAAAAATGTATTTTTAATCTTTAATTTCACGATGGTATCTAAAGAAACAAAAGGCGTAGGATTACTTATTTTTATATAAAAATATGCCCTCTCATTTTGTCTGGCATACTCGCCACCGATACTGTTTATGGCAGAGATTATACTTACATCCGTAAATCTTCTTAAAATAAAAGCCATAATAATGGATAAAAAAGGAGACACAATCATTATTACCATAAGCATGAAATAAAAATGACTGTGTAAGAAATAATAAAATAATCCATTTATAAAAAGTAAAATTCCATATATGATTATTCTTATAATACTCTCCATAAGTTATATCCTTATTAACTAAATTTCATAATTATCAATTTACCGACGATCAATCTTTGATAGTATCAGAATGCTACCAACTCATTTTATAAAAGTTGTCTTATTCATAGATAATTATATTTAATTTCTTGGTGCCGGTATAACAGTAAGCAACTGTCTTATAGCAGTCTCCATATTTAGTCCCTGAGCTTTTCCTCTTGCACTAAGCTTAACTCTGTGTCCAAGTGTATCCTTTGTCACACTTTGAACGTCCTTCGCAGTGACAAAATCTCTTCCGTCAAGAACAGCCATAGCCTTTGCCATTCTAAGAAGTGCAATTGTTCCTCTCGGACTTGCCCCCATGGAAAACATTTCATTTGCTCTGGTTGCCTCAACTATATTAACTATATACTCATATATCTCATCACGCACAAACATATCATTTGCGTTTTTTCTAAGTTCTATAAGTTCATCTACTTTAACTATCTCTTTAACATTATCTATAGGATGTAAGGCATTACCTTTCAATATCTTCACAGCATCCTCATGCGCCGGATATCCCATGGAAAGACAGACCATAAATCTGTCAAGCTGTGACTCCGGAAGCATCTGAGTTCCCGATGAACCATATGGATTTTCTGTAGCTATAACGATGAACGGATCCGGAAGCTTTCTGGTTACGCCATCAACCGTTGCAGTTTGTTCTTCCATAACCTCAAGAAGAGCAGACTGGGTTTTAGGAGATGTTCGGTTTATCTCATCTGCCAAAAACAAATTACAAAAAACCGATCCCTCTCTATATTCAAAATCCTTTGTCTGTGCATTATACATTGAAAATCCGAGTATATCACTCGGAAGAACATCCGGTGTAAACTGTACTCTCTTATAATCAAGAGACATACTCTTTGCAAAGGTTGTCGCAAGTGTTGTCTTACCTACTCCGGGTATATCCTCCATAAGTATATGTCCGCCTGCTATAACAGCAGCCAGAACCTTACTAACAACATCCTCCTTACCCTTTATAACTGTATTAACCTCATCACATACCGCTTGAAGTTTTTCGTTCATACACATTTTCCTTTCTACTGCGTTTAACGCTTGACCGTATCCTGACAGAGTAATCGTCAGGCACGCTCTCGTGTTTTACTTTACAACTCCTGATTCTCTTGCGCAATCAGCTACAGCTTGTGCAACTGCTTTAGCTACTTCTTTGTTGAAAGCGTCAGGTATGATATATTCTTCATTCAATTCATCGTCCTTGACTATGGAGGCGATAGCCTTTGCGGCTGCAACCTTCATATCCTCTGTTATGTCTGTTGCGCGGGCATCAAGAGCACCTCTAAATATACCAGGGAATACAAGTACATTATTTATCTGGTTAGGGAAGTCTGAACGACCGGTTGCAATTATTCTTGCGCCGCCCTTCTTTGCCTCATCAGGCATTATCTCAGGTGTAGGATTTGCCATTGCAAATACCATTGCATTATCAGCCATCGATGCTACCATCTCAGGTGTTACGATACCAGGTGCCGATACTCCTATAAATACATCCTTGCCCTTCATAACATCTGCAAGACTTCCTCTTTCTCTGTTTTTATTGGTTATCTCTGCCATCTCGGCCTGTGCAGGATTCATATGTGGTTCACCCGGACAGAGAGCACCCTTACTGTTTACAAGAACAACATTTCCGATACCAAATCTCATCAAAAGCTTACAGATTGAGATGCCTGCTGCACCTGCGCCGCTTATAACCGCACTTATATCTTCCATCTTTTTTCCGACTATCTTTAACGCATTGATAAGTCCTGCGCATACTACAACTGCAGTTCCGTGCTGGTCATCATGGAATACAGGTATATCAAGCTCTTCCTTAAGTCTTCTTTCAATCTCAAAACATCTTGGAGCTGCTATATCTTCAAGATTTATTCCTCCAAATACAGGTGCAAGTCTCTTTACTGTTTCAACTATCTCATCCACATCCTTGGTATCAAGGCAGATAGGAAATGCATCAACATTTCCGAAGGTTTTAAACAATATCGACTTTCCTTCCATAACAGGTATGGCAGCTTCAGGACCTATATCACCAAGTCCGAGTACTGCGGTTCCGTCTGAAACCACTGCTACAAGATTTGACTTGTTGGTATATTTATATACATCCATTTTATTGTCTCTTATTTTACGGCAAGGCTCCGCAACTCCCGGAGTGTATGCTGTACTTAAGTCGTCTTTGGTTTTAACCTCAACCTTAGAGATAACCTCTATCTTTCCGTGATTTTCCTCGTGCATTTTTAAGCTTAACTCGTTGTAATCCATTTTTTTATTCTCCTTATATTTAATAATCAAAAATTGACATCTGTACACCGAGAGTCTTATTTTTATACTCTCTCATATATCTGAAAAGCTCCTCCTGGTCATAGACTATGCCATGCTCCTCGCAGGTACTCTTTAGCAGCTTTGTTAAAGCCATACTGTTTTGACTCGGAACCTCATAAGAGTTTCCGAAGGTTCCTATGTATTTATCCTTCATACCCGGAAAATGCTTGTCCAGCTGTTCGTAAAAATACTCACGATTGCCTTCTCTTAAGGTCATGCCCATACCATTTGCGTAAATAATTCCATATACACCTGCTTCTACACAATAATCAAGCAGTCCCTTTAGATTTTCCTCCGTATCATTGATAAACGGAAGAAGAGGTGTAATCCAAACCAGGGTAGGTATGCCTCTTTTTTTCATTTCCATCAGAACCTTTACCCGCTCACTGGTTACACACACTCCCGGTTCAAGCTTTTTACACAGCTCATCATCATAGGTAGTAAGTGTCATGGCAACCACACATTTGGTCTTCTTATTTATCCTTTCAAGTATGTCTATATCTCTTAATATCAGATTTGACTTGGTCTGAATAACAACTCCAAAATCAAAACGTTCTATCTGATTAAGACATCTTCTTGTAAGCTGAAGTTCCTCTTCAATCGGGATATACGGGTCGCTCATGGAACCGGTGACAATCATTGTTTTATTTCGTTTTCTTTTCAGCGTATGCTCAAGTATGTCATCTGCTCTTGCTTTTATCTCCACATCCTCAAAATCATGAGTCATGCGATAGCATTTACTTCTTGTGTCACAGTATATACAGCCATGCAGACAGCCGCGATATATGTTCATACCGCTTTGCGGTGATAAAACCGCCTTTACCTCTTTATAGTGCATATTTTTCTCCTATGTATATTTTTTAGATAAAATCAAAACTAACCTGTTCATACTCTAAATCCTGATATTCCATTTCCTCCTGGTCAACCTTACTTGTGTAGTTCGTAACTACCGTAAGCTGCTTACCCTTAGACATCTGCTGACCAAGTATATAATTCACATCAAACTTACCTGTGATGGCAGGAGTAACTCCTCTTGCAGGTACTATAAGCTGAACATTGTTAGCCTTTAAAAGTTCAAATATAGGTTCCCATATATATACATCCTTTGCAGCACCAAAAGGATTGTCGATAAATATTGTCTTGGTCATAATCTCATCACTCTTGGTCTGATACATGCCCGATATATAGTTAATTATAGAAACCAAAAACTGTATATATATACCCTGTGACTGTCCCGTACTTCCGACAGCCTCTTCATATTTAAGATAACGGCTTTGCTCTCTGATTCTCTCACGCTTATACAGTGTAAGCTTTATGGCATTCATATCCGTAACTATTACTCCAAATAATTTCTTAAGAGTAAGACTTCCGCGGATATATTTCATTCTGTCCTTATCATTTTCATATCCGTCTGCAGCTGCCACTACCTTATCTATATAATCAGACATTTTCTGCTTCAGGAATTCATCCTTTACATACGGTATGCTAAGGTCAACCACCTGTATGGCCTCGCCCTCGGATATAATCCTTGACAGCTTTGGAAGCTTATCGAGCTCGGTTCTTACATCCAGACATCTTTGCAGACATTGTTCTTCAAAGTTTTCCTTTATGGTCTCCATATCAGATAAGCTCTTTTCAACCCTGTCTCTTTCAAGTCTTATATACTCCACTGTCTGATTAAGATTGGTACTGAGTTCTTTTGCAAGCGCATAAGACGACGGTATGGTTACATCCTCTCTTATAGTGTTGGCAAGCTCGAACATACTCATCTGCTCTAATGCAGAGGATGTATTGCCCTTAAATCTAAGGAGTTCATTTTTTGCCTTATCAAGCTTCTTATTGCTCCTATCGTATTTTATAAGAGTGTCCTCAAACAGTTCTCTTAGCTTTTCCTTTTCTTCGGTTACGGAAAGCGCATCCTCAAGACTTATGTCGTTGGTGGTTATGATACGTTTTACATCCTTGTAAAGCTCGAGCATATAGCCCTGTTCCTTTGCATAGCGCTTATACTCTGCCTCACTTTCCTTTGCCTCCTTATCAAGTCTTGCAAGAAGCTTTTCTCCCTCGGCAAGGCTCTGGCTTATCTGGGCAAGCGATGCTTCGCTTTCTTCAAAATGTCCAAAGGCAGTTTTTATATTATCAATCGCGTAATCTATACTACCCGAAAGTCTGTCTGCCTCGGAAATCTTATTTTTATAGGCTTCTTCATAGCCCTTCATCTGATACTCAAGCTCATCTATACTCTTTCTTATCGTACCAAGTGTTTCCTCATCTATAACATATAACGCATCCTCATCCTTTAGCTTTTCTATATCGGAAAGCTTTGTGCCGCGCTTCTTTATGCTGTTTAAAACTCTGTCCATAGATACCTTTAAGGTATCCATAAGCAGCTGCTTATCCTCTATAGCCTTTTTCTCATCATCAAAGGAAAGCTTCATGGAAGTGAACTTAGCAACTATCTCATCATAAGGAAGTGATAAATCTTCATATGTATTATCCGGATTGTAATAGCTTCTGTAATTGTTATTCCATTCCGAATTTAAATCCTCGATACTCTTTTCCAATGCCGCAAGCTTTGATTCAAGCAAAGCCACATCTACATTTTTACTTCCTTCTTCAGCAGAAAGTTTGTTAATCTCATCACGAAGTCTTGAGACGGACGCATTACTTTTTTCAAGAGTTTTTTCTTCGTTATCTATTATCTCACTAAGCTTTTTAAAAGTATATAATCTGTTGCTGTCAGATAAAAGCTCCTCATAGTAGCCTCTCTTTGCTTCCTCTTCTGTTTTAAGCTTCTTTATCTCATTTTCATAGCTTTTAATATTGTCCTCGCAATTTTTGACAAATGAGGTTACATCCTTAAGCTCTTTTTCACTTTCCTTAAGCTTTTCTTCATCCTCCAAAATGCTGCTGTTTAATACCCTTATAACAAAGGCTCTGTCCTCACGATAGGCAAAGAGAAGCTTTTCCTTCATCTCACAAGCGAGTCTTATCTCCCTGGCATTTTCCTCTTCCTTTGCTATAAGCTTGTCCTTGGTTTCAGGGCTTAAGAAAAAGTCATTATCGGCACTTACGGCAAGCATATTTTCTCCAATATAAAATGCCTTTTCCTCATCATTTTTCATGTCATATATAAGTACTGCCTCACCGTCAGTATCTATGCCTGAAAGATTAGGATCTTCCTTTAAAGTATCAAAATCATCAACAAGAATTCCATATGGCAAAAGCGGATTTTCCAAAAGCAGTTTTTCCTTTTTTTCTGCATTTACCGCAGACAGATAATCCATACCAAACATAGCTGTCATGCCATGTCTTGTCTCGATATAATCAAGAACCTTTTTAACAGCCTTTGACGGTGCGATAAGTCTGCCCTCATTTAATCTTCCTATCTTCTTATCGCTTCTCTTTAAATCATGTCTTAGATCCGCAAGCTCTAAAATTTCATTGGTTATCCTTTCAGAGATTACATCAACTATTCGTTTTTCATCCTCTACGCCATAGACGGATTTAATATTATTAAACTTCTTTAAAGTATCCTCATACTCCTGCTCGCGGTTTTTAATTTCCTCAATTACCTTTTCAAGGGAAAGTTTTCTTTGTTCATATTCGAAAAGTCTTCCCTTTTCTTCTCTTAAACCTGTTGTAAGTTTTTCATCCTCACCAACGATATCCGACAGCCTCTGCTTAACCTTATTTATCTCTTCCTCAACATCAAGAAGCTGTTCATCATATGCCGCAAAGCTTATATTGTTCATACTGAGCTTAACCTGTGAAAGCTGTTCGCTTAAGGATTCTATCTCTTCTTTAGCTTTTTTACCCTCGCTTTCGGCAACGGCAAGGCTTATCCTCGCCTCACTCAAAAGCTTTTCATGATATTCCTTTTCAAGCTTTGCTTCACTGATAGCAGCTAAAAGCTCCTTACATTTTTTATCAAGCTCTTCCTTTTTTGCATCGATACATTTTTTGATATTATAAATGTATGTATAAAGAAGCTCATCATCGTAAGCAGCTCCGCTTCTTATGGTCTTTATTACAAGGTCGCACTCATCATATTTCTTTTTATCCTCAAGATATAAAAGGTAATCGTTAGTGCTTTCCTTTAAATGATAGTCCTCAAAAAGAGCCTGGGATTTATCCTTGTAAGCTTTGGCCTTATTCTTTAAATCCCTCGCCTCTTCTTTTATCTCCTCAAGCTTTCTCTTATCCCTTGAAACCTTAAGGCACTCTATATGTTCACGCTGCTTGTGCTTTTCATCAAGCTTTTCATTTTTCTTTTTTTCAAGAGCCTGCATGTACTCTTCATCATTTCCCGCAAACTCTTCACCCGCCTTATATATACCGGCAAGCATTCTCTTATAATTATCCTGTTCCTCGTAAAGCTCCATAAAGGAATCCACTTTATCTGTTAGCACCTTTATAAGCTCTATCTGATAATCATAATTTGATATGTCCTTTTTCTTCTTGGCAAGTACGGTAAGCTGATCCTTGATATCCATAAGCATACGTGCCATGGATTCATTTCCGGAATCCTCAAGATTGGTCTTTACCATAAATGCCTTTTCTATAATCTCCTCGATAAGAAGATCCTCAACAACCTTTCTGGTTGTCCTGTAATTAGTCTCAAAATATGTTCTTACATGTCCCTCGGTCTTATTGATACCTCTTATAATCTCCCACTGACTGTCGTGCAGCCCAAGGGTACTTATGTACCTTTGGTACTCGCCCTTTCTGTCAAACACCATAACCTTAAGACTCATATCATTATGCTCTAAATCCTTAAGATATGAACGCAGTCCGCTATAGGAAATCCTCTCGCCATCCTTGATAAGTGGAAGATTGATTATATCATTTTTGTTGAACTCCCTGTAAAGTATGCAATAATTAAAATACTCTACGGATGCCACATCCTTTGCGCCTTCATTTTCCTGCTCGGACTCCTTGGCCTTTCTGGCACAAAAGCCGGTCGTCATATAACGGTAGCCTTCATTATCCTCAGGATTGTCAAGCTTCCACTCTATGAGAGAATGAATTACAGAGTTATTGTTTCCTGCCCTGAAAAGCTTCTCTATCGGCTGCTTTTCATCAAGGGTAGAATTAGGCAGCATATTTTGCATAAGCAAAAGCATAAGTACACTCTTACCACCACCGTTGGCAAGGTCATAGATAGTATTTTTTCCATACATTCTCATAGTAAAATCATCATAGACCTGGGAGCCGAAATTATATTTTACATTATTTACTCTTATCCTGTTTATACTAGGCATCCTCTCTACCTCCGAGTATCTCGTATATCCTGCCCTTATATTCCTCAAAATAATTTTCTACAATTGCCTTAAATCTATCTGTCGGATAGTATCTGTCCGAAACAGCAACAAAAAGCTTCTGCTCAATTAAAAAGTTAAAGGTAAGCTTTATATAGCCCATGCGTGATGCACGCGACGCTCTGTTTCTTTCCTTATCCTCTGAAGTAACTGTCGGAAGCTCATCCCATAACAGTGCTATGGATTTGAAGCTTTCCTCCTCCATCTCATCCATGGAATAAATGGATAAATCAGAGGTAAATTTAAGCATATAATCATTTACACTTTCCAATATATCTTCAGCTTTGATAAACTCCTTAACCTGATATGATGCCGAATCCTGATAAAATGCAAGAAGTGAATTGTACATAATGAAATAAACCACATAAAGCTCCTTATTTACCCTGAGTCCAAGCAATCTCTTCATATCATCATTGGTATAACCAAATATCTTGTTACCCTCACCGGCAGTAAGGTAAATCGCATCATTATATTCATATATGCTTAGATTAAGTTTTTTCATAAGTCTTACAGTTATATCATAAACTGCGGAGTTAGAATAAAACTCCTCGTAAAGCTCCCTCGTATCCGGGTCTTTTCTCGACACCTCTTTGCCTATAATCAGCGTCGCATATATATCAAGTGCCTTATCAAGACTTCTGTCTTCCATAGTTTCTCCGACCTTTCATCAGTTTCTAATCTTATACTTTCTCGAAAGTCATATCCGTGAGTGTACTTCCGTATCCCTCTATCTCAAACTCTTCACCAAAGGTAATATTGAAATCAATATGTTTAAACTTCTCTTTATCCTCATCCGACATATATGTAACAACCATTTCCTCAAGCAGAGTCTCCTGCTTCTCACACATCCTGCTCATACTGTAAGAGCTCTTACCTGCAAGATGCACCAAAAATGCATATAAATCTCTGTTTGCATATATCTCTTTATTGAACTTTATTTCAAGTATACCGTTAAATTCCTTAAGAGTAATTTTGCTCCACTTATCAAGCTGATCCATGAGTTCATAAAAAAGCTTTGCAAAATTCATTCCTATTTTCTTATCCAGAATTTCATCCTCATACATAAAGTCAAGATCAAGTTCTTTTTTCTCAACCTTCTCACCTTTTCCTCCATCCTCTGCCTTAAGTGTAAGAATATTATCAATGGATTTTGCCGAAAATGTCTTGTCCAGTCTTGGGGCAAAAAGCGGCATGAGTATAAAGGACATAAGTGACGGTTCATCCTTTTCCATTATGTTTGAAAAGCTCTTTCCAAAATCAAAAACCGGTCTTAACTTTCTAAGCTTTGCACGGCTTATAATATTATCCGCAAGCTGTGAAAGCTCAACAGTTTCGGCGATAAGCTGACTGTGATTATATATGGTCTGCTTTAACTCTGTCTCAAGGCGGCTGATCTCCTCAAATGCCCTGCTGTTTGAGCTTTTTTCTCCATCAGAGTTCATTCCGTAGGAAGCCTTTTCGACAGCCTTATCTACCAGCGCTTTGTTTTTCACAAAAAGCTTCTGTTCATCATTAAACCACTTGGCGATTGTATCCATATATTCCTCATATGCCTTCTCGCCTTCAAATATATCTATACTAAGCAGCTTTAAAACCTGCTCCTTTTTTTCTTTAATCCTTGTAACCTCGGCATTGATTCTTTTTACGACATCGATACCACCCTTGAAATTATTGGAGGTTATCATCTTCTCCAAAAGAAGCTGGGATATATTTATCTTGCTTTCCTCCTTTACCTCCTTGGTATCCAGATAAAACTCAATACCTTCAGGGGTTATGGTATAAAGCACCTGTCCGTTTTCTATCCTGCTGTCTATAAGCTTAACTCTTGCAATCCTTGTCTTTCTTTCTTCAGGATCATAGAACTTAAACTCAAATGCACGACCGTCATTTTTTAGCTTATCAAATATGTATCCGACAAGCTCCTTTTCTTCCTCTATTCCTGTTTCCAGTTCAAAATCTCTTTCCAAAAGTTCTATCATAAAAGCCTCGAATTCTTCAAAGCTTATATCTCTTTCGTGAAAGTTATTTTCATTTATAAAAAATCTAAGCGTGGCAAGGGTGATATAACCCATATCAAGAAATGCAAATCTGCCATCCTTATACTGTGAAAATGTGGTTTCATTTAACACAAAAAACGGATAGTATTTTTTCAAATTTAACATTCGCGCATTGTTTTCTGCAATTATATCATTTATCATTACGTGCTTTAGCGCCATGATTTCACCTTATCCCTCAAAAAACATAGTAACACAAATAATATTTTACCCCAAGATAACGTATAAGGCAAGAAAAAAAGCACAAAAAGAAGGACGGCAATTCACCGTCCTTCTAAAAAAGTATAATTTAGAAATTCATCTTTACATCCTGTCTTTTTACAGCTTCTGCTTCGAAGAATTCTTTAGCAACTGCTCCCATAGAGCCTGCAACTATGCTGTTTGGAAAAGTAACAATCTTTTCGTTAAACGCTGTTACATTGGCATTATACAAACGTCTTGCTGCCTGGAGATGTTCTTCCGTATCAAGTATCGCATTTTGAAGCTGAATAAAGTTATTGGAAGACTTAAGCTCCGGATAGCTTTCTGCAAGCATGTTAATTCTTCCGAAAGCTGTATCCATCTGCTGATTGGCAGTATTTCTTTCCTGCATTGTCATACCGCTTCTAAGTCTTATTACTTCAGAAAGAATCTCCTTTTCATGCTTCTGATATCCCTTTACAACATCAAGCATCTTTGTAAGCACATCGTATCTCTTTGTAAGTGCTACATCTATGCCGGACAGACCTTCCTTTACCTTGATATCAAGTTTTTTTATGCCGTTATAGGTTCCTATCCACCATAAGAATATAACTGCAACAATAGCAACAATACATATAACTAATCCCATATAAATCCCCTCCTATGTAATTATTATCACATCTTCGTTTTTAATTCTATAACATTTTCAGGTTTATTTCAACATAAAAAGAAGAGCACCGCATGCCAAATGCATACAAGTGCTCTTCAAGGGAAAGAATTTTATTATTCTGATATGCCGTTTGTTCTGATGATGAATTTGGTAACTCCTGTATCACCATCATTAATTTCTGTGAATGTCTGGTATTCTGATGATGCCTCAAATACTGCCTCAAGTCTGCCTGCTATATCTTTAATATCGCCATTGTAGGCTTCTACTATCTTCTTAATAGCTTCGTTATTAAACTGATTCATACCATCACTTAATTCATTTGCTCCATCAGCCAACTGCTTTACACCATCCTGAAGCTGTTCACTTCCTGTTGCAAGCTTGTTACTTCCGTCTACAAGCTGAGTTGTTCCTGTTGCAAGCTGGCTTGAACCTGTAGCCAACTGACTTGTTCCTGATGCTAACTGATCTGCACCTGCTGAAAGCTGACCGATACCTGCTGTAAGAGATGGTATCTTATCTGTCAATGTCTGTGTACCTTCTGCAAGTGACTGTGTTCCTGCTGCGAGTGCCTGTGAACCTGTTACCAAGCTGTAGCCTGTTTCTCCGACTGCTTCTATCTGTCCTGCGATAGTTTTCTTAGCACCTTCAGCACCTGCAACTGCTGCCTCACCGGCCGCCTGAGTGGCCGCCTGCTGGCAAGTTGATGCAACTGTATTACCTATATCTGCTGATGATTTATCAACTATACCACTTATTATTTCATCTGTTGCGGTATTTGCTAACTGCGTCGAAAGGGAAGCTGAAATATTTCCTATTTCACTATATACACCATTCACAATCAAGCTATATTTTCCATCCGGATCATTATTTTTAAGATATGAACTAAATAAATCTAAAGTAGTTAAACCCTGATTAACATAAATATCATGATTATCACCATAATAATTTTCTGTTATTTTTGCATTTATTAAACTATTTGCAAGTGCTGCCATCTGTGGATCAGATGCAAGATCCGACTGAAGCTGTGCTGCAACCTGTGACTTAATCTCATTTTTTACATTTTCATTATTCAATGCATCATTAAATGATTTTACAGCTCCCTGATAAATCAAATTATATTTTTCATCTTTAAATGCCTTATTAACTCCTGCCACTGCCTGATCTGCAACAGCCTTCTTCTGCTCGTCACTCATTGGAGCATTAAGACCTGCATCGAGTGTTGCAATGCCCTGACTTATACCGGCCGCACTCTGATTAATAGTTGCCGCACCATTGTTAATAGCTGTAACACCTGTAGCAAGTGAATCTGAACTTGATACAAGAGTATCAACTCCATCCTTAAGCTGTCCTGCACCTGCTGCAAGCTGATTAGCACCGGTAGAAACCTGATCTGCTCCGGTCTTTACCTGACCTACACCTGTTGCAAGCTGCTTGGCACCTGTTGTAAACTCACCCATCTTTTCAAGTAAAGTTGCGGTACCGTCTGCAAGCTGCTTTGAACCATCTGTCAAGGCATCTCCTGCCTCGCTCATCTCAGCTATCATACCGTCAAGGTCAGACATATCAAGGTCACCGTTAAATGAAAACTCAGAAGCAGATACAACTGCTGTCATAGTCATATCAAGTGAGAAGTCTGTAACATCTGCACTGACCTCAAAGTAATCCGGAAGGCTTAAATCCTCTGACAAATCAGAATCCTCAAGTCCAAGACTATCCTTAATTCCAGGAGCTCCGTATCCGATAACTATTGTACTTGCACCCTGTGGCATTGTCTTACCATTTTCAACAACCACATTTGTACAATTTTCATTTAGTATAAGACCTGAAATTGCAACGAAAGGAACCTTGATTTTCTCCTTCTTGCCATTTATCTCCTTTTCTACTGAGGTGTTGTTGGTATAATCAAATCTAATCTTAACGTTTCCGCTTACGCCTGCCATATCTTCAGCTTTAGTTTCCTTACCATCAAGATAGTAAGTAACCTTTACGCTTACAGGAAGCTCCTGATTGGTAGTTCCCTGATAGTAGATATCGTTTCCGTTTGCCTGCCAGGTTATCTCATCACCGTTTTGTGAAAATGCCTCGTCACCCTTTACATTTTCTATATCACTTAAATTAGTCTTATCCTTAATCTCGCTCTTCTTATCAGTATTTCTGAGCCACTCACTTACTATAATATTGTTTACAGAACCATCAGCATCTGCAAATGCATATACTGTCTCATCCTTATTTACATCCTTTTGCTCAAGTCCAAACTTAGAAGTGATGTCATTTGCTACGGTATCGGCTGTAATTGTCTCACCGTCAACCGTATCATTTTCCGCAAGAACTGCTTCCTGCTCATAGCTATAGGTATCTATAGGTCTAAGTTCAGTTCCCATAAAGCACGAACCTGCGATAAGTGCTGCTGCGGTAACACCGCTTATTACACATTTTCTATTCTTTTTGAAATAATCCTTAATATCCATTTCTATCATTCCTTCCCTAAATACTAACCCTGTAACTGTTCCTCATGGTTAACTGCATGTTTTCTTTCCTTCGGCGGCTTAAAGCCAACGCTTGTGTTAATGATGATTTTATCAAATATCATGAACATCGAAGGAAGTACAAGTATTACAACTACCATACTGATAAGAGCACCTCTTGCCATAAGTGTACAAAGTGAACTTATCATATCTATATTAGAATACAAACCAACACCAAAGGTCGCTGCAAAGAAACTGAAGCCGCTTACGAGTATTGATTGTACTGAAGACTGCATACCTTCTATTATAGCTGTCTTTTTATCAAGTCCGTGATTTCTTCCTCTCTTATACTTGTTTGTCATAAGTATCGCATAGTCAACCGTTGCACCAAGCTGTATGGTTCCGATTACTATGGAAGCTATGAAAGGAAGAACCGTTCCCGTATATGCAGGTATGCCCATGTTAATAAATATTGCAAACTCGATAACCGCAACCAGGATAACCGGAAGTGAAATCGACTGGAATACAAACAATATTATTACAAATATAACGCCTATCGATACAGCACTTACAACCTTGAAGTCCTTATCTGTTATCTCTATAAGATCTTTAGTACAAGGTGCCTCACCTATGAGCATTCCCTTTGAGTCATAATTTTTAACTATAGTTTTGATTGCATCACACTGTGCATTTACCTCATCCGAAGCAACCGCGTATTCAGAGGTAACCAAAAGTAATTTATACTTATCATTTTCAAGATTTGATACAAGCTTATCCGGAAGAAGTTCCTTAGGAATTGTTCCGCCAAGCATGCTGTCAAGACCTATAACATTTTTAACTCCGTCAACAGCCTTTATCTCATCTGTCATAGAGATTACTTCCTTACTTGACAAGCTGCTGTCAAGAAGTATCATGTGTGTAGCACCCATAGCAAATTCTTCATCAAGCTTGTCATTTGCTATACTGCTCTGCAGATCTCTCGGAAGTGTTCCCGCAAGGTCATAATAAACATCTGTATGTGTATAACCGTAAAGTGCAGGTACAAGAATTATTACAAACAATACAATAAATACATAAAAATGATTTACTACCCAGGATGAAATTCTGCTTATATCAGGAAGCAATACCTTGTGCTTGGTCTTCTCGATTGCCTTATCAAAGATAAGAATCATTGCAGGAAGAACTGTTACACAACAGATAACTCCAAATACAACGCCCTTTGCCATAACGATACCCATATCAAGTCCGAGTGTGAAGCTCATAAAGCAAAGTGCTATGAAACCGGCGATGGTTGTAATTGAGCTTCCTACTACAGAAGATATCGTATTGGAAATCGCATGAACCATCGCTCTGTCCTTGTCTCCCGGATAAGCCTCCTGTTTTTCCTCGTAGCTGTGCCACAGGAATATCGAGTAGTCCATCGTAACACCTAACTGAAGAACCGCTGCAAGAGCCTGTGTTACGTAAGATATCTCACCCTTAAATACATTGGTACCTAAGTTATATATGATTGCCATTCCTATACTAAGTAAGAAGAACAGCGGTACCAAAAATGAATCCATTGAAATTGCAAGAACTACAACCGCAAGTATAACTGCTATAAGTACATATACCGGAGTTTCTCTGTCGGATAACTCCTTTGTATCTGTGATAACCGCTGACATACCTGATAAGTAGCTTTGCTTACTTATTATTCCTCTTAAATCATCTATGGCATCCATAGTTTCATCTGAGGAAATCGATGTAGGAAACAGTACAAACAATATCGTTGAATCTGCCTCCTCATTCATAAATACTTCTTTAATTTCGTCCGGTAAAAGCTCCTTTGGTATAGATAAATCGACTAATGAGTCATACCATAAAACTGCTTTTACGTTTGGTACTGCTTCCATCTGCTTACGCATCTTGGAAATATCCTTATCGGACATGCCCTCGACGACGCACATGGAAAATGCTCCGGTACCAAATTCATCAACCAGGATATCCTGACCTTTCATCGTTTCAATGTCCTTTGGAAGGTACGTAAGAATATCGTAGTTTACTCTGGTCTTAAAATAACCGAGTGCTGAAGGGATAAGTAAAAGTATTCCGATAACAAGTATTGCTATCTTATGCTTTACTACCCATTTTCCAAAATTAATCATGTTTCTCACTTCTTTCCCTTTTACTTTTTAGAGGTAACTTCCACTAACCTCTTTTCGTACTTTATAATATGAAAAGGATCGGATAAAATAAATATCCAATCCTTTTTTTGCGTCTATTTTTTATATACATTTTTATCAAAATGTATATTGGTTTTATACATTTTTAATGTGTTATATAGCAAAGTAAATTTTTATTAACCCTGCGATTTCCTTCATTTTTAGCACTTTTACGTGTTAAACTATCTCATCTGTCGGCTCGATAGGCGATCTCGCTTGTCAGCTCGATAGACATGCTCGTCAAGGTTGTATTCGTGCAAGCACGATACAACTTTTCCTCGCTAAACTATGTCATTAAATATATCAATTATCGAATGACTGCTTATATAATCAAATATTTCGGAAAGCTCATCCGGACTAACCGTAAAATCTCTCTTTATCCAATTGATAGCTATATAGCACATCGTATTGGCATAATACTCTGCAAGCATCTCTCTTGACATCCAGCTGTATCTGAAATGATGTACCGGATGAAGCTTCTCTATGGTTTCCACAAGAAGCTCGGTAACAAGTGAAATCGATATATTGGAAAAAGAATTCTGTCCCTCTATCATGACAGCTCTTTTATAAAACTCTATATCATTTCCTATATTGGTAAGGAGTAAGGTGTATGCCGCCGTCATCATATTGTTAAACAAAAGTGGCTTAATCGGTTCAAGTATATCCGTTCTTATGATATACTCAAGCACCTCATACTTATCAGCAAAATGATTATAAAAGGTAGGACGGATAATACCTGCCTTCTCGCATATTTCTTTAACGGTAATCTTTTCCATTGAATTTTTAAGCAGAAGCTCTTTAAAGGTATCCGCTATAATCTTTTCCGTATCCTTTTTCTCTTTTTCCTGCGCTCTCATAATCATTGAATCCTTTCATTAAATGACACTGCCTTCAATTAAAAAAATGTACCGATAAAAGTAAACGATTATTTTCAAATATCATTTATCTAATTATTAGTTATTCCCTTGTCCATCTGCAGGAAGAACCGCAAGGTAAAACAAGACCGTTGGAAGAAACCGGAAGACCTATCTCATCGGATATAGCCTTTCCTCCGAACTCATTAACAACAGTATTAGATACCATATAGGTAAGCACCGAAGGAGCAAGTCCCGTTGTGTACGAATTAATCAAAAAGAATAATGCATCCTTGGCAAGAAGCTCTGTGGTAAGTTCTATAAAAGAATAGATTTTATCCTCAAGCTTCCATATCTCTCCCTTCGGACCCCGCCCGTAAGACGGCGGATCCATAATTATCCCGTCGTATTTATTACCACGTCTAATCTCACGTTCAACGAACTTCACGCAATCATCCACAAGCCATCTTATAGGTGCATCGGCAAGTCCTGAAGATACAGCATTTTCCTTTGCCCAGGTAACCATACCCTTGGAAGCATCCACATGAGTAACCTTGGCTCCCGCTGCAGCAGCTGCTATGGTTGCTCCACCGGTATAAGCAAACAGATTTAAAACCTTTATCTCTCTACCCGGATCTTTTTCCTTTTCATTTTTTATTATCTCTGAAAACCAGTCCCAGTTTACCGCCTGCTCCGGAAAAAGACCGGTATGCTTAAAGGAAAAGGGTTTAAGATTAAAGGTCAAATCCTTATAATTAATGCTCCACTGCTTTGGGAGGTTCATAAACTCCCATTCTCCGCCACCGCTCTTGCTTCTATGATAATGTCCGTTTAATTTTTTCCATAAAGGATTATCCTTGGGCGTGTTCCAAAGCACCTGAGGATCAGGTCGGAGTAATATATAATCACCCCAGCGTTCAAGCTTTTCACCCTCGGAACAATCTATAACCTCGTAATCCTTCCAATCTTTTGCAATCCACATATTTTTTCTTTCTTTATTATCCGACTTCGGATAGATTTTTAATATAATTATCTATAATCAGTCAAAAAATAGTATTTAATGTCTTTCTTCTATAGGTACATACTCTCTGTGCTCACCAACATATTTATAAGCAGGACGAATAATCTTACCCTTATTTACAAGCTCTTCAAGTCTGTGAGCAGACCATCCGGAGATACGTGCTATGGCAAACATCGGTGTAAATATCTCTGTTGGGATTCTAAGCATCGTATAAACAAATCCGCTGTAGAAGTCAACATTTGCACAAACTGCTTTTTGAGTATTACGATTTGCTGTTATAAGTTTCTTGGCTATGCGCTCAACTCTCTCATGAAGTTCGAACTCTCTTTCCATACCTTTTTCTTTGGAAAGCTTTTTAGCATATTCCTTAAGAATTACCGCTCTCGGATCAGACTCACTATATACCGCATGACCCATACCATAGATAAGTCCGGCATTGTCAAAGGCCTTCTTGTCAAGTATAGCCTGAAGGTATTCGCTAAGCTCATCTTCATTTTCCCAATCCTTGACATTGTTCTTCAAATCATCAAACATCTGCTGAACCTTAAGGTTAGCGCCACCGTGTCTCGGACCCTTAAGCGAACCGAGTGCCGCAGAGATAGTTGAATATGTATCTGTTCCCGAAGAAGTAAGTACATGAGTTGTAAATGTTGAGTTATTACCACCACCATGCTCGGCATGAATGATAAGACAAACATCCAAAACTTTTGCTTCCAATTCTGTGTACTTTCCATCAGTTCTTATAAGTCTGAGCAAGTTTTCCGCAGTAGAAAGTCCCTTTTTAGGTCTGTGAATAATCAAACTCTTTTCCAGATGATAATGTCTGTAAGCCTGATATCCATAGGCAGCAATAACAGGGAACTGGGCTATAAGCTGAAGCGACTGCTCCAGCACATGCTTAACACTGGTATCATTTGCCATCTCATCATAGGCGTAAAGTGACTGAACACATTTTTGGAGTATGTTCATCATATCCTTACTCGGCGCCTTCATAATTACATCTCTGTTAAATGCCTCCGGAAGCTGTCTAAGCTCCTCCAAAACTCCCACAAAGGTCTCAAGTTCTTCATTGCTCGGAAGCTGTCCAAACAGCAGAAGATAGGTTGTTTCTTCGAAACCATAAAGGCTGTTTCTTAATCCGGACACAAGCTTTTTAACCTCGTATCCCTGATAATAAAGCTCGCCCGGAATCGGAATTCTTTCCTCGCCCCTAAATCCGACTACATCAGATATCTCGGTAAGACCGGTCAGAACACCGCGTCCGTCTGCATCTCTTAAACCTCTTTTTACATTATACTTTTGATATAGGCCTACATCTATCTGGTCAGTTTCATTACATATCTCAACATATGTATCCAGTATTTTGTAAAATGTATTATCTGCCATCTTGTTCATCTCCCTTTTATTACTTTATATTACAACAGCATTTGTCTAATATATCATATTTTATATTTCAATTAAATATTTTTCATACGCATTGATAACACGTGTTTCATTATACATTGATTCGCGCTTAAAGTCACGTCCATAATTTATATGCACATGGCCATGTGCAAAAAGCATCGGCTTTTGTTCATCCAAAATATCAAGGAATACCTTAAAGCCCGTATGCGGAAGGTCACTGCTGTCATGCAGATGATATGCCGGAGAATGAGTTATAAGTATATCAACCCCGCCGTTTTTCCTAATCTTCCTTCTAAGCTTTTTATATCGTTTAGCCATCTCCTGCTCGGTATACTGATACGTGCCGTTGTTATAACACATACTTCCGCCAAGCCCCATAATTCTTATGCCGTCATGAACGTATATATCATCATCTATACATATGCATCCATCCGGCGGTGTCTCATCATAGCAATGATCATGGTTTCCATGCACATAAAGAATAGGCACCTTGGCAAAGGTTGCAAGAAATGATAAGAACTGCGGAGCCAAATCTCCACAGGATATAATAAGGTCTATTCCTTCTAATTTACTTTTCTCAAAAAAATCCCAATAGTATTTTGATTCTTCATCAGCCAGTAATAAAATCTTCATTATTCATCCTCGTTATCCGATGCGTTAATCTCAGTCATCTCATCAGCATTTTTGAAACTTTCTTTTTCCTCTTCCGAATTATTTACGGTTATTTTTTCCGCCTCCGAATTGCCTGCCTCTTTATCCGTATCTAAATTAACACCCTTTAATTCGACGATAGACTTTGCGCTATCCTTAAGTGCGTCTATCTCAGGTATCTCTCCTACGACATTATCCGCAAGCCAATTCATTTTCATTATATCTTCCGGAAGCATATGTTCCTTATCTTCATTTCTTATTATGCCGTTTTGGTCTTTGATAACCGCATCAAACGGGAAGAATTCATTATTCTTCATCATATTTTTGAAAAGCTTAACCAGTCTTAAGGTTGAAGCCGGTATCTTATCGGAATATATAAGATCTACAACTCCGGCAGAAAGTCCCCACCAGTAATTGACTGCCTTGTTATCCTTCTTTTCTTCCTCCTTAAGCTTACCCTGAAGCACCGTGTCTATAAGCTTCTCGTAAAATACACCCCACTGGTAAACCGGCATGGCGATGTTAAAGGTTCCGTTTTCATCTATATTATATAATCCGAAACGTCTGCCCTCTTCTCTCGGCTTAATCATAATCTGATCGGAAATATAATTTATATCCCTGCGCCTGAAATTTTCTATAGCCGCCTCATGAACAACTCCCTTTAGAGAAGTCCATTCAAGATATACCTTTGCGTTTGGATTGACCATAGCAACACCCATTGCAAAGGCATTGATATCAGCCGTTATTCCAAGTATCGGATAATCCGCAAGGTAACCGATTTTATCATTGGTAGTCATAGCACCTGCCAAAATTCCCGATAGGAACTTGACCTCATAAAGTCTTGCATAATATGTACTGATAAGCTTATGAGAAGTATTAAGCGAGCAGTTAAGTATAACCACATCAGGATTATTAACTGCCACCTTAAGACTTGCATTTACCTGTCTGGAGGAGGTCGTAAAAAGAATCTTTACTCCCATCATAATAAGGTCCTCCATAGCAGTTATGATATCCTCTTCAGTATTAAGATTATGCACCTTAAGGGTTTTGATTCTACCGGAACAATGCTCTTCAAGATAAAGCCTTCCAAGCTCGTGAGCATAAAGCCAGTCGGACTCATCAGTATCCTTATCAAATATAAATGCAACCTTGACCTGCTTTGGAGCGAGTCCCTTAAAATAACTCATAATACTCTTTTTGCCGGTATCAGGCGGATCAAGCTTAAGACTAATCTCTCGTCCTGTCGATTCGATAAGATACTCCTCCCAGAGCTTATCAATCTTTTCCTTTATTTCATTTCCCGTAAACTCTTTAGCATTTTCATAACCGTAAACATCGATAAACAAAAGCAGCGCATCACCAAGGGTTATAGGAAGCTTTTCTCCACCCTTTGCCTTAAGTGCAACACAGAAGTTATGCTTAAATGAACCGAAATCTCTTTTTTGTTCATCTGTCCAAGGCTCCTCCGGATTATCTGTAGTAAGTTCGAGCAGCCTCTTAAAAAAGCCTTCCTGAGAAAACCATATATAATTGATATCCGTGAGCTTATAAAAATCCATAAACTCATAGTAAATTTTTATCTCTTTATCCTCTGTAAGCTTTGGTATCTTACGTGTAACCTGTGCCGGTACATTTACCGCA
Organism: uncultured Lachnospiraceae bacterium; assembly: GCA_902762955.1. Taxonomy (GTDB): domain Bacteria; phylum Bacillota; class Clostridia; order Lachnospirales; family Lachnospiraceae; genus Coprococcus_C. Next base: position 29,970 of record CACWQH010000009.1, read on the forward strand.
TCAAAGTATTTCAAAACCGATACACGCTTATTACCCTCAACAACATAAAACTTATTGAGGTATTCATAAACCTTAATAGGCTCTCTTATTCCCTCTTCTATCTGACTGTCACAAAGCGTTGACCATTTAGAACCAAATTCAGTTTTATAATCAAGAATAGGCATGAAGTTATTGGCAAAGGCATAGGTTCTTCCGGCGTTGCTTGTTCCCACCACATTTTCAAGTGGTATCTGCACAAGTCCAAGGCTAACCTCGCTTTGAATATCCACATCCTTAAGTATCTCATCAAGCACAGGCAGATATGCATTTTCCCCTTTTGAAATTGCACTTTTAAATGCCTTGAGTCCGGCCTTCTGTGCTTTTTCATATTCTACATATGACATAAAAACTCCTTTCCCCGTAGGAAGTAAATCTATATATAATAAATAACGAAATAATCTTTTTTAAAATTTCTAAATGGCATTATACCTTGACTCATACAAAAAAACAAGGGGTTGCAGCATATGGTGTTGCAACCCCTAAAAACAAATTCTTCTATATCTTAAATCTCGACATCTCTTCCTCAAGAAGGTCTGATGCCTTATTCATATTATCAACCTTCTCGGCTATGTTCTTAATAGAATCAACCTGATGAGATACACGGTCGGATGCACCCTTTGCATTAACCTCTGTCTCACGTGATATCTCGTGGATGTTGGTAATTGCCGAAAGCACCTCATCATTTACATTTCCGGCAGAGCCTATAAGCTCTCCAACTTCATTGGCTGTTGATATAGAACTTTCAGATGATTCCTTAAATCTGGAGAAGGATTCCTCAACCACATCAACAGATACAAGCTGCTCCTCAAAGGTAGATTTGATACCGTCGATAAGCTCAACTATTCCTTTTATACCTTCCTGAAGTTCAATAACGATCTCGCTTATACCCTGTGTAGCATCATTAGAGCTGTTGGCAAGTTCTGAAACTTCAGAAGCAACTACGGCAAAGCCTCTTCCCGCTTCTCCGGCACGAGCTGCCTCTATGGAAGCATTTAATGAAAGAAGACTTGTCTGTGATGATATATTATTTATCTCTTCAATTATAGTACCAATCTTCTTAGAGGACTCATTGAGACTAAGCACCTTATCATAGGAATCCATAATTGCATCAAGGCTTGCCTGACTCTTTTTCTTTAACTCGCCGACGCTGTATATACCTTCATCACTGATACTTCTTGAAGCCGAAGCCTGCTTCTTTAGCTGCTCGCTCATCTTATAAAGCTCGGATGTACATTCCTTCATTTCTTCAGTAAGCTTTACAACCTTCTCGGTATCGGTTGACTGAACAGATGCACCAAAAGAAATCTTATCCATCTCTTGAGCAACGGAATCATTTTCAGCAGATAACTCCGAAAGCTTGTCTGCACTTCCGTGTACATCATCGAGAAGGCGCTTGGTCTCTCCAAGTACATATGCTATCTTGTCTGTCATAAAGTTAAAGCTTTCAGCAAGAGCACCAAGCTCCGACTGATTATCGGTAACCTTAGCCTTGACTGAGAAATCACCCTCTGATGCAACACCGATAATATCAGTAAGCTCGATAAGCGGATTGGTAATCTTCTTAACATTAGAACGAACCAAAACAATTGCAAGAGCAAGCATACAAGCTGCTATCAAAAGTGCTACCAAAAGCATTATGTAAAGAGGCTTCATAAGAGTTCCTCTTCTTTGTATGGTTATAACCGACCACGAATCCGACTCACCATCCATAACAATAGGAGAATATGTAGCATAATACTTATTACCGCCAACAGTAACTATGCAGTTACCGCTCTTTCCCGACATAACCTCTTCAATCATCTTCTTGAAGGAATCAGATTCTTTAAAGTTCTTTTCCTCTTCAACAATGTTACCGTCCGCATCAGTCATTACATTTCCCTTATCATCCTTCTTGGAAACGGTACGGGTATATGTTACATAATTATAAAGCTCTTCTATATAGCTTGCATCCGGATGAGCAACAACAGTTCCCTCTCCGTCTATGATAAATACCGTTTTATCATTATCAGTATCCGAATATTCAACAACCAAATCCACAAGTGACTGAAGCTTTATATCAGTCGCAAAAACTCCGATAAACTCTCCCTCATTATACATAGGGAAAAAGATTGAAGCGCAAGGACTTCCGGTATTAACGGAATAGTATGACTTTGATACAAAGGAAACCTTATCCGCAACTGTCTGCTTGAACCACCATCTCTCACTTCTGTCCGCAAGCTCTCCGCTTGAACGACCGGTCTGCATACCGGTTGTATCCTGTATGTAAAGAAGTTCAAGATATGGATTTCTCTCAACACAGTCCGCCAAGATAGGACTCTGAATCTCAGTATCCATGGTAAGTATGTCCGGACTCTTGGCAAGCTCCTCCGAGATGCCATATGCCTTGGAGACAAACTCCCTTACATTATCAGATATAAGCTGGGTTTCACTCTCACTGTCCGCTATAACACGGGACTCATAGGTCTTATAAAATATAACTCCCATTATGCCGACAATCAAAAGTCCAAGAATAATTATAGTCACAACAATCGGTGTAAGAAGTTGTTTTAGAATTACTGATTTTTTTCTGTTCATCTTTGGTTCTCCTCGCAAGAAACATATATTATATATATTATGTCTTACCCAGCTGATTTAACTTTAATATTATAACATAGTTTAGGGGAATGTACCATAGAAATATATTAACCAATGTCAAATTACCAGCCAAGATCCATCAGCCAGTTGTTGAGAGCACGTTCCCTCTCTCTGTCCGTCTTTTCCGAATCATTTACAAATTCTCCTTCGATATTTCCATCACTTATATAAAGAACTCGTGTACACCTTGCTGCAACCTTTGAATCATGTGTAACCATCATAATGCTTGTTCCCTCTTTATTAATCTTTATAAGCTCCTGCATAACCTCATCCGATGAAGCCCTGTTCAAAGCTCCCGTAGGTTCATCCGCGAATAGAAGTGACGGCTTATTTATAAGACTTCTGCATATGCAGGCACGCTGAAGCTGTCCGCCCGAAACCTCATTTATATCATTATCTGCTGCCTCGATAATTCCAAGCTTTCTCATAAGCGACTCTCCGTACTCCTTAACCTCCGCGCGGCTTCTGTCAAGCTTTTTACTTTGAAGTCCCGGCAGAAGAATATTATCAAGTATAGTGAGATTTTTCATCATAAACATCTGCTGGAATATAAATCCCATCTCATCAAGCCTTACATCCGAAAGCTCATTCTTTTTCATTTTGGTAATGTCCTTATCATTAAAAAGCACTGTTCCACTTGTCGCATCGTCCATACCTGACACACTGTATAAAAGAGTTGATTTGCCGGAGGCGGATGGTCCCATGATTGCAACCATCTCACCATTATTAACCTTAAAGCTTACATTTTTAAGTACATTATTTTGTCTTTTATTCATAACATAGGTTTTACATAAATCCTTAACTTCCAATACAACTGACATATTCATTCTCCTTTTCTTTTTTTAATGCTCATGCAATTATTCAATCCTTCAATTATCTGAAAAAATCATCTGAAAATAATTTATCCTTACTATTCTATACTTACTCTATACTTGCGGTATCTCTTGCTTTAATCTTTCCGCTGTATAACGATGTAAGCCATGCTATAAGAACTGTTAACGCAACAAGAAATACGGGATATTTTATCAGTCCGCTTATACTATGAGCCCACTTTATACTATCCGCTCCCATTCCCGAAAAAATAGCATCACCGGCAAAATCCGTTACCGGTACGGAAACCGCCATCGCTATCACCACCGATATAAGTGAGAGAATCAAAAATCTCATTACCTGCCATTTTTTTACGTCACTGTCTCTAAAGCCTATAGCCTTTAATATCGCTATCTGTTTTTTCTCTTTTGTTATAAAGCTTCTTTCCATCATTATTGTTACAAGTATGATTACTATAACGGTAATTGCCACAAGCAAAAGCTCAACAGCCTTCATGGCATCGAGTGCTCCTATGCAATCCACACAAAATTCCCTTTGGTTCAAAACGGTATTTGAATTAAAAATATCCTTGATTTTTTCTTTTCTTTCCTCTATCTCCTTTTCCGAAGGATTGTCTGTAAAGGTTATAAGTATAGGTACATTTCCACTATAATGCGAAAGCGATACGGGTGCATCATCATATAACCTTATTACGTTTCCAAGATTGTTCAGGCTCTGATACATACCTGTCACAGTACATTTTTCCTTTTTATCACCATAATCTATCTCAACTGTATCGCCTATTTTAATCCCTGTGGACTTTGCTATCGTATTGGTTATGGCAATTTCGTTTTTATTCTGTGGTGCACTTCCTTTTGTCATAGGATAATCACCGCTTTTATTACCCATAATTTTAATAAATGTAAAATTATAATCCTTATCATTAAATGTTAAATTATACGTAAAAAGAACATCACAGCTTACCTTTGCCGGTATACCTTCCTCACTGAGTTTTTCCTCAACCTTCTTAAGATAAGCCTCATACATTTTAATTCCGTTTTCAAATTGAGAAAAATCACTTACATAATTCGCTTTCTTACCCTCAAGCTTTAATGCCTCTTCACTGTCATCATATTGGGCAAATACTCCGTCAAGTTCCAAAGCATTTGCATCTTCATTGCTAAGATAAATATCAGCTCTCATACAAAATGTGTCTATAAAAGCAGTACTGTCAAGGGTAGCGGTAAAGTTTGATAATATAAGCAAAAACAGGGAGCAGATTCCAAATGATATCACTATATTTAAAAACCTTTTCGGACTGCTCACTATATCATTCCATGCAAGATAAACAAAGTTTTTGGAATGACTTTTGCTTATACGACAGCCTCTTTTTTTCTTAAATCTCTCACCTGTTTCTCCGTTTCTTATAGCATCAATAGGCGTCATTTTCTTAACCTTGCCTGTTGAAATATAGGCAAGCCACATTATGATAAAAAATACAGGCAATGCACCGAGCAGATTTATTATCTTTCCATAGGTATTACCAAGCATCATATTTTCAGTAACACTTTTCATAAGCATGTTCCCAAACGGAAAGCTTATGATACATCCTATAACCGCACCCACTGCCGCAAGTGCCATATATTTTGTAAGATAAAGTCTTCTTATTTTAAAGCTTCTTAAACCTATTGCCTTCATAACTCCGATTTCACGGAAGTCATCCTGAATGGTAAATCCGATTGAGAACTTAAGTATTACAAATGAAACTATAATAAGGCATATACTTAATATTACAATTATAAACGCTACCATTATATCAATTATATATGTCATTACTATTGTACTTTTAGGAAATTCCACATCCAGGCCATCTATTTTGGCAACTTGATTTTTAATACTCTTAACATCATCTGCTTCAATATATACAATTCTTGCTTCAGTGACTGTACTTGAGTTATGAAACTCATCATAATCTGCTTCATTCAAAAGAAATTTGTTATTACCTGAAATCCTTGAACCTAAAACCGCATCCTTTAAGCCACCATCGACGATATAGGTTCTCTCTTTATCACCAAGCTTTAGGGTTATTTCATCACCCACATTTATTTTGTATTCATTTATAAATTTTACAGAAATGTAAACATGTCCCTTTTCGACATTTTTAATTTCTTTATTATCCGAATCAAAAAGCTTCGTATATAAAAGCTTTGTGGTGCAAAGACTAATACCTCCGCTCCATTCGATTTTCTTTTTGTTTTTATCAAGCACCTCGTCACTATAACTGAGCACTTCATCGTACCCGTAAGATTTAACAGACTCAATAGAGTCAAGAACCTCTTTCATATTTTCACCGTCAGATTCAATGCTTAGAAAATAATCATCCTTTTCGCCGACAGCCTGCCCGATATAGTAATCAAGACCGCTTATTACGGACACAAGATTACTTAATCCGCTGGACACAAAAACCGTAGCCAGTACGATAAAAAGAAACAGAATTACGTTCATTGTTTTGTTTCTTTTTAAATCCTTTTTTAAAATTTGAAAAAACATAGCTTCCACCTTTCCTTAGCTTTTTTACTGATTACGGTTAAACTATAATTTTGAAATTATTAAACAATCATTAAATGAAAAATGCAGCATGAAATATTATTTCATAGCTGCAATAATCTTTTTATTACGAAGGGTATTATGCTTTTCTAACAACCAGCGTTGCCCTGAAACAATCCTTATCAACTTCCGCAAATACATCTCCATCCATTTTTATCATAAGCTGCTTAACTATATAAAGCCCAAGTCCGTTGCCTTTTATATTATCAGTGTTGCTACCCCTGTAAAAGGAATCAAAAATATTTGGAAGCTCATTTTCATCTATGGAACAGCCTGTATTTTCCACAGTTATCAGCTTGCAATCCTCTTCCTCGTCATTGGATATGCTTATCTTTTTTCCGTCTCCGTATTTGATGGCATTTTCCATAAGATTTTGAATCGACTCCGTCAGTCTGTATTTATCACAGGAAAGCAGAGAATTATCATAGGCTTCTATATCAAAACCGATATGAATCACACTAAGCTTATCCTTATAATAAGCCTCTATCTCTTTTATTATTTCAGAAAGATACACCTCTCCCATATTCACTTCAAAATCCATAAAGTCTTCCCTCGAAAGAGTATATATTTCATCCACATATTTTCTTACCGTATCAGCATTATCCATTATTCCCTTAAGTGTCTTATCCTTTTCTTCTTCGGTTTCATAAAGCTCTTCGGATAATGCCTTGACATATAGCTGTATAGCTGACAAAGGAGTCTTTATATCATGTGAAAGCGAAAGCAAAAGAGTCTTTTTTTCCTTTTGATATTCTAAATTTTTATTCTTGCTGTCCTCAAGCTTTTCCCTGAGCATATTCATGCCCCACAAATATTTTCCAAAAAACCTGCTTTTCTCTTCCTTAATCGGCATAGAAAGATTACCCTTTGCAAGCTCCACAGGAAGCTCCGTCATTTTGCCAAACGGGCTTAAAACATTTTTATCTATATATAAAAGTAAAAGAACCGTAAGAACAAATGCAGCTCCCATACCAATATTCATAAATAAAATCGGATTATCATCTTTATTTTCATATTCAATTCGCCAAAGCTTACCACCAGCCTCTTCAACCACATACTCATTATTGCAAGCTTCCGACGGTTTATACAATCTTACCCTTATCAAGCTGTCAAATCCCGATAAATCAATCTGTTCAGGATTTTGTCTTATCTCCTCATCCTTCTCAAGAAGCCTTACCACACGCTCTGCCTCAACTTTGTAATAATCGTCTTTCTTAATTTTGTTTGAAATTAAAGCAAAGTTCATCACTGCAATTATGAGTATCTCTGCAATTATTATTAAAAAAGAATTTTTCCTAAATCTACTCAAACCTGTATCCCACTCCCCATACCGTAATAATATGCTTAGGCTTTTTAGGGTTGTCCTCTATCTTTTCGCGCAGCCACTTGATATGAACCGTCAAGGTCTGAAGCTCGGAATCACTGTCGCTTCCCCATATTGTACCGAAAAGATATTCCTTCTTTAAGGTAACTCCCTTATTTTCAATAAGCAGCTTCAAAAGGTCAAACTCCTTATATGTCACAAATACGTCCTCACCATCCACCTGCAAAGACTTGTTTACTGAATTAAGCGTAAGATTGCCCTCCTGAATTATGTCTAAAGCATATTTTCGTTTAAAAATACCATTTATCTTTGCAAGTAAGATATCCATATCATACGGCTTTTCAATATAATCATCCGCACCCAGATTAAGCCCCTTAAGCTTATCATCCTTTTCCGTTTTTGCACTTGCAATTAAGATATGTGAATTTGATGTTTTCCTAATCCTTGAGCACACAGAAAAGCCATCCATACCAGGCAGCATCAAATCAAGTATTATAAGCTTTGCGCCATACATATCAAATAGTTCCATCGCTTTTTCACCGTTATCCACTACCGATACCACATAATTATTCTTTCTTAAGAGCCTACTCAGTACCTCACCTATTTCTTTATTATCCTCTACTATGAGTATATCAAGCATAATTTTTCAAAATTCCTTTCTGCAGTTATATCAGTATTTTAGATATTTGTTATAATGCAGTCAATATATATTTTTGTTAAGTCACAAATTGTGACTTTACTAACTCACCGATATTGTCATTGCGTCAATATGCCATTGTCAATCGTAAGAAAAAGTATTATAATATATAAAAATTCATACACAAGATTACAGGAGGTAATAATATATGTCAGCACCACTAATTCCGGAAAGACTAAAAAAAAGCCGCGAGGCTTGTGGAATCAATAAAACAGAAGCAGCTAAAATAATAGGACTTACACAGTCAGGATATGTAAGATATGAAAACGGAGAACGTAAACCTACGATACAGGTTATCGAAGCTATGGCCGCCTGCCTTAACACATCTGTTGATTATTTAATCGGAGAAAGTGATAATCCTGAAGCAGACAGAATAGTTATTGAAAAAGAAAAAAATCCTATATTATTTGAGATATCAGAAAACTTTGACAATTTGAGTAAAACACAGCAGGCAAAATTATTGGAGTATTACAATAAGTTGGTTAAGGGTAAGTAGTAATCAAAAAAGAATGAAATATAATGAAATGAGTCACTGCCTAATCAGCAGTGGCTTGAAGATTTAAATATATACGATACTATTTCCGGCAGTCAATAATTATGATATAATATTAATCATACTATTTAAATTTTTGTGATATGTATTATTATCAGAGGGAAAAAATGAAGTGCAAAAATTGCAAAACAATGATTAATATCGATAAATTTGGTGGATATCAACACTATATTTCAACTAAAAAAAGTATGGATGAAAATGTCCGTAATGGTTATTACAGAATCATCGCTAAATCTCAATTTGAGATGATTTATCAATGCATAGATTGCCATACAAAATGGGCATTGGCAGAACCGGATTTTCCTATCGCAGGATATCTAGAGCAACGATAGACAATTTCATTTGTTTAAATGAATACTCTTTTCCTATATGCATTTTGTATAATGCAAATACTTGTTCTCTGTCTTTTTGTGTTGCAAACTTTATTGTACTCATGTGTTTTCCTTAATCATAATAATACAGCCGTGTAACATCTCGCATGTCGGCTCAATGTAGCGCCGCGCCTCATATGTCTCAAATATATAATATCATATAAAAATCTGTTATGACATAGTTTTATGATTTAATTAAATATCCCTTGACATATTATCTATATTTATATATAATATTCCTCAAAAGGAATACATTAATTAACGTATTATCAAGGAGTAAAATATGCGAACATCTGAATCACTTTTCTTTAACAATAACGAAGAATTAATAATTGATATTGAAACAATGGAGTTAGAAGAACAAATCCGCCGCCTACTTGTATTTACAAGATTATCATGCAATATGACTCAAAAGCAGCTTTCAGAAAAATCCGGTATACGTCAATCAAATATAAGCCGTATTGAATGCGGAAGCTGTACACCTACACTTGAAACATTAAAAGAACTTGCATCCGCTATGGATAAACGCATTAAAATAGAATTTATATAACCAAAAAATTATACATAACTTGGCAGGTACATTATGGAAAAAGGATATATCGACACTTCTCAATTAATTACTCCTCCAGAAAATCATGAATTAGAAACAGCGAAGTTCTTTGCTGATTTAGGAAAAAATATAATATTTATAAATCCCATTAATATTAAAGGAACTCATACTCCTGATATTATAATGGATGGTGTTGAATGGGAAATAAAAAGTCCAACGGGGAGTAGCAAGCATACAATCGAAAACAATTTTCGTAATGCTATTTCGCAATCAAAATATATTATATTTGATTTAAGAAGAATAAAATTACCTGAATCACATTGTCTATCGAGACTTGAGTTTGAATTTAAGTTACGCAAATATTTGAAAAGATTACTTATTATAAAAAAAGACAATTCTTTAATTGAAATAAAAAAATAATTTTAAATAAATTTAAAAAAATATTGACTTTCTTAAAAAGTCTGATATTATATAAATAGATTCGGGTCACTGCTGGAATTAGCGGAGGCTCGGATCTATTTTTATATAACAATCGTGCAGCATCTTGCCTGTTGGCTCGATGTAGGCCTGTGCCTTTTATAACAGAATAAAAAATACGTCCACTCATGCAAGCATGGTGGACGCATTTTTTTATTCTATTACACGGCTGTTAGCCTATTTATACTACACCCTGTGCGATCATAGCCTCAACAACCTTCTTGAAGCCTGCGATGTTAGCACCTGCAACGTAGTTGCCTTCCATACCGTATTCCTTAGCAGCGTCATCAATGTTGTGGTAGATACCAACCATGATTCCCTTAAGCTTAGCGTCAACCTCTTCGAAGCTCCATGAAAGTCTCTCTGAGTTCTGGCTCATCTCAAGAGCTGAAGTTGCAACACCACCTGCATTTGCAGCCTTACCGCCTACAAATGGAACATTGTTTGCCTGGAAGTACTCAGTAGCTTCGATAGTAGTAGGCATATTAGCACCCTCTGCTACGTACTGAACACCATTTGCAACAAGCATCTTAGCATCCTCGATATCAAGCTCGTTCTGAGTAGCACATGGAAGAGCGATGTCTACCTTGTACTGCCATACTCCATGCTCACCATTTTCCTTTGCATGATACTCTGCTGATGGACGAGCTGCTGCATACTCAGTAAGACGAGCACGCTTAACTTCCTTAACTTCCTTAAGAAGTGCAACATCGATTCCTTCTGGATCATATATCCAACCTGTTGAATCAGATACGGTAACAACCTTTGCACCTAACTGCTGAGCCTTCTGGCAAGCGTAGATTGCAACATTACCTGAACCTGATATTGCAACAGTCTTTCCTTCCATCTTATCGCCATGGCACTTAACCATTTCCTCTGTTAAGTAAAGAAGACCATAGCCTGTAGCTTCTGTACGAGCAAGTGAACCACCGTATGTAAGTCCCTTACCTGTAAGAACCCCCTCATAGAGTCCCTTAATTCTCTTGTACTGACCGAACATGAAACCAATCTCTCTTGCGCCTGTTCCGATATCTCCGGCAGGTACGTCCTCATCAGCACCGATATACTTTGAAAGCTCTGTCATAAAGCTCTGGCAGAACTTCATAATCTCATTGTCTGACTTACCCTTAGGGTCGAAGTCTGAACCACCCTTACCACCGCCGATAGGAAGTGTAGTAAGTGAATTCTTGAAAATCTGCTCGAAACCAAGGAACTTAATGATACCAAGGTTTACTGAAGGGTGAAGTCTTAAACCTCCCTTGTAAGGTCCGATAGCGTTGTTGAACTGTACTCTGAAACCTCTGTTTACCTGTACATTTCCATTATCATCTACCCAAGGAACTCTGAACATAATCTGACGGTCAGGCTCAGTAATTCTCTCTAAGATTGCAAGCTTACGATACTTCTCCTCATCCTGCTCGATAACCGGACGAAGTGTGCTAAGTACCTCAGTTACAGCCTGGATAAACTCCGGCTGGTCGCCATCTCTTGTCTTAACTTTCTCTAATACCTCATCAACATATGACATTTTTATTCTCCTCCCTAGAAAATGTATTTCGGTTTTTCAGCACAAACCGTTATTGCCATTATATTACAGCCATTTTTGATTGTAAAGAAGTTTATTGTATTTTTTCTTTCTCAAGACCTCTGCTTAAGGTTCTTGAATCCTCACGCCAATACCTGCATCTGTGTTTGACACAGGTTGAAAATACTATCTGCGTTTTAGTCTTTCCAAATCTTTGAAGCTCAACTATAAAATGATCTAGTTCTGTAGTAGTCGGAAATCTTACTTCAATGAGCATAGAATAATCGCCGGTAACACAGTTACACTCGATTACATTTAAAACCCCGTCTATATACTCGTAGAATTCTTCTCTCTGAACCGGCTCAACCTGTAAATTTATAAATGCTTTTACATAATGTCCCATAGCCTCCGGATTAAGTCTTGTAGTAAACCCTTCAAGGACTCCCTCCTCAAGCATCCTGTCTATACGTGTTCCTACCGCAGTCGGTGAAAGGAACACCTGCTCCGCAATATCCTTAAGAGATGTCCTTGCATTGTCCTGTAGTATTTCAAGTATCTTCTCATCCACCTCATCAAGCTTGTAATAAATCAATTCTCTTTTTTCCATCTTTTTTACCTCTGTTTTATTTTGTGGTTCAAAACTGAATCAAACTATTCGCTCCAATAACCGATATTATTGATCAAAAGTTCGCCCGCATCCGTTCCATCAGTTATAATTCTCATAGCAACAACCTTTGAATAATCAAATTTTGCATCACCGAACATCGAAGGCTCGATTGCAACACGTTGAAGCTGATGCTTATACTCATATTTGCCTGCAAGTACCTCCTGCTTATAAAGCTGAACCGCAAGTGAGTGGTAAACAAGCACAGGATTTTCAACTGTAACAGTTTTGCCTGAAGTGTCCTCAAGCTCTACAGAATATTTTAGACCTTCCTGCAATTTTTCCGTATTCTCTCTCAGATCAGCCATCTCAAATGAAATGCATCCGTTAGAAATATCAATCTCAGGAAATGTCACTTCAATCACAGGCTCACTTTCCTTTTCCCAGGAACAATCAAGGACATAGTTTTCTCCTTCACCGCCATCACCTCTTGCGTACTGCGCAATCGTCCAGGTATCCGTTCCGGTACATTCAATGGAAGCTCCGCTTTCGAAATTTGCTATATCAACCGTATCATCAAAGGTTACCAAATCTATAAACTCACTATCCGAATAATTTGTAATATACACTGTCTTAGGAAGATAGCTCCTGTAACCGGAAATATCCGAAAGAAGTGATTCATAGGTATCATCTATCCCAAGTGTGGAATCAAGGAACGCACGTATATATGCTTTCGCGATAAGCTTTTGGTCAGCTTCGTCGATAAAATAATTTGTATTAAGATAATGATTGGAAGCACCATCCAAATCATATCTTCCCCAAAGACTGTTGAACTGACCATGATTAGCACCAAGTATATAAACCGATGCTTTCAGACACTCCTTGTCCTCACCCGTAAATGTCACATTGTTATACTGCTTCTCACCCATCATGGAGGAAACATCCTGATCATTGGCACCATGTATCAGAAGATAATTAACATCCGAAATCTCAACCGAATGACTGACCGGCATGTACTGATCTACAACAGGTGATATCGCTACAATCGATGTAATATTAAAATGATAATCAAATTTGATATTACCGTCCTCAGGATATGCCTCAAGATCATTAAAAAGATATGCCGTAGCAACCATCTCACCGCCTCTTGAGTGACCGCCGATTGCTACCTTATCTTCATCAATAAGTCCACTTAAGATACTGCTATCAAGTTTATTCTGTTCAAATATAAACTTCATATTATCAAGCAAAAGAATCGCTCTCTTGTCATTGCCCTCGCCGGTTGCATTGATGATATTTTCATCAACCGAAACTACCACATAGCCGTTGGATGCAAGATATTCACCCAAGTATTCATAGCCAAGATACGACGGTATATTTGAATCATGATTTCCGTGAACCATAAAGAAAACAGGACAATCAGACTCTCCCTCGGGATACCAGATTTTGCCTTTAACCGGCACCTTCTTAAAATCGTAATCAATAAACAGATCCGTTACGGCGGTAAAACCACCTCTGTCACGAACAGAATCAAATACTGTATAATCAAGAGTTTCCGTAACAAGATCGTCAGAACTTTCAGGGCCATAGGTCAATGTGGCAACCTTATATTGTCCGTTTTTAAGATATCCGTCAAAACCCGAAACCTGCTCGGACTTCTCTACCGGAATTTGGCTATAAAAATCCACTCTGCTTTTTCCAAAGTTATCATTAAAGAAAAATGAAATGTAATAACCGATATATGCAATTGAAAGCACAGTTACTACATAAGCAAATACCTGCTTAAATTTACTGCTCTTAACAAAAGCCCATATGCATCTTCCGAGCACATCAACAGAAAGCGTCAAAAGAAAACTCATAAGTATAGCCAAAATAATCGCATGAAACATATTGCCTATCAGATTATTGGCACATACAGAAAAAAATGCACCAAAGAAATACAACTTACTCCTCTTGCCCACACCAAATATAATTTTCAAAATCAAATTAAGCAAACCAACCGATAGAAGCAAAATAATCGTCGTTACTAAAAACATAACAAGCCAAGGCAATTTATTATTGGTCATTCCGTCAAAGATCCAAAACATAAAAGCAACAGCCAAAAAAAGCTCTGCTATCATGCCGCCCGCACGTCCAGTCTTCATAAACTCCCTTGCCGGTTCGGTTTTCCTTTTTATAAACCCAAACGGCTTTTTAATCCCCCGCCAAAGCTTTCCAAAAAAACTCTTAACTTTCTTCATTCCTCAAATTCTCCCCACGCTTAAACATTAATCCGATTTTTTTGTTAATATCATGATTATAATCTATTGCGTATCTCTTGGTATATAATATATCTATAAGCAGGTACTTTGAAGACGTCGGTACTTAGCGAGGTTTTTTCGAGCTTAGTACCGCTACGTCTGAGAGTAGCGAGAGCGTGCCTGCGATAGATATATTATATACCAAGAGATTCAAATAATATGATATCATAAAACACAAAAAAACGGAACCCTCTCGGATTCCGCTTTTTTGACATATGCTGAATTGTGTGTAGATAATTCGTATAAATGCACTAGGGAGACGAACTAATCAACACGTTATGATTATTTTATCAAATTAAATTTATTCGTCAATATTTCCCACGCTCTTTGTTCGTTTCACACAAAAACAGTCTTTTTGACTTGAGAAAACAAAGTTAAAAATAATTTTAGCTTGTTTTTCAAAACTAAAATTTCCCATGCGAACCATGATATCCGCCACCGGATGAGTGAGATATGGACCCTCCGCCTGAACTGCTCGTTTGTTTAGGTGTCTTATGTACATTACTGTACATAAACTGGTCCGTACATATACTCATTATGATACCTGCCGCAACACCCGCCGCGATTCCGCCTGCGACTTTACCGGCAACATTTCCGGCATTGTTAGCTATACCTGTCTGCATATCATTGCCACTGACATTGGAAGTAACCAGATAGCTTCTGGCTGCCGGCTGTGTATGTACACTCTTTAAAGTCGACTTCTGTCCGCCCATTATTATCAGTGCGATAACAAATGCAATAACAAATGATATAGGTATCGAAGCTATCCTCTTCATCTGATAATTTCTAAGGTATTTCTGCACCTGATCGGCATACTCATCAAATGCATCGTAGTATCTGCCCGAGCCAAGATCATCGATAATTGCCTCACCTATAGCATCAGTCTTGGTATATGGGAAAATCTTCTGAGCACCTTTTTTAGCACTCTTACTATGGGCAGTTACAGCCCAGTCTCTTCCCTCCATACTGATAAGAAGGCTGACACCGTTACCCTGCTTGCCGATTCCAAAACCGTTTTTAGTAAAGAAATCATTGGCTGCCTTGTTAGGATCTGTGCTGCCGATGGATTCGGTAGTTATTATAATTACATCACATTTATACTTCTTACTAATGCTCTCAAGCTTATCCTCAAGCTGTTTTTCCTCGCTGTCGGAAAGCAAATCCGCATCGTCCGTTACTCTTGGTGTTCCGTTGCTGCTCGCTGCAAAGGAAGGTAAGTAAGGAACCAATACTAAAATTAAAAGCGTAAGAAGAGCTAAAATTCTTTTCTTCATCCTTATACCTCCTTAAAAGATCACCAAAAGTGATATACATGTAAATATTGCACCCAGAATAGCCGTCCATGAGAAAAGACCTCTCTTATATGCGCCCTTATCACATGGAAGATCACCTACCAATTTGCCGGTCTGACCATTCATTGCGAAGTAATAATGCTCACCGTTCCATGTAGTATTGAGTAACCATACCGGATAAAGCGCATACTTTGTGACACCCTGCTTTATGCGAACATTGTTGCTGGCAGTTGTTACGGAAGAATATCCCTGAACGGACTCTCTCATAACATCCTCGGCACTTTGCTTTATACGCTGGTTAGCTCTTGCTATACTCTGTTCTGCTGTTACATCATACTTATCAGCTAAAAATCCGGACAGATATGCAGTCTGAAAATCAACCGCTTCCCTAAAATCATATGGCTCTATGGACTCCATAAGACTGTCCTCCATCTGTGTCGAGCCATCTACAGGAACTCTTCTAAATGATAAATCCGCACGTCTTTTTAACAGATAATG
This sequence comes from uncultured Lachnospiraceae bacterium, assembly GCA_902762955.1. Classification (GTDB taxonomy): domain Bacteria; phylum Bacillota; class Clostridia; order Lachnospirales; family Lachnospiraceae; genus Coprococcus_C. Next base: position 46,251 of record CACWQH010000009.1, read on the forward strand.
CTCTGTCTTGGTATAATTGTAACTGCTGTCACTCCAGCTTTTAGTCTTTGTAGCATTGAAGCTCATATCAGCATCGACATCGGCATCAAAGAGCCAAAACGGAACATATACACCTTTTATCTCATCTATATGATTTTGATCCTTGAAAATCTTAGGCAATAATTTCTTGCCCTTTAAATGATTGTAATAAGCAGCCTTTGCCGCATTTTTATCCTTTTTAAACGGAATAACATAATCCGGCTTTAAATCACCCTTAAACTGTCCGACCATTACTACCGGACTGTCACAATAAGGGCATGCAGTTGCACCGACATTTTGGTCAACTATTATTTCACCGCCACAGGTATTACACAGATACACACGCATATTATCAGTCTCGCCCGGTGTCCAATCCTGTCCGGCCTTGTTACCCCATTCCATATCATCCTGCTGCTGATTTAAGACCTCATCTCTTTCCTTCAAGACATTGGCATCAAATACAGTATCGCAGTATGGGCATTTAAACTGCTGCGTGGTTGCATCATACTGAACCTTACCACCGCAATTCGGACAATCATATTCTATCAATCCCGCCATATTTTACCTCCATAAGACAAAATGTATATTAACTGTCAAAAACATCTTATCCCTATATAGATTTGGTAATTGCAGGAAATCCCACAATTACCAAACCATAATTTTAATATAATTCTTTAAAACGATATCAATAAAACTTTAATAATAAAAGCTCTTACTGTATATCATTATCATCAAATGGATCGCCGCACTGTGGACAGAACTTAGGTGGGTTCTTAGGATCTTCAGGCTCCCAACCACACTTATCACACTTGTAAAGTGGAGCTCCTGCCGGCTTTGGCTTGCCACAATTCTGACAGAATTTACCCTTATTAACAGCACCGCACTCACAACTCCATCCGTCTGCTGAAGGTGCAGGTATAGGTTTAGCCTTACCACACTCACTGCAGAACTTTGCAGTATTTACAGCGCCGCATTCGCAAGTCCAGCTGTCACCTGCAGGTGCCTGAGCCTGTGGCTGAGGTGCTGCCTGTTGCTGCATCTGCTGTTGTTGCATCTGCTGTTGCTGCTGCATCTGCTGTTGCTGCATCATCTGCTGCTGTTGTCCGCCTGCATAAAGAGCCTGTGGATTAAATCCGCCTGCATTTTGAGCCATATTAAGTCCCATAAAGCCCATCATAGCGCCGCCTTCGTTTGAAGCTGCTGCCTTCATAGCATCTGCCTGTGCTCCGACAAGAGTAGCTGCTGCCATAGTCTGACTCTGAAGCATACCAGTCTTCTGAGCCTCTTTGATAAGCTGCTGATCCTCTTCCGGTAAAGTCATAGGGTTAAATGCTACGGATACAATCTCAATACCTCTTAACTGAGCCCATTTCTCACTAAGCTGATTGTTAAGAATCTGAACCATCTCATCCTTATGAGCTGAAATCTGGTTAGGTCTGATTTCAAGATTTGAAATCTCTGCAAATGAAGGAGTAAGAGCATCTATAAGCTCACTCTTCATCATGCCTTCAACGTCTGATGCCTTATACTCATCAGCAACGTTTGCACATACATTTGTATAGAAAAGAATAGGGTTAGTAATATGATAAGAATACTTACCGCTTACTCTTACAGATGTATCTATATCAAGATTAATCTTGCTGTCTACTACTCTGAAAGGAATTGGCTGTGGAGCTCCGAAAAGCTTTTCCTTGATTTCCTTGATGTTGAAGTAATAAACTCTCTGATCCTTGCCGGTATCACCGCCAAATGTAAAACGCTTACCCATAGTAGCAAAGGTCTGCTTGATACTCTGACCGAGACTACCTGTAAACAAACTTGGTTCAGTTGAAGAATTGTATGTAAATTCACCCGGCTCGGCACAGATTTCTGCGACCTTACCCTGGTCAACAATTATCATACACTGTCCTTCATTTACAGCGATAACAGAACCGTTAGTGATAATGTTATCTCTTCCATGAACATTGGATGACCCCTTGTCAGTTCTCTTCTGCCCCTTTCTCATCAGCACTTCATCAGGAAGTGACTCACAGTAGAAGTACTCTTTCCACTGGTCTGCCATAGTACTTGCTGCTGAGCTGACTAATGCTTTAATTAATCCCATTTTGTATCTCCCTTCTTTTAATTAAATTATGTTTAAATGTATATGTGAAATATATCTCATACAGCTTATGCATGGATACTTATTACACTCAAAAAATCCAATAAAACTTTACTTACCAATCACCTGTTAAGTACGCACCTTCAAAGAAAAATATATAAGCAATTCGCTTTCTTTACTCCACCTGCTCGCATCTTGAAAATTCCCAGGTCTTTATATTAAATGCTATGATTGGCGCATCACAATATGCACACTTTTTAGCTCCAAGCATTTTAATCGGGGCACCACACTGCGGACAGGTTAAGGATACACCTTTTTCATCAGCATTTTCCACTACATCACGATCCTGTATGTAAATCATATCGACCTCATACTTGGACTGCTCGTATCTGTCCTTAGAACCTTTCTTAATCTTGGACTCATCTTCCTCATCGGTTATGTAATGATAGCTTTGAACCGCTGCTTGAAATCTCACTGTACATCTGCCGGCACGCTTGTCATATCTTGCAATCTCCATACGATGTATTTTTACATCCTTATAATGCTCATGCTGACGATTTACCGAGTTCTTTTCTATCCTGTCTACCAGAGTTCTCCTAAGCTCGCTTGTACCCTCTGATAAAACCGAAGAATGCCTCTCATCTATGGCACGAAGAAATGTAACCAAAACATTTTTAGCTTTTTCCTTCATCTCTTCATAGTTAAATTCAGGAAAGTCTCTCATTATAGCAGGAAGCATCATATTGGTCACACCGGAAACCGATTTAGGACTCATATCAGTATCGTCAAGGCCTTCTCTAAAGCCTGCAAAAGCCTCATCGAGCGGAATCTTTTTTACGCCAAACATCTTCTGGTTGAAAACCCGTATCTTATGTCTCACATAAAGCACCCCGCCAAAGCCTGCGAGCACGATAGCTGCTGCTATAATTAAACCTGCCGATGCAAAACCGGAACCCATAGACCATATCTCCCATACATTTTAGTAAGCCGTTTATATGATAAACTAATACTCATAAAATATCATATTCAGACAAAATTTATTATATTATAAATTATAAAAATAAGCAAGAATAAGTATGTTAGGAAAATCCTTGCAATAAAATGACTTTAGAGGTTATAATGTGAATATCAGATAAGAAAATATTAAAACATAATATGTAAATTTTAAAATCACAATAAAAAACACGCAATAAAACCGGAGGATTAAAATGGGATTAAGATTCAGAAAAAGCATATCCGTAGCCAAGGGCGTCAAGGTAAATATCAATAAAAAAAGTGCCGGTGTTACGGTTGGAAAAAGAGGTGCTCACTACACCATAAACACAACCGGTAAGCAGACAGCTTCTGTCGGTCTTCCGGGAACAGGCCTTTCTTATTCAAAATCATTTGGCGGTAAAAAGAAAAGCAGCAAGGCTTCATCTTCCAAAAAATCTTCGAGTTCTTCAAGCACAAAAAGTGCAGGTGATGATTTATTAAATGAAGCAAAGGCTGCAGGCAGCAACTCAGGCTGTATAATACTAGCAATCGCAGCCGTAGCCATACTTGCACTTATTGTACTTGGTATCTGGGGACTTGTTAAGCTTGTTTCAAACCACAGCAAAAAATCCGATGCAGCAGGAAGCAATACAGCTATAACCGAAACCGTTAATGCAAACGACAGTCAGAACTCCGACACAGCTTCCTCCACAGATAAAAGTGAAAAAGTCTGGGTAACGGCAAGCGGAACCAAATATCACTCAAAAAGCGACTGTAGCAGTATGAGCGGTGCTTACCAAATAACTCTTGAGGAAGCGGAAAGTCGTGGGCTCACCCCTTGTAAGAGATGTCATTAACTATTTGACTAATAAACATATCAGACATAGGATATGATTGACCAAATGAACAAATCGGAAATAATAACCTTAAAAAAAGAATATATATCTGTTGACGGTTCCTTTGGAGGAAACCAGAGATGGTTGAGAAAATATGAAGATAAAGCCAACACCCTGTCAGATTACGGGTGTGGCCTTATCTCTGCTAACGATGTGCTTTTGCATATCTCAGACCAACCTGGCAATCCGTCAAAAGAAAAGTACATAGCGGCAGTTCACGATATGAACCGCCGCTATTTTCACGTACTTCCTTTTTTGGGAGTATCCGGAATTATGTTAAGCTTTTATATGCGAATATATCTTTTTATGCACAGAAAACATTTCAACAAACGCTACAAGGTTCACTGGGGTGTTATGCCACGCAATCTTCTTAAGCGTATTACCGAGATGCTTAAAAATGATATCCCTGTGGTACTGTCCATAGGTCCGGGGCTTATTCGGGGAAGAAAAGCTGAGCTTTCTCTTTATAGCATAAAAGCATCCAACTTATCCTCAGAAATTAACAGCCCAAACTCTAATATCGAAAAAAGTGCCCCTGAAATCACTAAGGTGAACTCCGTAAAAGACCACTATGTAAATGTAACCGGATTATACAACTATGAAGCTAAACACGAAGGTAATTTAAGAAACAAATCATCAAAATCCGGTTTCATCACCATGCTTGAAATCTCCTCTTGGGGCAAGAAGTATTACATAGATTTTGACGAATACAAAGACTATGTAAGAAAGCATGATAACTTTCTTTTCAGCAATATACTGTATATAAAGCCGAGGTAACAAACTAACCAATTTTACCTGTAATTGCTTTTACAGCCTTTTCATACGCCTCAGGATAAAGCTTAGTTATATGTTGTCTTATCCTCTCACCTGAATCCTCAGGTTTTTCCTTATAAGCAGATGCGACTTTCTTATAACCCCACACTGCCTCAGGCGGAAGCAGTATGGATACAGGCATGCCGTATTCCTCACCTTTTTTATTTCTTCGACGTCTAAAATCTATCATTACAAGATATATCTGCATCTGCAAATCAGTAAGCACACCGGGGAAGTTTTTCTCGCCGCCTTTTCCAAATCCGGCAAGTTTTTTTACCTCTGTGGAAAGTATCAAATCCTCCTTCCACATTTCATCCTCATCCTCTATCTCGCTCTCATCCTTGACAAATAAGTCCATTATCCTTTTACTTCTTCTACTGGCATGTCCGTCCTCATAAAGAGCATCAAAGTCATATCCGTTTCTTCTGTAATTTGCAAAATACGGAAGCCAATCCAATGATATAAAGCCTGCCTTTTTATCAAAGAATTTGCCATAAGCCACTTCTTTACTTTTCGCTATCTCCTCTCGCCACATCCATGGATCGTCCTCAACATTTCCTGACCACCAGCCCATGTACCAGGTATGCTCCTCCACAGAAAAGCCCGGTATATCATTTCCAAAGAGAGGTAGAAATCCGACCTTGTTTATATACTCAATCAGCTCCTTTGGACTATGAATACAGTTTGGGTCATCATACTCCAGACTAGTCATAATCCACTCGCCGTTTTCAACTATCATAATTCAATCTCCATATTTTATATTCTATGTATGTCTTACAACTTCAAATCTGTATAAAGAGCAGCCTTCTTCATCCGGTGCAAGTCCCGCCTTACGTTTTGCTATGGAAAGTTGTTCTTTGACTGTATCCACACCGTCAAGATTCGGAAGAAGTAAACCTTGTTTTCCTCCCTTTGCTACGATTACGCCATATCGAATTACATCCAGTTCATCTTCCGACTCTATAGGTTCAATCTCCCCAAGAACATCCACATTTATCTCAAGCTCAAAGAGTTCATCCTTTGTAATAGGTGAAAAACGCGGATCACGGGTTGAAGCACTTATGGCATTTTCAATTATCTCCTCAGCCAGATAATCCTTTGTAGGACCAATGGTTCCTATGCAGCCTCTTAAGGCTCCGTTTTTATGTATGGAAACAAAGGCACCTGCCCTTTTATTGCTCAACTCCTCATGTACTTTTGAATTAGAATCTCTCTCCTGAAGCTGCTCGGCAGTCAGCTGTTCAGTCATTCCGCTTCCTGTGGAAAGAACTCGTCTTTTTACATTTCTCCACAAGATTTTTTCATGCGTTATAATATAATTTTCAAGAGAAAGCCTTGCAAGCTTTACATAGGCATCCTCATTTTTTCTCATATTAATTATCTTATCTCTGTGTCTTATCTGCCACTTTTCAAGCATATTTCTTTCTTCGTCGACACCCTTATTTATATAAGTGCATATGCCATAACCCACGCCGGTCACATCCTGATGAGAAAGCTTTGTTACCTCAACAACATTGCAGTCAAATGCTCCCGCCATCATAACAAAGGAACGATGTCCACACTCAGCGGCCTTATCAAGCAGGCTTTCCTCAAAATCAAACAGTTCATCAAAAGCCGCACGTCCCATCACATCCATTATGCGCTCATCGTAAACCGGACCTTCCTGTGCAAACCCATACGGTCCATATTCCTGAAGCTTATGTGAAAGGTCACCGCTTGCAACATATACTACCTTTCTTCCCGTTACCCCGGCTGTCTCCTTAATCGCCATTCCCAATCCGTAATGATCCTGCAAAGATAATCCCGAAAGTCCGATTCGAACCAGCTTATAATCGGTGTATCTCTTATTAATAAAATAAAGTGGAACCATAGTTCCGTGATCGAGAGAAGGACTTTTCTCTCCCAAGGTTCCGGCAGATATATTATCCCTCTCGGCAATCTCACATAGTGTATCAACAAATTCCACATCATAATCTACGTCAAACCGTTCCTCAGGTGCGTCAAAGCGTGCAAAGGAACCGCTCGCATGGCTTCCCGGAGATATATGGAAATAATCCCTATACATTACACTATGCGGTGATGATATAACTATCGTATCAGGCTTTAGCTCTGCTATCATATCAGCCACCTTCTCATAGCTTAACGTTGTTTCTTTAATCGTTTCTTCACCGCCACGTCCGACACTCGGAACTATCATCGGTGGATGCGGTACCATAAATCCTGCTACTATCCCCATACAACAACCTCCTTTCAAATCACTTAATCAACCCTTTTCAAATTATACCACGAAGCCACGATACAGGCAAATCTCAGAATGTAACAAAGGAACATGCACCTTTTAAAATATGTCATAAAATCGTAATCCTTGTCATATCAAAAACACCTGCTTTAACTCTAACAAAGCAGGTGTTTAAATTCAATTTAAAAGGGGGCTTTCTCAATGCCAATTTAGGCACAAAAAATGCCAGTTTTATATATTCCCTTCGTACACATATGAGAGTTTTTCTCTCGCAACCTCTGCAAGTTTTATTATGCTTTGGACTTTGGTGGGTTGTCTGTCTGCATACTTACTGCGTGGGAAAAACCTTGAGATGTGAAGTGGGATATTTTTGTTATATTTTAATTCGAGTTCATGTACCCATGAGGATAGTTCTCTCATCTCTTCTTCCGTATCATTTTCATCAGGTATGATAAGTGTTGTAAGTTCAGCGTGGGCAAATGAGAGCGCACGCTCGATGAATTTTTTAGCGGTTTCAAAATCACCCTTTAGTACATCTTTATAATAAGCCTCGTTAAAGCACTTCAGGTCGATATTAAACGCATCTATATACGGCTCGAGTTCATCCAATATCCATGAATTTGCTGAGCCGTTTGTCACAACAACATTTTTCATACCGGCCTCATGAACAAGCTTTGCGGTATCGCGCACATATTCGTATCCGACAAGCGGTTCGTTGTATGTAAAAGCAATGCCTATATTGCCTCTGTCCTTTAATGCAGCTGCCATATCAGCAAGTGCCTCCGGTGACAGGTATTCCGTATCAGGTACTGTTCTTCCGTCTGCCAATGATATGCTGACATTCTGACAGAAAGGACACTTTAGATTACAGCCATAGCTTCCAACGGATAAAATCATACTTCCCGGATAAAATCTGTTCAAGGGCTTCTTTTCTATCGGATCAAGAGCAAGCGATGTAATGTATCCATAGCTTTTTGAAATTATATTATTATCCTTGCATTCTCTCGCAAAGCACGCACCCGTTTCACCCTCGGAAAGTGTGCAGCCTCGAAAGCAGACATTGCATTTTAGCTTTTCCATTAATATATCATTTCTTCCTTAATATTTAAAATACTCTCACGTGCTCCTACCATATCAATCAGATTGCCCTGATCATCAAGCTTTATTCCATATATTTCTATACCATTCATATCAATACCGCTTGCTCCGTATTCATATATTCTTTTTATATTTTCACCTGCCATATCATATGGCACAAATATCGCTGCATTCTCTATCACGAGAGTCTTCCATTCATCAGGCGAACCATCACCATCACTATCAGCAATCAATTGATAATATGAACCAAATTCATCAAAGAGAAGCCATGCTGCACTTCCGGTCTTATATGTTATTCCGTCATCTCCTAAAAGTGTAATATCCGAGCGTGTCTCAAGTTCGGTTTCATTCGAAGTAACAGTAAACGTTGTTCCAAGAATAGTAAATGTACCGGCATCTATATAATCATAAAATCTGTCACCGGAAATCCGATACGGTGCAATTACTTTTCCGACCAGTATATATCCTGAACCCGTATCCGTTATATCAAAACGGTTCATATCATCTTCAACACCAATCACATTTATATCAAATCTGCTGTACAAATCATGTCCGTATATTTTGCTTATATCAGGATTACCACCATATGTATTGGCATTATCCGAATTAGAAGTTTCGGTATTGGCATTCTCCTCTGTAGCTCCCGCCTCAGCATTATACTGTGTAAAGAGCTCATCATTTCCGTATGAACACTCAGGCACTTTACCATACGGTCTTATACCGGGCACCTCCTCATAGTGCTCATTCCACCTGAAAGGTGCATCTTCTGCTGCCAGAATATCAAACTCAAGTTCAAATTTTTGAATTATGCCATTGAAATAAATATTTGCCTTTACTACAGGAAATGAGATATTAAAGTCGGTACATATCATACCATTGTCTCTTTCTGCGACCTCTAAATCTGCAAGTGCTCCTGCCTTGACTCCGGCACCTATTATATCCCATATCCAAAGGACATAAAGCTTGGCATCCAAGTTTACCGAAATCATCGCTTCTCCTTCAAATTTGGGTTGAATCGAAGGCACACCTGTAAAATCATAATCCTTAATGGATTTTATACCACTTCCCTGTTCCTGTCTTACACATACGCTTGTCGGAAGTGTTGCAACAATCTCAAAATGTCCCTCTGCCGTAAGCTGAAGATATATTTCAAAATCAAGACTCACAAAACCCATTTCAAATGGAACATTGATATGTGCTATCGGTATCTTAAAATCATCCTCTCCTGTTTCAAGAGTGAAATCACCGGTTATCTCTGTATCCATATCAAGTCTGTATTCGGCATATTTTTTGCTGTCATCAAATTGAAAATACGTTGTGTCCGCTGCTATCTTTATATCGGTAAATGCAATGGATAAAGATCCGGCTGCTTTATCATTAAGCTGAATCGGACTTAAATATTTGGCAGATTCACCGTTTTCATTATTGGAAATCTCTATACCCAGGTATTTACCCTCAAATGTATCATTTTCCTCTACCGAAAGCTTAACCTCAAAGCCTTCTGAAGTAGTATCATAATTAAATGCTTCGCTTCCATTAGTTACAAACTGATTATTATCATAATCTACGGTATCATAACTTGCATCAGCCGCATAATTGACCGGAGCAATCGTCTTACCGATAAGTTCCCCCTCTATCGCACCACTTTTTACTATATCCTCATAAGAAATGCTTGTTTTGTCTGATAAATCAAGCTCTGTAACTACATCAGATATCTCCGGCTGCGACATATGGCATGCACCGGATTCGTCAATAGAATCAACTTTTCCCGCTCTTTTACAGCCCATGCTGTCTGTATAGATGATTATATCTCCCTGATTAACTACAGAATTATCCGCAAAGCTTACAACCGAGCCATCATCATTTACCGTAGCGACATTTGTCTCGTCAAGTTCCTTTACGCCATCCTGAAACTCTGCCTCACAATAATCGTCCATCCACAAATCATCGGTATAAATCTCATTATATCTGGCAAGGATTTCCTTACACTCATCCTGATTGAAATGCTTCTTATCATCATTTATAAGTCCGTAATCCTTTGCAAGCTTGTAATAATCCTCATCCGTATAGCTTCCTATATCATCTATAATTCTTTCATACTTATGTGTACTGATAGTCTTCATGGCTGTTATAGCTATAAGCTTGTCGTCTGCTAAACTGTCTGCCTCATATCCGCTTGGAAGTACTATATCATCACAGCCTGTATGGTCTGCCAACATGCTAATCCACTCTGATGCTGTAACATAGTTCGAATCTGAAATCTTTTTTGATTTTTTCCCCGATAAAGAAATAACGATAGCAACTACTGCAATTATTATACTTACACATATGCTGATTAGGATTAAGCATTTTTTCTTATTCATCATTTGAACCTTCCCCTAATACTTTCATTTTATATTTATTTTATATTTATTTTATATTTACTTTAAATATCCATATTTACAATAATTGAGAGCAATGAACTACCCCATAAATGGAGTTAAGGGCAATGCACTATCCCATAAATGGTGCACCGCAATTACCGCAGAACTTTCCCGGAACAGTTACAGGGCTACCGCAGTTCGGGCAGAACTTAGGCATGGCCATACCAATCGGCTGAGGCTGCATAGTCTGCGGCTGCATAGTCTGTGGCTGTACCGGTTGCAGCTGTGGTTGTACCGGTTGAGGTTGCATCGGCTGTGGCTGTACCGGCATCACCTGTGGTTGTACCGGTTGTGGCTGCACCGCCTGTCCTGACGGTAAATTGCTCGCTGCATTCATCTGTGCGATAACCTCTTCTCTTGATAATCCACTTGTTTCCTGAGCTTCTTTAATTTTTTTCTCCAAATATCGGGCTTTCTCTTCATCAGACAAATTGGAAAATCTTTGTGCTTCCTGAAGCTTGGCAATCACATCTTTACTTTTGTCATCAAGAGCAAAAGACATAATATTTACATTATAATATATTCCGCTTGCCCTTAAAGCCTCAGTTGCATCTCTTGATACTTTTGCCGGAAGTTCATCCATTTCCTCAAATGTTGTTTTTCCGGAATACTTTCCTAAAACATCTATAATCTGTGTCATAGCTTTATTTTTTATGTACTCATCATTTCCTGTTTCTACACCGGCATCTCCGATAAGCATACCAAAGAATCTAAGCCTGACAGGTAATGAATATGTACCTGATAGCATAAAAGGTACAGGTTCGGTTGATCCAAATTTAATATTGTTCATGTGCTAATCTCCTTTTTATTTTATTTCATTTTCAGATAATGGTCTATATATGTCGTCATTTCTCCTTATTTCAAAAGGAAATCCATTTGTAGCAAGAGCCTGTGTCAAAAATATCCTTATCGCCGTCGTAGTATCTGTTCCAAGAGATTTAAACAGAATGTCTGATTTGTTTTTTAATTCATCATCTACTCTTACCTGTATTACACTTGACATAATAATAACCTTTACTATTTTGTAATGCAATTATAATACAAATCTAATACAAATGCCATTCTTTTAAAAATATACCGGAAAAGGTACTTCCGATAGACGGTTGCCTAAGATAAATTATACGTTTAAAAAACAATCGCAACTTTCTCAGGCTCGGCGATTTTTTTTATCTTTATAAATTCCCATTGCGACATACTTAATTATAATGCGTAATCTAAATATATCTCGACAATAACTCCATCTTTTACTTTTATTCCAAGAAAGAAAGAAGCTTCACCCATTGTAAGACCTATTTTATCCAATGTATCATAATCATTTCTTCGTTCCTGCTGACACTTACATATATAATCATAAGTCGTAATACCTTCTATATTTCCTTCAAATTTACTGTACCATCTACAATCTGAGGCAATAGGATAACTGATTTCAAAAGACTGCAAACTATCGTCTTCAAGCTTTGGCGCATTGTCTGCAACAACATCCAGCCTACCATCTTTAAACTCAAACTTTGTCACTTGATACATTAAAGGCTCATATGTTTCAAGACCATAATCAAGAATCGCTTGTTTAAATTGACTATAATTATAAGAATTATAATACCCTTCGTATGTTTTTATCTCTTTAATCTCTCCCTTAGCATACTCGCTACTAAATGCATTGACAGCTTCGTCATAGGAACTATAGTCCTTACCATTAACCTTATATGAGCATAATTCTGAATTTGTATATACATCCTGCCCATCTGAACCGCTTGAGCTCCAGTCATCATCAAGAATTATCTCAAGCTGATTGGATGCTGACCACGAACCTGATTCTTCAAAATATTTATATTCAGTTATAGTTCTATCATCTACCTGCTGAAAAGCCCCACTTACTATATAAATGTTTCCGTTATCTCCTTCATATACAGGATATCCATATCCCAAACTGTTAAGCTTATTAAACTTATCAAGGTAATAAACTTCTCTACCACCATCAACATCTTCCATAATAACTTCAGGAATATTATCACAATTAGGGTCAAATATATAATAATCTGTATATTCATCATCAAAAAATTCATGGCTATTGTAATATGCTTCCTTCCAAGCCTCGTCTTCGGAAAATGTTTCTTCGTCTGAAATACCTACGAGTGCCTTATATGCATCATACATGCTAGTGTATTTTATACCATCATCCAATAAGCTAGTAAAATCTCCCAGCGATGATATATATGCATCATATTCATCTTTGCTTACTTCCTTGCTATTTTCTACGCTACCAAGATAATACGTTTTATTTTCTGTGTAATTTCCATCCGTATCTCTAACAGGATTATAATAAGCTACAACCTCCACCTGCTCACTTGACAGTCTTCCATAATAGTCTTCTCTATACATCCCACCATATCGAAAATATCCTTGTCTCTCAACATAATCGAAAAATGTAGCACTTGAATAACATAGTTGCACAACCTCTCCATTATGATATGAAAGTGCTAAACAACCATTTCCCGGAACCATTACTAATTCCGGAATGTCATCATCATCGATATACACAAATTCATAACTTGTAATTTCGCCATATGAGCCATCATTAAGATACTCTTCATACGCCACATATGCCAGTTCCTCAGGGGTGTTCGGCTCTGTTCTGAAATCGTCTAATATCGTATCCTCTGCATCTTCTTTTATCAACGTTTCCTTTTTATCATCTTTATTTTTAAAAAGATCAATATCTGCACCGGACTCTGTATTATTCTTATATGATTCAGATTTATCATCTGTTTTTCCACAGCCGCTTAAAGAAGATATCATCATAACTGATAATATTACTCCAAATAAAAACTTCTTAATCATCTTAAAATACTCCTTCTTAACAAATCATAACTCCAATATTATAACATTTTTACCATACTCTTCAATAAAAAACATCTCTAATCATATATTAAATATAAAATAAAAGATGCCTACCGGTACAATGATAGACATCCAATTATTTATTGCAAAAGTCTGGTCTTTGCATTTTCAAACTCTTCTTGTGAAATTGCTCCTGCATCTAAAAGCTGTTTATATTTCAATATTTCATCGGCACTTGATGGCAATGGCTGTGAAACTGATTGAGCAAACTGCGGTTGATTAGCAACATAATTATCTTTTGCTAATCTAAGTGCATTCTGGAACTTTTGTATCTCTTGCGGATTATATGCAGATATAGGAAATGCAATTTTTCCTCCTGCATATTCAATCTCAAAAACCTTAATTCTAAAGAAGAAAAATAATATAAGGAATACTCCACCTACAATAGCTACAACAAGTGCAAGCATTAAACCATCAACATCTCCTGCACTTCCTGACAAAAGTGCAAAGATTAAAGCTGCAATCTCTGCCAATATTCCAATAATTAGAAAAGCAATTAATCTAATCTGGAAAAATCCTGTTCCTGTAATATCCTTAACATCTAAAGTTCGTTGTTCCTTTGTAGACTTATAATGTCCACCATTCTTGGTAAAGCATTTACCCTTAAAATAAACTCGTTTATCAGTTAAGGCACAAAATCCCTTTTCTAATATACCCATAGTTAAAAAATTCTGTAAATATGCACCACCTAAAACACCTAGTGTTTCTTCTGATTGATCTGCATATAAGCTTTTCAAATTTTTCGCCTGTCGTGGCATAACTTGCGGCTGCTGTTGATAAGGCATTTGCTGATACTGTACACCTAAATTCATACCACAATTTGGGCATTGCATTGTTCCATTTTGTAGATTGGCTCCACAATTATTACATATCATCTTGTTAATTATCCTCCGTTTTTTATTTTAATTAGTAAAAATTGTATATAATTCCCATCTTATATTAATAATTCCTAATATACCGTTATATACACTTATCCCAAATCATATAACCCACTATCACTTTTGTGACTAACACTTCTGTGAGTTATTTTTCTGTTAACCATTATATATGATTAATCAAGATAAGTAAAGGAGTTTTTCTATATGGAAACCTATGGAGATATACATTTTAGAATAAATGAAATATTGACCGAAAGGGGCATAAGTAAAAACAAAATATGTAAAGATCTTGATATTCCTCGAACCAATTTTAATAAATACTGTCGTGATGGTGTCACTCGTCTTGATACAGGAATGTTATGTAAATTATGCTACTACTTAAATATAGATATGGGCGAATTAATAGAATATAAACGTCCCGAATAATCTGAAAATATTATTATAATTATGCTCCTTTTTAGTAATTAAAAAAAACCTGAGATAAGTAAAATTAACTCTTCTCAGGGATTTTTCCTTTAAAAAAGTATGCCGGCGACCGGAATCGAACCGGTACGGGAGATTAGTCCCGCAGGATTTTAAGTCCTGTGCGTCTGCCAGTTCCGCCACGCCGGCAAAATTTGTAACATATTTAATTGTTTAGCGACCCGGATGGGGATCGAACCCACGACCTCCGCCGTGACAGGGCGGCGCTCTAACCAGCTGAGCCACCGGGCCTTATATAGGATATAACCTATATAAAAAGTGGACGTTCAGGGACTCGAACCCCGGACCGATCGGTTATGAGCCGATTGCTCTAACCAGCTGAGCTAAACGTCCATATTTTAATTATATTTTATTATTGAGAGCCGACGATCGGAATCGAACCGATAACCTGCTGATTACAAGTCAGCTGCTCTGCCAATTGAGCCACATCGGCATGTATGCTTTTATGTGGTAGTGACCCGGACGGGAATCGAACCCGTGTTACCGCCGTGAAAGGGCGATGTCTTAACCGCTTGACCACCGGGCCAAATAAGCTCCCCGAGTAGGGCTCGAACCTACAACAACTCGGTTAACAGCCGAGTGCTCTACCATTGAGCTATCGAGGAATATTAAATTATAAAGTCAATCCTCCATCAAAACTGGGAACTCGCCGCAACACTCATACCATTGAGCTGTCAAGGATATATATCAAATATACCCTACCTCAATCTAGGAACTCGCCGCAGTGCTCTACCACCCAGCTATCGAGGAATATAATATAATATAATGAGCTATCGAGGATAACCCACAAAGGTTTGTAAACCTTCAGAACTTCACACAGAAAGCCTTGCCTTCCTTAACAATCACCCGTCTTCGTAAGAAACCTCTAAGGATAAGCCCTCGACCTATTAGTACATTT
>CACWQH010000010.1 GCA_902762955.1 uncultured Lachnospiraceae bacterium
CGCTCTTTTCATAAGCAGAACAAAACCGAAAATTTCACTCCCGGATTCATCTGTGTTCTTCATACCTTTGGCAGAAGCCTCCAATGGAATCCTCATATTCACTGTCTCGTAACCGAAGGTGGTTTGGGAACTTCAAATACCTGGAGAAGAAATGTACATTTCAACTATACTTTTCTCCGCAATGCCTTCTGTACTGCTCTGTTAAATGAACTTGAAGATAAAATCGGAAATTCTTTCAAACCCGTTAAAGCTTCAATATACAGAGAGCACCGTGACGGTTTTTATATTTATGCCAAGCCTAACCAATGCTCTCCTTCACAGATAGCAAAATATATCGGAAGATATCTTGGCAGACCCGTTATTGCTACAAAGCGCATTGATAAATATGATGGTGAATCCGTCACTTTCCATTACAACCGCCATG
The DNA here is from genome assembly GCA_902762955.1 of uncultured Lachnospiraceae bacterium. Taxonomy (GTDB): domain Bacteria; phylum Bacillota; class Clostridia; order Lachnospirales; family Lachnospiraceae; genus Coprococcus_C. The sequence goes on from CACWQH010000010.1 coordinate 425, forward strand.
AGGACAACAAACTTATCATTGAAACAATCCCTACTATCGAATTTATGGAGCGTCTTATTCAGCATATACCTGAGAAGAACTTTAAAATGATACGTTATTATGGTTTATATGCGAGGCACCGTTCAAGTGATTCCATTCTTATTAAAGCCGTTCCAAAGCAAAAGCATAAAATACTTCTCAGTTTTAACCGCTGGCGCGAATCAATACTGCTTTCTTTTGGTTATGATCCTCTGCGTTGTCAATGCTGCAATAACGAAATGTCTATAATAGATATCTATTACAAACACAAACACGTTTCTCTGGAAGAATTATATGAAAGGTCAAAAACAAAATATCTTATCCGCCCTCCCGCTGCATAATTTTCTGTCATAGACAGCCTCACTATGATACAATAAAACTACACAAAGGAGGCACAATATATGGATGAACAAAAAAAGCTTATAGAGAAACTAAGAGAACAATATATCAAAAATCCTCCGGAAGGTATGACCTCATCCATGGTCAGCAGGATGAGTGATGACGATTTACTGGATATGTCATACTTTCTTAATGAAGATTTATATGATGACGATGTAGGTGAAGAAGGGTTTTATATCTTCTAAAATCTATACCGTCTGTTCTCTATGCCTGCTTTTGCAGGCATTTTTTGTTCAAGAGTTCTCCGTTAGGAGGACTTTCCTATAAAGTGAAAAAAGTGTGCCAATTTGGCACACTTCATATCGTAATTTTCTATAACGTATTCTTCTATCATATACTGTCTGCTTTTTGATGTCATTTTGTAAAAATATATTACTAATTATCATACTTCCCTACGATACAGCTCTTCTTACAGAAGCATATTCCGTAGGATTTTACACCCATATAACCGTCTTCAAGGACACCTTCTTCATACTTTTTATCTCTTATCTGGTCAAACGCTTTCTTAAGTCCTGCTTCCATCTCGTTATATTTCTTTCTTGTCTTTATCTCAAAGATGATAGCCGGGTCTTTTGGTCGATTCGGATATAAAACTATATCCGGACGTCCATCTCCTTCCTCACGATTGGACTGCGGCATATAATTTGGTACACTATATAACAGTGAAAGGAAAAATCCATGATAAAAGGCTTCGTCACTGTCAAATGTGCTTATGCTTTTAGCAAGTAATTCACTCACATAGTTTTCTATACCTTCTGTATCTCCCTCCAGTACAGCCTTGTTCAGTACGCCTCTGTCCGTATCCTTTACCTGTTTGTCAAACCAGCTTCTTATCTGGGTTTCATATATACTTGCTATTTCATCGTTAGGTATCTTCATAGTTAGATAAATATATTTATCCTCTCTTCGTTCCGACACCTTCTTCATATATCCTGTAAAGAATAAGAAGTTCCAAAGGTTATCCTCTGATTCGTGGATGTCATCATAGGTGATATCTTCATGTATTTGCTTTTCTATCGTTCCACCATTTATCAGTATATCAAGCTCCCGCTTCATCTCCTCATCCGCATGCCATATCATATCCTTGATTATCTGATTAGATGAGGTATTGGCCCAGTAAGCTTCCGGAAATTTCATATGATTAATTGCTATGCTTGATACATACTTTATAATGCTCCATGGATTATATATTTCAGTCTGACCAAAAAGATAACCATCGTACCACTCTTTTGCTTCAGGTATCCTGTCCTCCATACCATAATCTATGAGCATCTGTTCAGTTTCCCTTTGAGTAAAACCAAATGCTTCCTCATAGCCATTATTATATATAGAACTTATCTGAAGATGATTCAGCCCTGTAAATATACTCTCCTTGCTTATCCTTAAGCAGCCTGTAACCACACCAAACTGCAATGCATCGTTGGTTTTAAGCGCAGACTCAAACAGAGAACGTATAAATCCAACCATCTCATCATAAAAGCCTTCATAGTAGGCATTTTCAAGCGGTACATCATATTCATCAAGAAGTATAATTACATTCTCGTTATGATACTTCTTAAGACACTCCGAAAGAGTCTTTAGTGCCGTTGCATAACGTCCTACTTCAAATTCGTATTTTTCTTTATCCAGAAATTCTTCATCATCAATCCCCATTGAAAGGTTTTTAAACATTCTTCTTTCTTCTTCAGATAATTTATTTGAATCCAATATATAATTATGCCGTGAATACTCACTCTTAATTTCATCTCTTAATGCTTTGAATGCCGCTTTAAAACCCGGTTGTTTAGCCGACTTAAGCGAAAGCTTGATAACAGGATACTTACCCATCATTGAAAGAATCTCATCAGAAGCATCCATTATCTTCTTTCCTTCAAAGTACCTTTTTTTATCTATAATATTTCCATCCCTGTCATACTCGAGTTCAAAAAATGTACGAAGCATGGACAGTGCCAGCGTCTTACCAAAACGTCTCGGACGTGTGAAAAGGGTTACTTTACCGCCTTTTTCCACCACGTCTCTTATAAGCATGGTTTTATCTATATAGTACATATCATTATCTATAAATTCTTTATAGCCTTCATATCCTATACCAATCTTTTTCACCATCTGCACCTTCTTTCCTTTTACACTGATTTAACCTTTTTACTGTTCTAACTTTAACATAAATTATTATTAATATCAATAATAATACAGTTTGCTTTTTTATGTATATTAATTACATTTTATGGAAATACTTCTTTTGAAATAAATGAAAAGGAGTATTTTTTATGAACAACAATTTATCAGAACTCGAATTACAGAATCTCCGTCACCTTATAGGCGGATATGAAACTACTAACTGTAAGATGACGGCTTATGCCAACGAAGCAAGCGACCCACAGGTTAAGGCTTTCTTTCAGGAGGCAGTAACCTCTTCAAACGAAAACAAACAGACACTTATGAAGTTTCTTCACTAATTTACATCCCATAACAAATCAAAAGGTTCATTAAGAAAGGAATAATAAAATGGAAGAAAAGACTATGGTTGCAGATACTTTAGATGGTATCAATTCAGAATTAAAGAAATATGCAGATATGATTCCACAGACAGAAAACAAGGAATTAAAGCAGACCTTAAAGCAGTTCAGAAATGCATGTGAGATGTCACAGGAACAGATTTACTCCATCGCACGCGAGCGTCAGTACTATGTTCCTGCCGCAAAAGCAACTGATGAAGAAATCTCCCACGTAAGAAGCTTATTCAGCTAAATGATATCGACCGGAGCATATCAATGCTCCGGTCGAAATTTCTTTAAAAATATATTATTTATTTCTTTATTTAGACTGCAGGAATACTATCGCAAAGGATGATAAAAGATACCGCATCCTTGTCTTTGAGATAAAGTAAATATAAGCTTCTAAATCTGATGTCTTACAACCTTGTATTCGTCTCCGTCCTTATAATACGGACAACCCTTGAAGTTACTCGATACAAGTCTTCCGTAGTCATCCTCATCCATATTTACATCACAATAATACTCTTCATATTCATCATCATATGCAAAATATGCACATGTATCACAGCTTGTCTGCATAAATTAGCACCACCTTATTCATCACAAGTATATTTAAGCGGTATTCCGTAGGTTGTTTCATATATTTCCTTCCATACGGCATAGTTTTTATCCATCATTTCCTTTACATTGACTGCGCGGCTCTTGTCAGGATCCGGATAAATAGGTTCGGATACATGGATAGTGTATTCCTGAACCGGAAGTCCTCCTTCACCCGGCACATTGCTGTCCTCCATAGTTATAAAACAAGGGAGTACCGGAACATTATTTTTAGCTGCAAAGGTATATCCGCCCTTCTTTAAAGGCTTCGGCTTTTTATAGTTCCACCACATACTCTGTTCAGGATATATAAGTATGAAATGTCCCTTTTGAAGTATTGTATCCACAGCCTTTATAAACTTCTTCATAGTCTCCTTGTTGGAGCTTAACGGAAGTGTGTTACAGTTACGCATCAAAAGACCATAAAAGCCCGGAAAGCTGGTATAGTTTCCCTCTCGTATAATTCTAAAGAACTTACGTCTTCTCTGTCTTGATTTTTCATAAGTTATATGCATGGCAAAGCTGTCCATGGCATTGAAATGGTTACAGGTAATAATTGCTCCGCTCTTAAGATTTCTGTAGTTTTCTATACCCTTTATCTCTTTTATGATAAACTGCTTTTTCCTAATCATAGTATTGAGAAACCACCTTGCAAGCCTAAAGGCATATCTGGTTCTCATACGATTGGACATATTTTTTCTAAGATAGTCAACCTCATCAGGCATAAGCTCTCTTCCCGGTGGATCATCCTCCACATCCTCGTCAAATCTGCCTTCCTTTTCGTACTGTTCTATCTTCTTTATGATATCCTGTCTGGTTATCTTAGGCTGGTCTATACCAAGATATTTGTGGAGGTAATTATCCTCCCTTTGCATCTCGTCTATAGCGATATGCTCAAGTCTTTCTCCGACCTCATCAAAGGCTTTATTGTCAGCCGCCGTACGCTCGTCATACTCCTTTTTAAGCATCGGATAAAACATGGTTTCCTTGGAAATGTCCCAATAAATCTTTGAATTTCTTATACCCTTACTGTGCCAAGGCTTAACTGCATAGGCATAGTGAATTATACTAACATCCTTTAAATCGCGGTCTACCGGATCTGAAGTCTGATAATTCCACCTCTTATCGATCCAAAGTATCTTATCCTGACATATGATATTAAGATAATCCTCGTCCTGTGTAACTACAAAGGTATATTCATTTATCAAATCTACGAATTTCTGTAAAATGTTCTGTCTCCTGAACTGTCTGCTGTTTATAACCAGAACTCCGGCATTAAAATAAGCCATCCTGCTTATACCAAGCACCTGTTCAACATAACTGCCAAAGATATCATGATTTACCATAACCTGTTCATTTGCGGCACCAACATAGTTTTTTCCGAGTTCATACTGATAAAGCTTTGCAACATCATCCAAAACAATTATATCCGCATCCAGATATAGAACCTTATCATACTGTGGGAACATATCCGCTATAAACATTCTGTAATAGGTTGTATATGAATAATAATCCCTTATTGACAGTTTCTTTCTTATCTTATCAATTCTTTTTGTTACATTTTCAAAGCTGATGGTAACATTTTCAGTTTCCATCTCCTTTATTCTTTCCTGATTCTGATTGGTTATATCCTCATGAAGAATATGTATGTTGTATTGATTTTCAGGACTTGTATTATTGATAAGCGATTTAAGACATGCCGCAAAATACTTGACATACTTATCATCAATTGCAAAAAATACCGGGATTAACCGACTCTTTCTCATCAATCTTCTATCCATAAAATTAAGGCTGCTCATCTTCCAACTTCTCCTTCCAGTCTAAATATTCGTCTAAGATATCATCAAATTGGTTATACCTAAAAACCTTTTTCATTCTATCTATATGCCACTGCTTTACATTTTCCGTATGCGGATACGGAAGATAAAAAAGTCTCTTTGAAAAATGTCTTACCACAGTTGATTTATGCAAAAACTTCTGGTCATTAAATTTCTGTGGAAGCATCCTCTTTCTCGTGGTACTTCTGATTATGGCACTTTGGTCCGCAAAGGTAAGCTTCTTAATCTTTATAAGCTCTCTTGCCTTATCAAATAATCCTGTTTCCCTGCATTTTTTCATGTTAAACAAAAGCACGCCCGCATTGATATAATTGGGATATATGAGGTATTTTCCATAGTGATCCCTGGCTGCCGCATACTCATAATCCGAAACATCATGATTATAAAGAAGTGCGATATCCCTGTTAAACATGATATCTGCATCAAGGTAAAGAATTTTATCCGGTATATCGGGAAGCATATCCATAAAAAGCCTTATAAGCGTATAAGGTGAACAATAGCACTGCTCATTTGGACTGCCCGCAAATTCCCTGTTATAAATATCCGTCACATCTATGCATTTTATCTCATTATCGGAATTGTATTTTTTAGCCGCTTGGCTAAGTATATCTATCTGACGTTTTGTGATTGGAGTGTATTCCTCCTTGATAAAGGAAACATCCATTGTGAGTATATAAAAATTAAATGGTTCTTTGACCTTGGTACGCTTTAAAACAGACAGCATACTTGTCATAACTCCGTCAAAGACCTTATAATTACCGGCATATAGTATATTCATAACAAACCCTTTTTATAACTTATCATTTTTTTACTTAACTATCAATAATTTATCCGGAAAAATATATCAATCCGTTATCTGTAATAATTATATCAATCCGGCTTTTTTATATAACGAACCTTTTCAACCGTATTATTTTCACTTCTCTTGACCATTATATCATACACACTGTCACGAAGCAGCTTTCTGCTTTCAACAACCGGAACATTATCCTCCGGATAAAACGGTCCGTCCACATAAGTAACCATCCTTATACCACCGAAAAAGAATCTCTTTTGATAGGTATTGGTAAAGCAAAAAACAGGAGTTTTATATTTTACCGGATACCCAAAGGATTTATCCGTAAATGGTCTGATATGTGTATAAAACGGCCATATATGAGCCTCAGGATATATGGTTATGCAATCCTTTACCTTACATACCCGCCTTTCAAGAGACTTCATAAAATTAATCATAGCCTTTTTATCATCCGGCAACGGAATTGCACCAAGACACGGTGTAATATGTCCGAATATAGGCATGGAAACATTATCGGGATGAACAATAACCGATACATTTTTAGGCATACATATCATGGACGGTATAAGTGCATCGGCACCCGCATTGGTATGATTGCCATATAGGAAAAAGCCCTTATCTTCCTTCTTTTTTAAATGCTCCTTTATAACCTGCCTGTTCACTATCCTGTGACCGTAGACAAGCTTAAGATATAAAAAAGCAATCGGCTTTGCAAATATTACGTAGATGATAAATCTTGCTATCCTTCTTCCGACACCGCCGTCATAATCATAGCTTTCATCTATCCTTCTGGCATCAATTTTTGCCTTTGCAAATTCATCCTCTAATTCATTTTCATAATATATAACTTTTCTTTTTTCCATATAAATCTTCAATAAAATTTTAACAATTTTACTTTATAAACTAATGATCATATATCATTTATATCTATTAAATAATTAAACTTATACATACTCCATGCCCAGAGTAAGAGCTTTCATGTTCATATCTATAAACTCCGGCTTAAGCTTACTTTTAAGAACCTTTTTTACAGACTCTTCCGAAAGCTCTGCGGCTCCTGTTTTTATAATTGTACCCACCAAAGCCACATTTACAACCTTGGAGGAGCCACATTCCTCACATATTTTGTTGCCGTCGACAACTATAACCCTGTCAACCTTTGACTTAATATAATCAATCATCTTACGGCTGTCATACTCGATTCCCGCAAGGGAAGCAGTTACCGGACATATAGGATTGTCGCAGACGATAACTATACCCTCCGGTTTTAGATATGGAAGATTTCTTACTGCCTCTCCCGGCTCAAATGCTATAAGTATATCTGCCTTTTTAAGCGGTACAAGAGGCGAACAATCCTTACTGTCAATCCTTACATGACTGACAACACATCCTCCTCTTTGTGCCATACCGATGGTCTCGGCAGTCCTTGCAAATTTTCCTTCCTCCATGGCTGCCTGTGCAAGTATTCTTGAGGCAAGCACAGTACCCTGTCCGCCGACACCGCAAAGTAATAAGCTCTTCATACTACGCTTCCTCCTTTATACATTTTACAGGACATACGGTTTTGCAAAGTCCGCAATCCGTACATAATGCCTTATCTATACAAGCCTTGCCATCCTTCATATAAAGTGCCGGACAGCCAAGCTCATTTATACATTTCTTACAGCCTATACATCTATCTCTTAAAACCTCTGCTGACTTCTTTGTCTTTACAATAGCAACACAAGGTGACTTAAATATAATTGCCTTAACTCCCGGTAAATCAGCGAGCTCCTTAACGGCACTGATTGCCTCCTCCTGATTAAGCGGGTCAACCGTTACAACCTTGGTTAATCCGATTGCGGAAAGCACCTTAGGTATGCTTATGGCATTGGATACATCACCCATCATAGTCTTACCTATACCCGGATGTGGCTGATGTCCGGTCATGGCTGTAGTTGAATTATCAAGCACGCATACTACAATATTGGCCTTATTATATACACCGTTTATAACTCCGGTAATTCCCGAAGCAAAAAATGTGGAATCTCCGACAAATGCAAATTTCACGCTTCTGTCATCCTTATCAAACTCCGCATAATCAAGTCCCTCGGCTATGGTTATACCTGCACCCATACAAAGACAGGTATCCGTCATATCAAGAGGTGCGGCATTGCCGAGAGTATAACAGCCTATATCTCCGCAGAAAATTGCTTTCCTTCCCTTCATAGCCTGCTTTACCGCATAAAAGGATGCCCTGTGAGGACAACCGGCACATAGCACCGGCGGTCTGCCCGGTATATCCGGCAAATCCGCAAATCTTTCCTGTGATTCCGTGTATTCCTTACCTATAAGCCCGGCAAGGATCTTTGTTATACTTACGACACCAAGCTCACCTGCATTAGGTACATCCATCGTTCTCTTACCCAGTATATCAAGCTTTATATTATGCTTTCCGCAAAGGTATGTAAATGCATCCTCGATAACAGGGTCAAGCTCCTCAAAGCATATAAGCTTATCAATACTTTTTATAAATTCAAGTGCTGCGTCCTCCGGAAACGGATACGGTGTTCCGACATTAAATATACTGAATATATCTTTATTTTCATCCAAATCATTTACAGCTTCACACACATACGCACGACTTACACCGCCACAGGCAATTCCTATCCTGCCTGTACCCGTTGTAAAATTATACTTTAACTTTGAGAATTCCTTCGCAAGCTCAACCTCTCTTGCCTCAAGCTTCTTCTTACTCTCATAAGAAAGCTTTGGAAATATAACCCATCTTGAAGTGTCCTTGATAAATCCCTCGCCCTCTGTCGGTTCAGGAAATTCTCCCACATCAATGGTTGCACAGCTGTGGCAAACCCTTGTGGTTGCTCTAAAGAATACAGGCATGCCATACTTTTCGGAATAAGCAAATGCATCCTGTATCATTTCATATGCTTCCTCCGGTGTAGCAGGATCAAATACGGGAATTTTTGCATATTTGCCGAAATGCCTTGTGTCCTGCTCGGTCTGTGAGGATATAGGGCCCGGATCATCCGCTACATATACAACCATTCCGCCCTTTACACCTACATAATTAAGGCTCATAAGCGGATCAGAAGCAACATTTAATCCAACCTGCTTCATGGTAACTATCGAACGAGCTCCCGTATATGCTGCTCCGGCAGCTACTTCAAGGGCAGACTTTTCATTGGTAGACCACTCTACGTGTATCTTGCCCGGATTCCTCTTTGCTATGGTTTCCAAAACCTCTGTAGATGGTGTGCCCGGATAACCGGCAACCACCTTAACTCCTGCCATAATCGCACCAAGCGCTATGGCTTCATTTCCCATTAATAATTCTTTCATTTTTAATCATGTCCTTTTATGTAAATCATTTTGAATTCTATCTTATAGAATTTTAATATTATAGCTTTATGAAAATTGTCAATTATCTTCTATTATTTTTTTATGTAATCCCCGCTGCTTCCTTGGCAAGCTTGTCGGCTTCCTCGTTTCCTTCTATGCCCGAGTGTCCCTTAACCTTGATAAAATTAAGCTTTATCTTATCCTTGATGCTCTGCATGTATTCATAGTAAGCAACCGTTCCCTTTTTATTTCTCTTCCACGCTCCGGTTGCCCACATCTCTATACCCATGTAATCATAGTATATATCAAGCTCTTTAACACCCTTTTCTATAGCAAGCTTAACTGCTGCCGCAGAACCTTCTATCTCGCCGGCTACATTTCTCATGGCTGCCATCTCTTCATCATTGCCCGAACCCTGGACGATGAATTTCTCATTATCTATAACAAGAAATCCTCCGTATCCGTATATATTTGTAGCAACATTAAATGAACCGTCCACAAAAGCATAGCAGGCTGACTTGCCGCTCAAAGAGATGTTATTATCTTCTGATATATACTTTGATTCATTATTTGACGGATTATCGTTTTTAGCCTTTTTCAACTTTTCTCTATCGATCTTTACCCCTGCATAAGCTTCCGCTTCTTCAACGGTTTTAAAGCTCTTATATAATGCACCCGGAAACCCGTTTACATTGTCCTTACACTCGTCCCATGTAAGATAAATTCCCGGATTTTTTCCTACCTTTACAGCATAATATTTTGCCATATAATCACCTTAATTTTTATATTGTTTTATAACAGCACATAACTATTAGTCATTATACCCAATTTACGTTTTATGGTCAAGCAAAGGAACAAATACATAGGGCATATTTAACATGTTTGTTATATTCTTTAAAATATTCTATTTTATCTTGATAAACGCAGCTTAAAATGTTATAATTGCATAAATTCAGACCATTAAACAATTATTTTTGTACTATAATGGGCTGAAATATATATTTTTTTCTTTATTTCAGACCATTATAAAAGGGAGATGAAATTTTATGGCTATAATCGGACGAAAAAATGAACAATTAATTCTTCAGGACTGTCTTGAATCAAACAAATCCGAATTTGTTGTTATCTACGGACGTCGTCGTGTTGGCAAAACATTTTTAGTTAAGGAATTCTTTGATAATAGATTTTCGTTTTATGCAACCGGCGTTGATAACGTTAAGCTATCTGAAGAATTAGAATACTTCAATGACAGTCTTATGGAATATGGCAGTAAAGAAACAGATTGTCCAAAGAGCTGGCGCGAGGCATTTAACAGATTAAAACACTTACTAATGAACGATACCATTTTAAGAGATCCTATTACCAACAAAAGGATTATATTTCTTGACGAGCTTCCGTGGATGGATACGCCAAGATCAAACTTTAGATCTGCTCTGGATTATTTCTGGAACAGTTGGGCATCAGCTCAAAAGGATATCATAATGATAGTATGCGGTTCAGCTACATCGTGGATAATAAGCAATATTCTTTCAGATAAAGGTGGTCTTTATAATCGTATAACCAGACAGATACACCTTATTCCTTTTACCCTTGGTGAGTGCAAAAAATTTTTCGACGCAAACAACATTATTATATCCAAAGATGACATAATTACAAGCTATATGGTTTTCGGCGGAATTCCTTATTATCTTGACTTATTTAGTAGACGACTTAGTCTGACGCAAAATATTGATGCACTTATATTCAACGAAAACGGCCAACTACATTATGAATATAACCGACTTTTTAAATCTCTTTTTAAAAATGCAGAAAAGCATTATGCTATTATAAATTCCTTAGCAAAAAAACGTGGAGGACTTACCAGAACCGAGATAATTAAAGATACTAAAATAGGTGACGGAAAACACCTTACGGAAACATTAGAAGAATTGGAACAATGTGGTTTTATCAGAAAATACAAAAACTTCGTTAAAGATAAAACAAATGCATATTTTCAGATTATTGATCCTTTTACTTTATTCTGTCATACATTTTTACTTAATGAAAAAATCAATTCATGGATTAAATACATTCGTACACCTGCTTATAATTCATGGAGCGGGCTTGCTTTTGAAATTGTATGTTTATTGCACACTGCTCAAATTAAACATGCACTGGGAATTTCAGGAGTGGACAGCTTCGAATACGCTTGGAGAAGTGAAAAGTCCTCTCCGGGTGCTCAGATAGATCTTGTGATTGACAGAATGGATAATGTTATCAACTTATGCGAGGCAAAGCATTCTAACCAAAAATACTCGTTGGATGCCAAAGTCGCGGATAACCTTAGCAATAAACTTAATGCATTTCAAAATGAAACAAAATCAAAAAAAGCGTTGCATCTTACAATGATTTGCTCCAATGGTTTAAGCTACAACAACTACAGTTCTATAGTCACAAACGAGATAACCGGCGAAGATCTATTTTCGTAGTTCTTTAAATATATCGTTATGAGTACAGGGAAGTGTATCATTGAGACACACTTCCCTGCACTTATACTATTCAGAAATATCCGACCAATAAAAATTACCATCCTTATCAAATATATTAAATACGTATTTAACAGTATTCTTATTATTTAAAGGAACAGTTTTTACACTAATTTCACCGTTTATTGCAAAGCCTACATATGCCTCCGACATTCCTTCCCATTTATCAAACGGCAGTATATTGCCATTCTCGTCATAGGCTATGTTTCTCATAAAGGCAAACGGATGAATTACCGTACCGTCTTTAAATTGATATTCGGTCATTATATATTCCCCGTCCTTATTACGAAGATTTGTACCGACAATTACAGGATTACCGTAATCAAGGTCTGTCTTTACATCAAGCTTTATCCAGTCGGTCTTAAAAGACTCTCCTGACAAATCATCTACATAAAGTGTAATCTCATATATATAATAATCTGTACCGATTTCCTTTTGAACAGCCGTACATTCACTTTCCTGACCTGAGGAATCCGTAATAATAAACTGTTTTTCAGGAAGACTTGCCCGCAATATATTTTCAACAGTGTCCATATCCTTTGAATTCATCTTATCCTTTTTAACATCATAGGAGTCAAGCTTCATAACATATGAACCGTTTTCCTCATCCACACATTCCCAAACCGATAATTTACCTTTCTCAATTATCATCTCACTTCCGTCCGGAAGCTTTATTATACATTCATTTTCAGCCACAAAAGGTATAATAGTCTGTATATCCTCCCTTAAATTATCAGAGGTATATGTGTTTTTTTCGCTGTCCATTTTATTTTTATTTATCTTGCTTTTTATAAAAAGGATAGAACCAAGCAAAATTATTATAAATATTACACCGGCTATAATCATAGCCGCAAGCCTTTGTTTAGCCCTCTTAAGCCTCGTCTTAACTGTATTTTCATTCATATCAAGAAGTTTGGCAATCTCCTTAATCGAATAATCCTCATAGTAATATAAAAGAACTACCTCATGATACTTTGCGGGAAGCTTTTTTATCTTAAGATATATGTCGTCCTCCGAAAGCCTGTCCCATTCTTCACAGGCAGTCTTTTCGATGTAACTTATATCTCCGACAGATGTTTCATACTGTCTGTATGCCTTTCTTGCCTTTGAATGGCACTCATTTACAGTAACTCTTATAAGCCATGCCTTAAGATGCTCCTCACTGTTTATGTGTTCCTCATTGCAAAAAAGCTTGAGAAACACATCCTGAAATATATCCTCGGCATCCTGCATCGTCTGCATATTAAGCCTGGCAAGCTTACATACCAGCTCGCCGTATTTTTTAATTGCTTCCTCAGTTGTGAATTTAAAATCGTTTTGCTCGTTCATATAGTCACTCTTTTAATTTATTTAGTCGTACTATTTAGCCCTTTAGCTTAAGTAAAAGCTCGTAAAGCTCCTTATAATCATTTATTCCCTTATAAATTCTTACAACATCTTCTCTTTCAAAATTATTCTGTCCGTTAGGCAGATAGGAATATGTCATTTTAATGCAGTTAGATTTCTTTGAAAGCTCTTTAATGCTATATATTCTTTTTCCGTAATAATCTTCAGTTCCATTAGCTATGATATTTTCAAATATTTGTCTCTTATCAATTTCTCTTAATAACAGCTTTTGTTTTGTGTGTTGACGGCTTAAAGAATAGTTTATTGAAAAATATCCTCCATTTGCCGGATAAATCTTATAATCCATCAAATTAAAGCCTGCAAGAAAGCTGTCATCATTTACATCATAGATATAAAGCCCCTTTGCCTGATTATATGTAATCGCAAGAGTTGAGTACATGGTATCAGAGGATTTAATCCACTGCACAATAAATGAAATTATAACATATACAATGGCTGTTATAGCCCAGGCAAGAAAATATCCGGTATCTTCTTCATTTATCTGCTTGGAAGTATATAGTCCCAGAATTCCTATGCCCAATATCATCAGTGCACTAATTAATGTAACTATTGTTTCACTCCCTTTTGTTCTTGGGTGACTCTTATATTTAAAAATCATTTGCTTTCTCCTTTTTTATATATTTCTTATTGCTTATGTTTTTAATTTTTATGTTTTTGTTGCTTGTACATCTATCTTGTAAATTTTTTCTTCTATGGCATATATTCAATATTTATATATTTTAATTTCCCACCGATAAATTCAAATTTGTAGCTGCATGCACGAATATATTTCTCCGATTGTTTTTCATATTCTAATTGATCAACATATCTTTCATCTTCAAAATCCGTATGCTTTTCATTTGTTGGTTCACCGGAATTTTCCTTTAATTCCTCCATTGTCATATCCGTAGGAAAATTAAAGGTTAAAATATTAGGCTCTTCATCTTCTTTTACGGGAAGATAAACATAATTAATATAACATTCTGATATTGGCTTATTTTCTTCTGTATCATTAAATGCAAACACCTGTGCAGTATAATATTCTCCCAATCTTATCCTGAATCCCTGTGACTTATAATCAGGATTCAGATTATTACCTGCATTTGCCAAATCATTTTCATCAAAGGGCACTCCATCATCTATCATTTCCTGAAGCGTAGTTTTACCAAGTACATATTTCTTGTCATTTACATAAAAGCACATCTCATCAAAATCAACGTATTTTCCTGATTTTCCCGATATTTTTTCAACATCATTATCGCTTGTCTCTGAAGTTTCTTCTGTGTTTTCTTCTGAAACCTCTTCGGATAATTCTTCTTCGTTTTCCTTTGACTCATCCTCTGTATCATCTGTTGTCCCGGTATCCTTGCTTTCAGTTATAATTTCTGTAGTCTGCTTTGGTACAGTATTATCAACTGAATCATCTTTTTCACCACAAGCCGTAAACCCCACAGTCATACAAAATGCTGCGATAATACAAATAATCTTTTTCTTTAACATATCATTATTCTCCTTTTGTCTATCCGGCAAGTCTGCATATTATAATGTTGCAATTAACTATGCCTAAAATTTATCCAAAAGTAAAACGTTTTTATACTTAAAAAAGTTTCAAAAATATTTTTGAAACTTTTTCAAATTCAATATTTTTTTCTTCTTTTTTCTGCTTCTTTGTAAACCTGCTCATCCGTTCTTGTAGATATAACAATTATTTTCATAACATCATCTACACGTTCAAGCTTATATACAACTCTGATTCCTATATTTTTAAATTTTATCTTGTATAATGTGGTTAAATTAATGTCTTTTTTATTGCCAAGCGGTTTACCATATCCTCCTTCATTGGCTGAAAGAGGATTTTTACTAACCTTCATAATCCCTTTAATAACTTGAATCTGTGTAGAATGATCTAATTTATCTAAATCTTTTTCAGCTTCCTCGATAAACTCTACACTCCAAGTCATTCTATATCAACATCCTCCGATCCCTCAAGTTCTTCTTTTTTTATTCCACGTTTCTTTATAATAACATCCATTGGAATTGTATCTTTGTTACCATTATCAATAAGTCTTTTTTCGGCTTCAATAAGTAAATAATAATCTTCTTCAATTTCTGTAAGTCGTCTATATTCTTCAGGTGATAGAATTATAGCAGAAGGTTGATTGTTTTTTAATACAATTAATTCCTTTTCTTTATTTAATCTATCAAATATCTTTGAAGCCTGCCCTTTATTAAATTGAGAAATCGGAACCATACTCTGTAAAACATTTGCTACATTTGACATATACTTCACCCCTTTTTAATATTTTATTCTATAAATCATTATAATCAAAATCAAAATATATATCAATAATTATTTTAAAATTTGTTGTAAAATTTTACAATATATTTTAATTAATATTTTATTTAGTTCCCATCAAAAACTTCAAAAACGGTATTCTTATACAAACCTCCGAGCAGATAAATGTTACCGGATATGCTAATATAACAGGGACAAAATACAGCAATACAGTATTGTTTATGAGTACATCAGAAAACCAATATTGAAACAAAACAACCCAAATAAAATGAATACTAAAGAATAGAAATGACCGTGATGAAAGATATTTTGATACCTTACCATGAAAATCAAATTTCTTTTTTCCGATACCAATCAAAGCAAGAATCATAAACCATTCGGTAAATGATTTTGCAATCGTATTTAGAAGTCCATAATCCTTTCCCGACCATATAAACATATATACATCTAAAATTCCCGCAAAAAGACCGATTAACAAAGTAATCCATCTGTATTTTTCTGCTTTTTCTATAATCTTTTCATTCGACAAAATATAATAGCCTATCAAAAATATATAAAGATACTCCGCAAAGCTCTTTCCACCAACCACGAGCAGGTCATACAAAAGCGGAAGCGGCACAATAAAAAGACATATTACAAGGAACGGAATATCTCCGCCGCTATTCTTATTCCTGCCAATCCGATTTACTAACGCAACTATTCCTAAACCAACAAATGAAATTATAAAAAGAAAATAAAGAAACCAGAACTGACCTACGCCGAATCCACCATCAAATCCCGATAAGTCTGTCCACTTGGTAAAGAATACTTTATAATGTCCGAAAAAGCTTCCGTCATAACCAAAATTTGTCTTATCTCCTATGTATGCCATAATCGGGCAAAAGAAAACAGTACCAAACACAAAAGGAATCAGAAGTCTTTTTATTCTCTCCATAATAAACTGACTGTATGAACGCTTCTTAAGTGCATATCTTGTACTCATTCCCGCCAGCAAAAACATAATCGGCATATAAAACGGACTAAGAAAAACAACAATACTGCTTATAGCCTTATTGGGCTCAAATACTATATAATTCAATTCTCCCCACGTATTAAACGCCTGTGCGGCATGATACGGAACCAGAAGAAGAATCACCATCCATCTTAAATTATCAATAAAGTGTTTTCTCAATTATTTTGTACTCCTATCTTTTTATGTGACACGGGGACAGGCACCTTGTCACACGTACCTGTCCCCATAAAATAAATTATTACTCTATAATTCCAACAACCTCACCTATATACATATCATGAGGTGCATCACCTGAATATAAGCTTTCGGCAATTTCTTTCGGCATATTGGCTACCGATAACTCCTGTTTAAAAAGTTTATTACATACAAGGGTTACCTCTGCTTCTTCAAAACCAACGGAAGCATCCAGCTCTTTGGCAGTAAGTCCTGAATCATTTATCTTATCCATGTCCCTGCCTGATTTTGAGCCGAGCACACCGAGTACTCTTTTATACTCCTCCGGAAAAAAGCTTATTGTAAAATATTCATTATTATCCATAAAGTCATGTGTATATCTTGAGGTTCTCACATACACTGTTGCCACAGGCTTATTCCATAAGGTTCCGAGTCCGCCCCAGCTTATCGTCATCATATTGAAGCTTTCCTTGTTGCCTGCAGTAAGAAGCGCCCACTTCTTATCAAATGTCTTGAAAATATCTGTTTTGAATTCCATATTTTTTCACCTTTCTTCTTTATTTTCTTTACTATCTTTATCCTTTTCTTCTGTATTCTTCTCTTTCTTACTTTCCTTATCCTTACTCTTTTTTTCAGACTTTTCCTTCTTTTCAGCCTTACTCTTCTTTTCTGCCTTTTCTTTCTCTTTTTCAGCCTTTTCTTCTTTCTTTTTTCTTTCCTTATCAGCTTTATCAGCTTGTTTCTTACTTTCCTTACCGGCCTGCTTTTTACTGTCTTTTCCTGTTAATTCAGCTTCTGCGAAAACGTCACTTTCCTCTGTCTTTTTTACTTCGCCGTCTTTCATTCCTTCTTCCGCCTTCTTTACCTCCTCTGACTTCTTTACAATAACAGGCAGCTTGTATTTATCCTTAAGTTCATCAATCTTCTTGTAGAAGTCCTCATTTTCAGCATTGAGATTTTCCTGAAACTCATGTATGTCATAGCCTTCCTCATCTGTCTGAAGCACATTTAGAGCTATATTGGAGCAATGGTCTGATATACGCTCGTAATTGGTTATAAGATCAGCAAGCACAAAGCCCATCTCGACGGAGCATTTGCCTTTACGAAGTCTCTTCATATGTCGTTTACGAACCTCAACGGACAAATCATCTATAAGCTCCTCCAAAGGCTCTACGTTAAGCGCATAGCTCATATTCTCATCCTCAAAAATCTGGAAGGTCATATTGACTATATCCTTAACGGCTTGCGTAAATACAGTAAATTCCTCTACGCCTTTATTGGAAAATGCAAGCTCCTTTTCACTCATTTCCTTGGCAGAATCCGAGATATTAATCGCATGGTCGGAAATTCTTTCTATATCGGATATGCTATGCATAAGCACAGCAAGCTGCTGTGAGGATTTCGGCGAAAGATGCGCTGTCGAAAGCTTTACAAAATAATTATCAAGCACGTCCTCATAATGGTCTACCAGATCCTCATAGTATAATACCTTTTCGGCAACAGCTACATCATATGCTCCTATCATATCTATCGCTTCAAATAATCCGTCCTTTGCATATCGTGACATCTCGATACAAGCAGTTTTGCACTGGCTTAAAGCAAATTCAGGTGTATTTAAAAATCTGTCATCAAGCATCTTGGAAATGTGCTTTTTCATATCATCGTCCCTGCTCTCATCCTCGGTTCTCGGAATCGTAAGATAAGCAAGCTTTTCCAACAAACCTGAAAACGGGAAGAAAACAATAACCGCTACGATGCTTAATACAGTATCAAACAAAGCAACACCCGTACCGTGTGCGGTTTTATTCAAAAGCTCGAATTCCGCAAAGCTGTTGATACTATAGAATATTATCATAAATGTAACTGATTTAATTATATTATAATAAAGGTGAATTAATGCCGAACGCCTTGCATTTTTGCCTGCACCTATACTTGAGAGCATAGCGGTTGCACAGGTTCCGATATTGGCACCGAGTACAATAGGTATTGCCGTCGCATAGGTAATCATACCGGTTGCACAAAGGGATATAAGGATACCGATGGTAGCCGATGAGGACTGGATAACAGCCGTAAGCAAAAATCCCACCAAAAGACCAAGTATCGGATTTGAGAACATAGACATGAGCTGTTTAAACTGTGGTACCTCCGATAAAGGAGCCGCTGCACCGGACATCATGCTCATACCAAACATAATCACGGAAAAGCCTATCATAATCTGTGCTACATTTTTATTCTTTTCCTTTTTACCAAACATAAGGATTGCCACGCCTATTATAGAAATTATAGGTGCAAATACCGTCGGTTTCAAAAGCTTAAGTATGGTTCCTGTTCCTTCGATACCGGACAAACTGAGTAACCAAGGTGTAATAGTCGCACCTATGGAAGCACCGAGTATAACTCCGACAGCATTGGAAAGCGCCATTATGCCGGAATTAACAAAACCGACTACCATTACCGTTGTAGCCGACGAGGACTGCATGATTGCAGTAACTACCATTCCGAGAATAACCGCCATAAACTTATTGGCTGTGAATTTTTCCAGGATAATTTCAAGCTTCCCGCCTGAAGCCTTCTTAAGACCGTCTCCCATGGTGGTCATACCATAGAGAAACAAAGAGAGTCCGCCAATTAACTCAAGAATACTGAAAATGTCCATATAATGTTTAAATATCCTCCGTAATAATAAAAATTCTTTCCAATTCAAAAATATATCATAAGCAGGTTAATCGTCAATAACTTTTTATCATGTTCTAAATAAAATACATTTTAATCCCCTAAACTTCTGCTTATCGCTGTAGGGTGTAAGTGAAAATACTTATATATTTCACACCGCCAATACTGTTTTTGCAGGAAAGCATATGAAAAAGGCTGATACACAACTGCCATCAATTTGTGAAATCAATAAGCTCAAATCCTTTTAATTCGCACGAAACCGAAAACTCGCTACGCTCAAACAGTTCGGTTTCTGAGCGAATTAATTCGGATTTTCACTTTTGATTTTACACAAATCGGGCAAATGTTGTTGTATCAGCCTTTTTCATATGCTTTTCCTGCCCATAGGTAAATAAAGTGTGAAATATATGTATTTTCAATGTATTTTCACTTACACAGCTTAAAACCGCTCATAATTGTAAAGTTTTAAGCTGTGGGTATCATTTCACCACACATATACGATTTCACACCGTAAACATGGCAAACATCTGACAACATGACAAAATCCTTGATTTACATATAAGACTGCAAAACATCACTCGATTTATAGGTAAAATAATCAATAATCTGTCTGATATAATTCGTAATTTACCTATAAGTACAGGAGGTGTATCAAATCTTATAGGTAAAATATCCAATAATCTGTCAAAAAAAGCACTTATTTTACCTATAAATCTGCTATATATCACTTATCTTATAGGTAATAGTTTCAATCATTAACCAAATTTGCTTCATAAATTACGTATAAATCTTTTTATACTGCTTTCATTATAGGTAAAGCGATTATTGAAAAGCAATTTTTCTCTTGTATTTAGCTTTTTTCTTGATTTTTAGAGATGAATTTACACACAAATTTAGACTTGACTCATGATTTGAAACAGGTAACAAACTCTCCTTTTTTGCCCCTTTTGTTACCGGTTTGCCTCCTTTTGATGCTTGGGTTTTCTTTAAGCAGGTAACAAACCATCCTTTTTTACTGCTTTTGTTACCATTTTGTCTTCTTTTTTTACTTTGATATAATCTTATGTAAACCAAGTGTTCTAACTGACATTAACGATAGAATAAGTATAAAAAAAGGTCAGCTTTAAATAATAGTTAAATATTAAATATTATTAAATATTAAATATTATTAAATATCAAGTATATCATCATAGTTAAATATCAAGTATATCATCACGCGAAGCGTGTCGATTATAGAGCGGTATGTACGAGACCGGCTATAAGCAAGGTACTAAGCATAGCCGTTTGAAACGTGCTATGCGTGTAACTTTGCTTATAGCCGGCTTCGTGCATACCATACTCTATAATCGACCCCCTTGCCCGATAAACAGAAGTTTATAATTTAATTGAAAAATAACAGATTTCTTTATATAATGGATTTTATAAAATGCACTAAAGGGGGAAATACAAAAAAATGATAATTTCAGAGCAACAATTGGCGCAGGTAAATGATAGAATCAAGGCTTTGGAAGCTTCGGGAAGCTTCTACGGAAAAAAACTTAAGGATGCCGGTATAAGCAGCGTAAACTCACCGGAGGATTTCACTAAGCTTCCGTTTTCAGAGAAAAAGGATTTGCGTGACGCATATCCGCTCGGTCTTATGACAGCTTCCGAGAAAGATATTGTAAGAATACATTCGTCATCAGGAACTACCGGTAAACCGGTTATAATACCTTATACTGCAAAGGATGTTGACGATTGGGCTATTATGTTCAAACGATGCTACGAGATGGCAGGCATAACCAGTATGGATAGAATACATATAACTCCGGGATACGGTCTTTGGACAGCAGGTATAGGCTTCCAGCTTGGCTGTGAGAAGCTCGGTGCTATGGCAATTCCTATGGGTCCCGGTAATACCGACAAACAGCTTGAAATGATGATGGCTTTAAAGAGTACGGTTCTTTGTTCCACATCCTCCTATGCTCTTTTGCTTGCCGAAGAAATTAAAAAACGTGGAATCAAGGATAAGATACATCTTAAAAAGGGTGTAATCGGTTCAGAGCGTTGGAGCGATAAGATGCGTGAAAGTATCAAAAATGAGCTTGGCATAGAGCTTTACGACATCTACGGACTTACTGAAATATATGGTCCGGGTATCGGTATCAACTGTCCGGGGGAAACCGCTATGCACTACTGGGATGACTATATCTATCTTGAAATAATCGATCCTGTAACCGGAGAAAATGTTCCTGACGGAGAGCTTGGCGAAATTGTTATAACTACTCTCGTTAAGGAAGGAGCACCGCTTATCAGATACCGTACACATGATTTATCAAGAATCGTACCGGGCGAATGTCCATGCGGCTGCAAATATCCTCGCATAGATGTCATTATGGGACGTACTGATGATATGATGAAGATTAAGGGTGTAAATGTATTTCCAAGCCAGATTGAAGAAATACTCGGTACATTTACAGAGATATCCAGTGAGTACCAGATTCGTATCTCACACCTTGACGGCAAGGATACCATGCGAATATATGTTGAAACCAACGGAACAGTTGACTTCAATGACTTAAGTAAACGTATCGCTGAAAAGGTAAAGAGCAAAATCGGCTTCACTCCTATTGTTAAGGTAGTCGAAATCGGTGTGCTTCCAAGGAGCGAGAAGAAAACAAAGCGTGTAATCGACGAGCGTTACGATTAGAATTTTCAGGAGGATTTTATGATAGAACATTACAATGCATTTATATCATATAAGCATGCCAAGGAAGATATAAAGGTTGCAGAGGCCGTTCAGCACGGACTTGAGCACTTTCATATTCCAGAAAAAATCAAGAAAAAAACCGGTAAAAAACGCATAGAGCGAATATTCAGAGATAAGGAGGAGCTTCCTATAACAAGTGACTTAAGTGAAAATATTGCTTATGCACTTGAGCATTCCGATTACCTTATAGTTATCTGCTCTACCAATACCAAGGAATCCATGTGGGTTCCACGCGAAATTGAATTTTTCTTAAGAAATCATTCTCCAAGACAGATTCTTACTGTCTTGGTAAATGGTGAACCTCAGGATGTAATACCTGAAATCCTGCTTCATGAAAATCGCATTGTAACTAATGAAAATGGAGAGCAACAGACCATCAGAATTCCACTTGAGCCGCTCTCCTGCGACTATCGTATGTCTATAAAAAAGGCAAATAAAACAGAGCTTACGAGACTTGCAAGTGCAGTTATCGGCTGTTCCTATGATGAGCTTATGAACAGACAAAGGCAGTATAAAATGAGACGTCTTACTCTTACCTTTTCCTGTTTTCTTGCCCTTGCACTGGCATTTAGCGGATATATGCTATATAGCCGTAACCAAATAAAAAAGAACTATCTTGAATCACTCAGAAACCAGTCCCGTTATCTTGCTTCCGAATCCGAACAGTTCTTTAAAAATGAGCAAAGAATGACGGCTATTCAGCTTGCCCTTGCGGCACTTCCGTCGGACAAAAATGATGAAAGGCCTGTTACCGCTGAAGCAATACGTGCACTTACTGATGCAACACTTGCATATACTTCGCTTAGCGGAAACAACATATATGCCGAATGGAGTTATCAGATGCCAAATCCTATCTTGGAATTTATGATTTCACCGGATGGCACCTATCTCGCTGCTAGAGATTCTTCAGACAATGTTAAGGTATGGAAGACAGCTTCTCACAATGAAACGTTTTCTATTGATAATATCAGCGAAATCATCGGCATGACATTTATATCCGATGATAAGCTTTTGATATGGTCCGATAAAAAGGCCACTCTTTATAATTCAGAATCCGGAAATGAAAGCTGGAGCTACAGCCTGTCCGAAGGATATTTTGCTTATGATGACATTATGCTTAAAAGTGACGGAGAAATATTATTAAATGTATCCAATACCAAGCTTATAACCTTAAGTTCATCAGACGGAAAACCGGGTAAGGAATATACCTTCCCTGAAAAGGAAGGAGACTCATACCTTCGCTTTGCTGATTTTACACTTTCTCCTGATGAAAGCTCTGCCGCATTTACGGCAAACGACTTTGGAGATAGCTATCGCATCGGTACAATAACATTTAAAACAAGTGATATAAAATTATCAGACGTTTCAAATGACAGAATCAAGAATATAAGTTGGGCTGATGCATCACATATTGTAGCTGCTTATGCAACCAACGATTTAGATTCAAATGTTTCAATGTTTAACAACTCATATCTTTCAACAGACCACACACTTATAGAGTGCTATGAAAAGAAGGATTTAAACAAGATATGGGATTATGATTTTACAAGTACAGAGGTTAATATCTATGATGAATTCCTCTCTCTTCCACCTATGGAGGCAGTTGCTTTTTGTAATGGCAATATCGCAAAGATGTTTGATATAAAAACAGGTGAGGTTCTTTATGATCACAATGTCAATGATTCTATTGTTGATATCAGCGACAGAGATGGTGACGGTTGGCCTATATACATAACAAAAAATGGTGGACTTGTAACACCTTCTCCTTCAAGCGGAACCGATTCGGTAATCCTTACCCAATTATTTACTGATGATATAAGCGATGTGGCTATAAGCAGCGGCGTATATGCACATCAACGTTTAGGCAAGGAAATAATATATTATGGTCTGTATGTATCAGATCCTGAGTGGGTGGAAATAAATGAAGAACTTGTACTGGGACGTCTGCTGGATAGCTTTTACATGATTGAGGATACTCTGGCTATAATAACTTCCGAAAACGATGAACCGACACTAACAGTTATTAATCTTGAAAATAATGATTACTCACAGATGGTTATCGGTGAAATGGGAACCTCTGTTTCACAATATAAAATATTGGGTATCAATTCAGAAAAGCTTTATATCCTTTCAACAAACTATATAAGCTTTAACATAATTACGATTGATTTGGGAAGCAAAAAAATGGCGGTTTCAGAGGACTTTGATTCCTACTCATATTCATCAATGTTATGCAGCTTCAATGCCGGCAAATTTGTATACATTGTCGAGAAGGGTGGAAAGCAGGCTGTTGTAACCTATGATGTAGAAAAAGGCGATTCAACTTCAGTCGAAATACCTTATGAAATTAATAATTTTTCCGCAGCTCCGGTTTATATAAATAATGCTGATAAGGTTTATTTTGCCGGTGAAAATGATTGTATTATTGATTTAAAATCAGAAACCGTAAATGAGGTTAAGCTTCCTGATGAATGGGTTACCACTAACATTATCTCTCCTAACGATTCAGGAAATGAGATTGCGGTTTCAGACGGTTCAAACATATTATTGGTAAACCAAAGCGGTGATATAATATTTACAATCCAATGTCCGGGAACTGAACCGATTGGAATAGCATTCTTAAAGGATAAAAAGGATGAAGAAAAAGAGCTCCTCGTTGCCTATAATAACGGTTCACTTTACAGATACAGCACAAAGGACGGACATTTTATAAGTAAATCCGATCTTTCAACCTACCAAAATATGGAATACAAAGCAAGCTTTAGCTTTGACTATGACAACGATATATTATATGTTCAGGTCGGTATGCTTACTGATGTAATTGATTTGGAAAGCATGTATGAAACAGCATGTATCGAAAACAGCCTTGGACATCATATGGCAACCGACAGATTTTACACCACTTCTTACACAAAAAGCGGTGAAAATCACATCGGATACTTCAAACACTACACTACTGATGAGTTAATCCAAAAAGCACATGATATCATAAGAAACGCAGAATTAAGCGATGAACTCAAATCAGAGTACGGAATCAAATAAAAATAGAGGGACAGGTATATTTACCTGTCCTTCTTTCATACTTCATTGTATAATTGATTGAACAATCTTTCTTTAATTATATATATGTCGTGTTCGTCATCTTCACGAACAGCTATATAATCTCCCGGTTTTCCCGAGTAATATTTTTCATCATCCCAGGCTGTAAAAAGCTTAACATATCTTTCAAGCGGCTTAGCATATATGTAAGAAGTGCCTGTGCTTATTACTCCCCTTGCATATGGCATGACAGTCTTTTTTTCTCCGGAAAACATGTCTTTAATGCTTGGTTCATATTCAAAGTTTCGTTGGTAAGCCATGCCGGTTTCCTTATAGCTTCTTTCAAGCTTTTCCTTTGTAATAGGATAGACCTCTCCTTCTATTCCAACCATAAGGTATTTATCATCCTCAACACGAACATTTACATCGCCCTCAAGGGTACGGATTTCAACTATGGTATTTATAGGAAATACATCGGATAGCTTTAAATATCCAAGCTCCTGTTTTCTCTTTTCATATTTTTTAAGACCTGTTTTTTCAAGAACGGTATCCTTTGCATATATTA
Organism: uncultured Lachnospiraceae bacterium; assembly: GCA_902762955.1. GTDB lineage: Bacteria > Bacillota > Clostridia > Lachnospirales > Lachnospiraceae > Coprococcus_C. The sequence goes on from CACWQH010000010.1 coordinate 26,326, forward strand.
TTTGATATTTTTCATAATATGCATCCATTCTCTCTTTAAAAAACTGCTTTATATCTTTGTTTGCACCATTATCGGAAGCATTAAGCTTTTCCGGTCTTATGCTTCCACCGGCTTTGTATATATGACCTCCGCCACCGCCGATTCCAACAGATAAAAATTCAGCCAGTTCATTAGCATGAACCTCTTTTACACAGCTTCTTACCGAGTACTTAATCTCGGCAGGACTGACATAAAATGCCAGACACACATCAACACCTGTTGTTTCCATGGAAAAATCACTTATTACACCCAATATATTAGGATCACACTGTTCAGCCTGGATAATAAGATACTTATTATCATCATAATAATCATATTCCAAAATAGCCTTTCCGGTAATCTTAAGCTCATCAAGAGAAATATTGGAATTACTCATATTGGTAACAATGCTTTTATTAATCACAAGTGAATCAAGCATATCTCTGTCAAGAGGATGCGATACCTCCGAAAGTCTGTTAGTATCAGTATAAAGGCCATAATATAAGGCTGTGGACAAGAGTCTTTCATCATGAAAATAAAGTCCCTCATCACGAATCATATCCCAAAGAATAGTTGAACAGCTTCCGATGTTACTTCTTACCTCTGAAAGCTTTGGTACATCAACCGTAAGTTGATGATGATCAATAACCGCAACATTTTTTGCTTTGGTCATGGTAACATTTTTCTGTCCGTACTGACAGTCAACCGTAACAAGAAGCTCCGGCTCTTTATCATAATCCGGCTCATAATTTACAGGTACCTCAAGTGCACTTAACATAATCATAAGATTACTCTTTTGTATCTTATTTATGCCCCTGTACATAAAATACGGCTTTTTACCCATTTTCTTTAAATACCAATACAGTGCATAGCCTGATGCCAAAGCATCAGCATCCGGATTGTCATGACACTGAATCACTATATCATTAAATTTTAACAGTTCATTTAATTTCATACACTTCTCCAAAAACAAATAATACTTATGTGACAAAGCTCACACTCTACAACACATTAATCCTTAAGTACATCCTTATTTTTAGCAAGATAATCTATAAGGGAAATAATTGTAAGTGCAAGAGCCGCATATATAAATACCTGTTCGATTACCCATACAGTATCTCCGCCAAAATCACATATAAGTATAATTATCATAACCATTTGGACAACAGTTTTTATCTTGCCCCACCAGCCTGCAGCTATAACAATTCCTTTATCTGCAGCTATAAGTCTGAACCCGCTTATTATAAATTCTCTGGCAATTATTATTATTACAACCCATGCAGGGATTCTGTCAAGCTCGATAAGTGCAATCATAGCTGAACATACAAGAAGCTTGTCCGCAAGGGGATCCATGAACTTGCCAAAGTTGGTAATCAGATTATATTTCCTTGCAATTTGTCCGTCCAAGGTATCGGTTATTGCCGCCACACAAAAGATTGCAAGTGCTATCCATTTCCCATACGGAATGTCCGGCACCATAAGTGCAACAAGAAAAAACGGTATAAGTATAACTCTTAAAATTGTAAGCTTATTTGGTAAATTCATATTAGTTTTCCTTTCCTACTTACGGTTGTGTATGAATTTATGTATATATCGCAGGCACGCTCTCGCTACTCTCACACGCAGCGGTACTAAGCTCGGTTATACCTCGCTAAGTACCGGCGTGTTCAAAGTACCTGCTTATATATACATAAATTCATACACAACCTGTTTATTATTAAAAATTTAATTTAAAATACATCCAATTAAATCATAAGGTCCGGCCTCATTTATTATTACATCAACTATGGAACCTGAAATAAGCTCGTAATCGCATTCCACGAAGACCAGGCCGTCGACACCTGGTGCATCCTTGTAGGTTCTTCCTACATATACGTCTTCCTCAGGTGAGTATCCCTCGATAATAACCTTAACGGTTTTACCAATCATTGTTTCATTTTTATCAAGTGAAATCTCCTGGCAAAGCACCATGATTTCATCCCGCCATCTTTCTGCGGTTTCTTCCTCGATTTGATTATCAAATCCGGCAGCAGGCGTTCCTTCCTCTCTGGAATATGTAAATACTCCGACTCTGTCAAGCTCTACTTCATCCAGGAATTCACAAAGTCCTGTATGGTCTTCCTCGGTTTCTCCCGGAAATCCGGCTATAAGCGAGGTTCTTATAGCAATATCGGGAACAGTGCTTCTTAATTTTCCTATTACTTCTATAATGGATTTTCTATCTGTTTTTCTGCCCATTCTTCTAAGTATATTATCTTCAGAATGCTGTATCGGCATATCTATGTAATGAAGCAGCTTTGGTTCTTTTACAAAAGCATCAATCAACTCATCATAAACTTCTTCAGGATAACAATACATTACTCTTATCCACTCAATCCCGTCAATAAGAGCAAGCTTATGTATAAGCTCATGGAGACATTTCTTTCCGTAGATGTCCTTACCGTAGCAGGTGGTTTCCTGTGCTACAAGAACCAGCTCCTTTATACCGTTTTCAGCCATATATGAAGCCTCATCAATAAGCTTTTCCATCGGCACACTTCTGTATCTGCCACGCATAAGTGGAATTGCACAGTAGGTGCAACGCTTGTCACAGCCCTCAGCAATCTTGAGATAACCCATAAATGTGCCTGAAGTTATAGCCTTGTGATAATCAGAAGTTGTAAGTCTGTCGATGCTGTCATAAGCAACCACCTTATTGTTTTTAATAAGCATTACGGTTGAATCTTCCTTTACATCTTCCTTACCGTTAACTTCTTCAAGCTTATTTATAACCTCGACTATTCGGTCAAAGCTTGTTGTTCCGACACAGGCATCTATCTCGGGAATTTCATCAAATATTTCATTTTTATATCTTTCTGCCAGGCAGCCTGCCACGATGATATATTTAAGTCTTCCTTCCTTAAGCTTTGCCATTTCTAGAATAGTATTTATACTTTCCTCCATGGCATCCTTTATAAAGGAACAGGTATTTATTATAACCGCATCCGCTTCATTTTCATCATTTGTAAGGTTATAATTATATGCACTTAAAATGCCCATCATGGTTTCACTGTCACACAGATTTTTATCACATCCAAGTGATACCATAAGTATATTCATATTATATATTCATTCCTGCTTCTACACAATTATTCATAAGCATAGCTATAGTCATAGGTCCTACTCCACCCGGTACAGGTGTGATCGCGCTGCAGATTGGCTCAACTGATTCAAAATCAACATCACCACAGAGCTTGCCGTTTTCATTTCTATGTATACCTACATCTATAACTACAGCACCCTCTTTTACATAAGATGCATCTATCATTTTAGGCTTACCAACAGCAGCTATAAGTATATCTGCACGCTTGCAAACCTCTTTAAGATTTTTGGTTCTAGAATGGCAAACTGTAACAGTACCATTTTCCCTAAGAAGGAGCATTGCCATAGGTTTTCCGACTATATTGCTTCTGCCTACAACCACACATTCCTTACCCTCGATATCAATATTTGAACGTTTAAGAAGCTGAATTATTCCGGCAGGAGTACATGACAAAAAGCCCTTTTGTCCGATACTTAATGCTCCGACACTTGCAGGAGAAAATCCATCAACATCCTTAAGTGGTGATATGGCATTTATAATTTTCTCATCATTTATTTGCTTTGGAACCGGAAGCTGTACAAGGATACCGTTTACACTGTCATCCTTATTAAGCTTATCAATTATCTGCAAAAGCTCTTCTTCTGTTGTCTCTTCAGGGAGCTCATAAGCAAGTGATTTTATACCAATGTACTCGCAGGCCTTTTTCTTATTACCGACATAAACCGTTGATGCCGGATCATTACCGACCTGAATAACTGCAAGACAAATCTCCCTTCCCGCCGCTTTTAGCCCGGCAACCTTTTCCTTTAACTCATCCTTAATCTGCTTGGAAATAAGCTTTCCGTCAATTATCTGTGCCATGTTTTCCTCCTTCTTTACACACGCCACTTTATTGTTTTTAACAAATCTATAGCAGGCACGCTCTCGCTACTCTCGGACGCAGCGGTACTAAGCTCGGTAAACCTCACTAAGTACCGGCGTCCTCAAAGTACCTGCTTATAGATTGTTAAAAACAATAAAGTGGCTTCTATTATAACCAACTTTAAAACAGCCCGTTAATTACTCCGTCCTCGTCAACATATATGCGTTCTGCAGCAGGAACCTTTGGAAGTCCCGGCATGGTCATAATGGTGCCTGTTATAGCTACAATGAATCCTGCACCGGCACTCACATATACTTCTCTGATGTTTATATCAAAGTCTGTTGGACGTCCGAGTTTTGTTGCATCATCTGAAAGCGAATATTGGTTCTTTGCCATACAAACCGGCATATTGGAAAAGCCCATTGCCTCAATCTTTGCAATAGCCTTATCTGCCTCACTGCTGTATGTAACTGCCCTTGCGCCATATATCTTTTTAGCTACTGTTTCTATCTTTTCTTTTATCGATAAATCATCTTCATAAAGGAGCTTGAAATTGCTCTTTTTGGTGTCAATTGTATCTACAACAGCCTGAGCCAGTGAAAGACCGCCTTCTCCACCCTTTTCCCATACATTTGCAAGCGCAAAGTCACAATCTCTTTCCTTACAAAAGCTTTCAACAAAGGAAAGCTCGGCATCTGTATCGGATACAAATCTGTTAAGTGTTACAACTACAGGTACTCCGTAATTTTGAAGATTTTCTATATGCTTTTCAAGGTTAACAATACCCTTTTTAAGGGCATCAAGATTTTCTTTATTTAATTCATCCTTTGGTACGCCGCCGTTATATTTTAAAGCTCTTACTGTTGCTACAAGAACAACTGCATCCGGCTTAAGTCCTGTCATACGACACTTTATATCAAAGAATTTTTCAGCTCCAAGATCTGCACCAAAGCCTGCCTCTGTAATTACATAATCTGCCATCTTTAAAGCAGTTCTTGTTGCTCTTACGGAATTACATCCGTGTGCAATATTGGCAAATGGACCGCCATGCACAAGAGCCGGTGTATGCTCAAGCGTCTGTATAAGGTTTGGCTTTATAGCATCCTTAAGAAGTGCTGTCATAGCTCCGACAGCCTTCAAATCATCAGCTGTTACAGGCTCATTATCATAGTTATATGCAACGATGATTCTTGCAAGTCTGTCATGTAAATCCTTTATATCCGATGCAAGACAAAGAATAGCCATAACCTCTGAAGCAACAGTTATGATAAATCCATCCTGTCTTACAACTCCGTCCATTTTAGCGCCCATACCGATTACGATATTTCTTAATGCTCTGTCATTCATATCGAGACATCTTTTTATAACAACTCTCTTTGGATCGATACGCAGAGCATTTCCCTGCTGCATATGATTATCGAGCATAGCACAAAGAAGATTATTGGCAGAGGTTATAGCATGAAAATCTCCTGTAAAATGAAGATTAAGCTCCTCCATAGGTACAACCTGAGAATATCCTCCTCCTGCTGCGCCTCCCTTTATACCAAAACAAGGTCCAAGAGATGGTTCCCTTAATGCTATAATTGATTTCTTGCCAAGCTTTGCCATAGCCTGCCCCAGACCAACCGTAACAGTTGTTTTTCCTTCGCCAGCAGGTGTAGGATTGATAGCTGTTACCAATATAAGCTTTCCATCCTTATTATCCTTTATTTTTTCTAAATATTCATCACTAAGCTTTGCCTTATACTTACCGTACATCTCAAGGTCATCCTCGGATATATCAAGCTTTGCGGCAACATCCTTGATATTTTCAAGCTTTGCAGCCTGAACGATTTCAATATCAGTCATATTTCTCTCCTATTTTTCCCTTTTTATATTATTATAATTATTTTTATAATTAATCATCTTCCATCATTCAACGAAAGACCATTATTAAATACATTATCACATGTTATATTACAGATTGTTCTCTACATAGTTTTCGAATTCTTCCATAACCATAAGAACCTTTCTCGGCTTTGTACCTTCTTCAGGACCTACAACACCCGCTTCCTCGAGCTGATCCATAATTCTTGCTGCCCTGTTAAAGCCAATCTTATAAACTCTTTGAAGCATTCCTATGGAAGCCTTTTCTTTACCTATGATAAATTTACCTGCATCAACAAAATATTCATCCACATCATTTGATGCCGAAGCCCCTGCAGAACCACCGCCTGCCTTAGAGCTGTCAATCTCGGCGGAAACCTTATCGTCATAAACGACCTCTCCGCTTTGATCCTTTAAATATCCTGTAACATTGGCAATTTCCTCATCGGACAGATATGCACCCTGAACTCTGACAGGTTTAGGATATCCTGTTGGATAATAAAGCATATCACCCTTACCTAAGAGTTTCTCGGCTCCATTCATATCTATAATGGTTCTTGAATCCGTACCGGATGATACCGTCATCGCTATACGTGATGGAACATTTGCCTTGATAAGTCCGGTGATAACATCTACCGAAGGACGCTGTGTAGCAATTACAAGGTGAATACCTGCCGCTCTTGCAAGCTGTGTAAGACGGACAATAGCATCCTCAACCTCTCCATGTGCTACCATCATGAGGTCTGCAAGCTCATCTACGATAACAACTATCTGAGGCAGCTTCTTTAATTCCTCTACGCCTTCCTCAGTTCCTGTTACATTTTTAACCTTTTCATTATATCCCTCAAGATTACGTACATTATACTGGGCAAAAAGCTGATATCTGTTGGTCATCTCCATAACTGCCCAATTAAGAGCTCCTGCCGCCTTTTTAGGATCTGTGACAACAGGTATAAGCAGATGAGGAATGCCATTGTAGACACCAAGTTCAACCTGCTTTGGATCTACCATAATAAGCTTTACCTCATCCGGCTTTGCTTTATATAAAATACTCATTATAAGCGAATTAATAAGAACGGATTTACCCGAACCTGTTGCACCGGCTACAAGCAAATGTGGCATCTTGGCAATATCAGCAACTATAACCTTACCGCTTATATCCTTACCTACCGCAAAAGCGATTTTGGATTTCATTTTAGCAAATTCATCTGATTCAAGCAATTCCCTAAAGGTTACCGAAGTGCTTTCTTTATTTGGAACCTCGATACCGATAGCCGCCTTGCCCGGTATAGGAGCCTCAATTCTTATATCTGCAGCAGCAAGGTTAAGCTTGATATCGTCAGCAAGATTAACTATCCTGCTTACCTTTACACCCTGTTCAGGCTGAAGCTCATACCTTGTAACAGAAGGACCACAGCTGTAATCGGTAACTGTTACATTTACTCCGAAATTCTCCAGTGTACTCTTTAACTTTTGAGCTGTTTCCCTTATGGCTGCCTCGTTGTTCTTACCACCGCCTTTTCCAGCCTTAAGTAATGTAAGAGGCGGATATTTGTATTCTGCGCCGCCTATAACCTGATCACCATTTGGAATACTAATTTTTTCATTGTCCGTTTTTTCCGAAACATCTTTTGCTGAAACATCTTTTGCTGAAAACTCTTTTGCTGAAAACTCTTTTGCTGAAAACTCTTTTGCTGAAAACTCTTTTGCTGAAAACTCTTTTGCTGAAAGCTCTTTTGCTATTGCATTTCTTTCTTCAAGCATCTCACGATTGGATTCCTTTGTTTTCTTTCTTCTTCGTTTTACAGGCTCAAGCTCTGTAACTGCTTCTTCAGAAATCTGATTTTCCTGTTCCTGAGGCACATATGTAGCCTCATTTGCCATCGGAATATCAAAGAAATCTCTGGATTTATTAAATTCATTACTATCAAGTTCAAGTCTGTCACTTGGTCTTAACTCATGTATTTCTTCATCCTTAACAATACGGTTTTTCTTCTTTTTTCTTGCCTTTCTATCCTCTTCAGACTCCAGAACCTTAATTTTACTTAACACATTTTGGTCATCATTAAGATTATTATTTCTTATGTCTGAAAGCTCTTCAAAGTCAAATTCATCATCAAAGTCATCGTCATCAATGTTTGGCTTATACTTAAGTGTTTCTATAATAGACACATCCAAAACCACAATAATTCCAATTATAATAAGTAATGCTGTTACTATAATCGAACCTGTTAGTCCAATAAGCTTATACAGCAAAATAAGTATTCCGCCAAGGATAACTCCTCCACCCTTTTTATCATCTGCTCCTGCATGATAAAGAGTCTTCACTGATGCAGTATCGAGCTCATTTAACATCTGGCATATAAATGCAATAGCTACAAGGAATATAGATATACAAACCACTCTTTTAACAAGCTTCTTTTGAGCGCCGTTAGATAAAAGAAATGCTGCGGTAAAGAATATGTAAATCGGTAATATGTAAGATATTGTTCCAAATAATCCAAATAAAATATTTGAAAAGAACCTTCCTATCGGACCGCACCATCCAAAATTGCTGAGAAGTAAAAATACAGTTACTGCGAGATATACAAAAAGATATATCTCATTACGTCTTGGATCGTATTCTTTTTTATTTTTTACATTTCTTGAATTACCTCTGCTGTTACTGTTATTTCTGCTATTTGTTCTGTTTCTATTACTATTATTTACGGTATTTCTGCGGTTTTGACTACTGCTTCCGTTTCTTCCCGTAGTTGCCATATTATTACACTCCTTATCTATATGTAGCGCCATTTTTAAAATGGCAGCTTAATAGTTCTCATACTGATTCATTTTACTATTTTTCTTCTCATTAATCAAGTCATATAAACAATTAAGAGCACTATTTATTCCTCCTACGCGGTCTATTATACCCTTTTCTACAGCATCCGCTCCAACCAGCATAGTACCGATATCCTTTGTCAGTTCGGTTGTGTTAAACATAAGTGCCTTAAAATCCTCTTCACTTATGGAGCTGTGATTTGAAGTAAAATCAATAATTCTGTCCTGCATTCGTTCAATATATTCAAAATTCTGCTTAACTCCAAGCACTGTATCATTAAATCTTATCGGATGAACCACCATCGTTGCAGTAGGAACAATATAAGTCACATCCCCTGAAACGGCAAGCGGTACCCCTATAGAATGTCCACCTCCCAACACCAGACAAACCTTCGGCTTGCTGAGTGAAGCTATCATCTCCGCTATAGCAAGTCCTGCCTCCACATCACCACCAACAGTATTTAAAAGCACCATAAGCCCGTCGATATTTTCATTATCTTCAACAGCGGCAAGCTGTGGAAGTATGTGTTCATATTTACTTGTCTTAGTATTGATACCCAGATTATCATGACCTTCAATTTCACCGATTATATTTAAAAGATGTATCTTTTGTCTGTACTTATTGTTAGCAAGTGTTATCTGACCGTAATCCTCTATAAGCTGTGACCTCTTTTCACTAATATTTGATCCGTTTGATTTTTCAACATCATTTCCTTTATCCTGATACATAAAAAATCCTCCATAATAAAATATAAATATATTATGCAGGATTTTTATATTTTTATTCATTATAAACAATTGAAAAAAGACTTTAGCAAGAACTCCCCATAAATTCATACTAAAGTCTTTAATCTTTAAATTGAACACCCCTAATGTTTCAAATTTATAATGAAATTATACAGCAGTTTTAACAAAATATCCAGTATTTTTATTGCAATTTGCATAAAATTGTCATTTTATACAAAAAAACATGTCACCGGAAAGCAAATCCGGTGACATGTTTTGTATAATAATTACATATTTATTATAATATCGTTATTGTCAGAAAGAGACTCAAAAGGAATATAATTTGATTCCATATTCTTTCCGTTTAATAATACTTCCTTGTATCCGCTTTCACATCCGTTTGGATTGTTTACAGTGATATGAAGCTTTTTGCCTCTGTAATCCTTATCCATCTCAAAGCTCTTCCACTCTGAAGGAATAGATGGCGCAAGCTTAATACCGTAGAAATCAGGTCTAAGACCAAGTATACCTTCTACACATCCTACCATAACTGTAGATGCTGTACCGGTAAGCCAATGTACATGTGAACGTCCTGCAAACGGACTGTCATTACTTTCTGTAAACTGTCCGTGGCAGTACGGCTCAAGCTTTCTTATCTCTGCCTTATCATTCATAGCAGCAGGTGAACTTTCTGTAAAGTATTCAAAAGCTCTGTTACCATGTCCCATAAGGGATTCTGCAAGAATTATCCAACCCTGAGTCTGGGAGAATATACCACTGTTTTCTTTAGTACCAGGATTAAACAAAAGCATAAGTGCTCCTTCAAACGCATGGTCAACATATGGAGGATCCATAAGCTTAACACCATAAGGTGTATTTAATTTACTATGTACAGATTCAAGTGACTTTTCAGCCTGTTCCTTTGAAGCGAGACCACTTATAACGCCCCATGACTGAGGGTTAAGCCACATAGAAGCTTCCTTGTCATTTCTTGATCCGATAACCTGTCCGTCTTCTGTAAAGCCACGAACATATCTGTCCTCATCCCAGCACTTATCCTGAAGAATTGTACCAAGTGCAGTCTGTATGTCGTCGAGATACTTGATATAATCTGTATCCTTCTTAATTTCAGCAAAGCCCTTAAGCACTGTCATTGCATAATAAAGCTGCATTGCAACAAAGGTTGACTCACCCTTCTTACCGAGTCTTAAGCAGTCATTCCAGTCTGCATGAAGACCTGCCGGCATATTGTGATTGCCAAGTCTGTTCATAGAGAAATCTATAGCTCTCTTAAGATGCTCATAAACAGTTCCTTCACCACCGTTGGCAAATACTATAACCTCGTCTATAAAGTCAACATTTCCTGTTTCAGCAATGTACTTATAAATTGTAGGGAAGAGCCACAATGCATCATCCGCTCTGTATGCCGGATGTCCTGTTGCTCTGACATAGGACTCATCATCAGGTGTATCCTCATGTCCTGCATTGTGGTCAAACTTTACAAGTGGAAGTCCACCGCCGTTATCAACCTGAGCGGAAAGCATAAATCTTATCTTTTCAAGTGCCATTTCAGGAGCAAGATGAATTACCCCCTGTATATCCTGAACAGTATCTCTGTAGCCATATCCGTTTCTTAAGCCACAGTAAGAAAAGGAGGCTGCTCTTGACCAGATAAAAGTCATAAAGCACTGATATGCATTCCATGTATTTATCATAGCATTGAAGGCTTCACTCGGAGTCTTAACCTGAAGATGATTAAGCTTGCTGTGCCAATAATCCTTTAACTTATCAATCTCATCAGCCGACTTTTTAGCCACTTCCTTATAAGAAGCCATAATCTCATCAGCCTCATCATCACTTTTCATACCAAGTATAAATGCAAACTCCTTTGACTCTCCCGGCTTTAATGTAAGCTTTGTTTCCAAAGCACCACAGGCATTTAAGTTATAATTAAGCTTATTACCGCAGTTACCGTTTTCAATAGCTACCGGATTGGCATAAGAATGATATCTTCCCAAAAACTCCTCCTTATCACCACAGTAGCTTTCTACCTCTGCTCCTACAAGTCCAAAAACTCTGTTGACAACCTTACTGTCATTAACGGCATTTTTCGTAACATTTTCATTGATAACCTGTTTAATTCTGTTATTTGAAAAATAAGTCTTTGTAATAAATAATGTATACTGAAGGTTTACCTGATCCTGCTCGTAGTTATTGTCGTTCGTAAACTCACAATAACCAAATACAGAAAGATCTCTTTCTTCATTTGAATTATTGGTAACCTTAACCTTCCAAACCTCATGAGTTTTATCAAGAGGAACATAATATAGAGCCTCTGAATCTATACCACTGTAAGAAGCCTTTATGTTGGTATAACCGGTTCCATGGCGGCACTCACTCTTATATACATCAAGTGGCTTTCCTACCGGCTGCCAGGATGCCGACCAATAATCCTTACTTTTATTATCTCTTATATAAATGTATCTTCCCGGCTGATCAAAATTATTAAATACATATCTTATAATTCTGCCGTTTGCACCGGATTTTACAAAGCTGTAACCACCCGCATTGTTGGATATTATAGCACCGTATTCCGGTGAACCAAGATAATTGGCCCAAGGTGCCGGAGTGTCAGGTCTGTCTATAACATATTCCTTGTTCGCTTCGTCAAAATATCCAAATCTCATTAAACTTCCTCCCGCTTATTCAGCATCCTTAAGGCTAAGACTAATCTTACCCATTCTATCGATGTCAAGGACCTTAACTCTTACCTCATCACCGATATTTACAACATCCTCAACCTTTTCAACTCTCTTGTCAGAAAGCTTTGAAATGTGGATAAGACCATCCTTGTTAGGTGAAAGCTCAACAAATGCACCGAAGTTCATTATTCTTACAACCTTACCCTCATATGTCTTTCCAACCTCAATAGGATCAACAATCGAACGGATAATCTTAACTGCCTTATCAATTCCTGCCTGATCAACACCACATACAGAAACTCTTCCGTCATCATCTATATCAATCTTGACACCTGTTTCTTCAATGATTGCATTGATAGTCTTACCACGCTGACCGATAATCTCGCCAATCTTCTCAGGATCAACTGTAAGCTGTACAATCTTTGGAGCAAGAGCACTAACTGTCTCACGAGGAGCTGATATAGCAGGCTTCATACAAGTATCCATAATGAACAATCTTGCCTCACGACATCTTGCGATTGCACCCTCAACGATAGGTCTTGTAAGACCATGAATCTTGATATCCATCTGAATAGCTGTGATACCCTCGGTAGTACCTGTTACCTTAAAGTCCATGTCTCCAAAGAAATCCTCAAGTCCCTGGATATCAGTTAAAAGGATATAATCATCATCAGTTTCACCGGTTACAAGACCACAGGAAATACCTGCAACCATCTTCTTAATAGGTACACCGGCTGCCATAAGAGCCATACATGATGAACAGGTTGAACCCATAGAGGTTGAACCGTTTGATTCAAAGGTCTCTGATACGGAACGGATTGCATATGGGAACTCCTCCTCACTTGGAAGTACAGGAAGAAGTGCTCTTTCTGCAAGTGCACCATGTCCGATTTCACGACGTCCCGGTCCTCTTGATGGTTTAGTCTCACCAACAGAGTATGAAGGGAAATTATAATGATGCATATATCTTTTAGATACAACATTTTCATCAAGCCCATCTAACTTCTGTGCCTCAGATAAGGGAGCAAGAGTTACAACATTACAAATCTGGGTCTGTCCTCTTGTAAACATAGCTGAACCATGAACTCTAGGAATTATATCAACTTCAGCTGCAAGAGGTCTTATCTGGGTAATCTCTCTTCCGTCAGGTCTCTTGTGATCCTTAAGAATCATCTTACGAACTGTCTTCTTCTGATACTGGTAAACAGCCTCATCCAAAACCGCAAGCCACTCCTCATTTTCAGCAAAAGCTTCAGTAAGCTTGTCCTTAATCTGTCTGATATTTTCTTCTCTAACCTGCTTTTCATCAGTAAATACTGCTTCTTCCATCTGGGCAGGTGGAACAATCTCTTTAATAGCTGCAAACAATTCTTCAGGAACTGCACAGCTTGTATATTCATGCTTAGCCTTACCGCACTCAGCAACTATCTGGTCTATAAATGCGATAACCTTCTGGTTTAACTCATGAGCAGCATAAATAGCTTCAATCATCTTTGCTTCAGGTATCTCATTAGCACCTGCTTCAATCATGATAACCTTATCTCTTGTTGATGCAACTGTAAGCTTAAGATCTGACTCAAGGTTCTGAGCAGAATTCGGATTAAATATAAACTCACCATTTATCATACCAACCTGTGTAGTTGCACATGGACCGTCAAACGGAATATCTGATATGGCTACTGCTATAGCTGAACCAAGCATAGCTGTAAGCTCAGGTGAACACTCAGGATCAACTGACATAACCATGTTATTGAGTGTAACATCATTTCTGTAATCCTTTGGGAAAAGAGGTCTCATAGGACGGTCAATAACTCTTGAAGTAAGGATAGCATTTTCACTTGCCTTACCTTCTCTTTTATTAAATCCACCCGGGATTTTTCCTACTGCATAAAGCTTCTCCTCATACTCAACTGAAAGTGGGAAGAAATCGATTCCTTCTCTTGGCTTTTCAGATGCTGTTGCAGTTGATAAAACAACAGTATCGCCATAGTGCATAAGCGCAGCACCATTAGCCTGCTTAGCAACACGTCCGACATCAACGCGAAGTGTTCTGCCTGCAAGTTCCATTTCAAACTTCTTAAACATTTGTACTTTTCTCCTTGAAAATATATTTTGAATTAAGACTCCGAAACAACTGAAAATGTCACTTTAAATAAATACCTAAAATACCATTTTCAGAAGTCTCGGTTTTGTCTTAATACAATCTAAAATATTATATCATTCTTATGTGAAATCTTCAAGAGTGGATTTTAATCGAATATGCTTTTAAAATATAAAAAACAGATATGATTTATTCTATCTTAAATTATAAAGACTAAAGGAAAACAAAATGAGTAATTCAAATTATTTCAATCAGGCATTACACGATATGGTATTTGAAACCGCCTGTGGTGCTGCCATAAAAAGGCTTGCCGATAAAAGCTTTCCTGTATCATATATAATAAAAGAGCTTGACTATCCTGTCTCGTTTGAGCGGGTTCAAAGATACGTATGGCAGTACTATCTGGACAACAAAACACTCATATATCTTGATAATGAAACAAACTATCGAGAAGAAAACGGTATAATCATAATAAAAGAGTCAAATATAAAAAAGACCTATGTTAAAGAACAGGGACCTTACGGAAAGACAACCTTTAGACAGGTTACTTCTTCCGAAGCTGATAATACAGACAGTAATCAAAAAAGTATAAATGGTAGGAAATACGTCTCCTGTGATTTTGGAATATTAAAAAGAAATAATTCCAAAGAGTTTGAAAACTTACTTAACAGACTTGATGCTTATGATAAAGCTTATATTATGGATTTGCCTTGGGAGAATAAAATTGTTTATCATATATTAAACGACAGGATGTTGTCCGTAAAAAGAGTAAATATATCAAATTTAAAAAATATTATGTAATTAAACTATTATCAATATACTATAAAAAAGAAAAGCTGCGATTTAATCGCAGCTTTTTCTTTAAAACAACTATTTAATTGTATATGTTGCAGCCGGAACTGTTGGAACCACTGTATCCCAAGATTTACCATCATAATAGATTGTCTTACCACCTTCTGTATATGCTACATAAGTAATTGTATATGCAGCATGCTTAGTCTTATCTGCAGAAGCACATCCAACAATAAGTGCAGTGCAGTTAGGTACATCTGCTGTTGTAAGTACATCATTAGCATAAGCTCCACTTGCTTTAGATTTATCAATTTGATCAGGATCAGCACTCTTTGCATAGAGTGATGACATCTCAGCCTGTGCAGCTGTTAGTGCGCTCTTTGCATTAAGAACTATCTGCTGCTGTTTAGCCTTATCAATGTAACCAAGCAAAGCCGGAACAAGAATTGCTGCCAAGATAGCAAGAATAACAATAACTACAATTAATTCAACAAGAGTAAAACCCTTATTATCCTTTCTTATTTTTTTCATAGTACATCCTCCTCATATTATTTTTTTCGTTCTATTTGGATAATATAATTATACCAAAAAATACAGCTCACTTCAAGTTTTCTATAACATTTATCGGTATTTTTTATAATTTAAATAATACTTTCATACATATATTTTTTTTAAACCTTTAACTTTATATGTTTTATTTATTATTCTTCATTAAAATCTTTTAATATAATAAAATTCTCATGATTAGATTTTGTAGGCAATTTATAATTATTTTGATTGGATTTTGCCATATATACTATATTTTCTTCTTCCGAGTAATATAACTTTCCTGCCATATTATTTACGAAAATAACTCTGGCATCCTCTCCCCAATTAGGATATGGCGAAAAATCTTCTTTTGTCAAAACATGCTCATAGTCAATTCTATATACAAGTTCCCATCCCATATCACAAATTACATCAGCACCATTATGTGCCAACGTATAATAATCTAAATTACGATCCTGAACCACATAATACACACTATCATTATATGTAAAAACATCACCCGCTTTTAATGGAATAGTATCATGATCAGACTTTACACCATTATCAATATCAGCTTTTGCTATATCCTTTTGCGGCCAATACATACTATCTTCAATGGTTATTCCGGTATTAATATCTGAATCCTTATAAATAAGCACCAGATCTCCGGAAGGTTTATTTATATTTTCACGATTATCATCTGTCGGATCTGTGTCGTCAGCAGGATCTGTGCTGTCAGCAGGGTCTGTATTGTCTGTCGGGTCTGTGTTATCTGTTGGATCTGTATTATCCGATGGATCCGTATTGTCAGCAGGATCTGTATTATCTGATGGATTTGTGCTATCTGCAGGATCTGTGTTATCTGAAGGATTTGTATTGTCAGCAGGTTCAGATGAATCCTTTTTTGTCTTATCAACATTAGGTATATCTAAATCATTATTAACTATTCCAGATGAACTTCCACCGTCACCATTCTTAATTCCGGCCTTCTCTTCAAAATTATCCTCATCACTATACATCCATTTTGCTTCTTCCATCTTCCATACGGCAGTTATACCATTTTCGGTATATCTGAATTCATGTATAGTATATAAATCCTTACCTTTTGAACCATATTCAACATATGTTATGGCACCAATCTTGTTTGAACCTGTAAGTTCAAGACTTGTCGCTTTTCCAACATCCTGATTTAATGCATCCAAAGAGCTGTATATAGGCTGTCCATATATATACTTTTCACTTGATAAGCTCTGAGAAACCATAAGGCAATCCTTAGCATTTACCATAACCTGCTCTCTTTTTTGCTTATCCATATAGCCCATAAAAGCAGGCACAACAATAGCCGCCATAATGGCAATTATAACTATAACAACCACAAGCTCAACAAGAGTAAAACCACTATTCTTCTTATCATGCTTCTTTAAGTTATTCATAATGTGCCTCCTTTCTGAAATACTAATCACATCTCATTATATATATCGACATTCCAAACAATAAAACTCAATCATCATTACACTTTTCTTTAAAAATATATTTACAAAAATATATATCTAAACATAACTACCTAACATCTTTTCCAATAGAGTGAGTTGTCTGTACATAAGCTGCCTATAAAAAGGTACTTTAAAAACGTCGGTACTTAGCGAGGTATTTTCGAGCTTAGTACCGCTACGTTTTTAACGTAGCGAGAGCGTGCCTTTTTATAGGCAGTCTTATGTACAGACAACGTATTATATTATAGGTATTGATCCAGCTCCGCTCTGTCGTTGGAATAGCGATATGCATTTTCTCTTGTGATCACTCCCATGCTTACATATCTTGCAAGCTCGTTATTGAGCGTATGCATTCCAAATGCTGAACCGGACTGCATAAGCGTACCAAGCTGATGACACTTATTTTCTCTTATCTGATTGCAAACTGCATCTGTTCCTATAAGGATTTCTGTTGCAGCTACTCTTCCGTTTCCTCTTGCATTTGGTACAAGACACTGGGTAATAACTCCGTTAAGTACACCTGCAAGCTGTGTTCTTATCTGATTTTGTATATTTGCAGGACAAGCATCTATAATTCTGTCGATGGTCTGTGGCGCACCTGTAGTATGAAGTGTAGACATAACGAGGTGTCCTGTTTCAGCTGCGGTAAGGGCTGCTGAAATAGTCTCATAATCACGCATTTCTCCTACGAGAATGATATCCGGATCTTCACGAAGTGCACTTCTTAATGCAGATGCAAAATCCTTAACATCTCTTCCGACCTCTCTTTGATGTATAAGTGCTAACTTTTTATCATACTTATACTCAACAGGGTCTTCTATAGTTATTATATGATCAGGTCTTGTTTCATTGATACTGTCTATCATAGATGCAAGAGTTGTTGACTTACCCGAACCTGTAGGTCCGGTTACAAGGATAAGTCCTCTTGGCTTTGCTGCAAGCTCTTTTAATACCGGTGGAAGGCCAAGCATATCAAGTGATGGTATAGTTGAATTAAGAAGTCTTATGGTAGCAGCAAGCTTTCCATCCTGTTTAAATACATTTACACGCTGTCTGTTACCATCAGAAGAACAAATGGCAAAATCTGCATCAAGACCTTCCTCCAAATCTGCTCTTTGCTCATCCGTAAGCATCTCAACTATCATTGAAAGCTTTTCAGCATTATTGTTACTATCAGCCTCCTGAAGCTTTCCGTTTATACGAAACATAGTCGGAAGTCCTACGGAAAGATGTATATCCGAACATCCCATGCTCCTTGCCTTAAGTATCATCTCATCAATCATCATAATTTTTTGCCCCCTTTTTCTGCATACTATTCATAATATGAAACCTTAATAAGCTCATCAATGGTTGTAACACCCTGTTCAACAAGCTCAAGCGCACTTTTCTTAAGTGTACTCATACCCTGTTCATTTATGGCATATTCCTTAATTTCTTCAACTGATGCACCCTTGGTTATCATTGAACGAACATTCTTATCTATAACAAGAATCTCATGTATGGAAATTCTTCCCTTATATCCGGTGTTATTACACTGTCTGCAGCCTACGGCATGCTTTACCTCAGGTATATGCACACCGGCGATTGCTTCTTCATCAGGAGTCATAGGACCGCTGGTTGCACAGAAAGGACATACCTTTCTTACAAGTCTCTGGGCTACTATTCCAACCAGTGAGCTCGCTATCATATAAGGTTCAACTCCCATATCTACAAGTCTGACAACCGAAGATGCAGCATCATTGGTATGGAGCGTTGAAAGAACCAAGTGACCGGTTATAGCGGCTCTTACCGATATGGAAGCCGTTTCGGAGTCACGTGTCTCACCAACCATTATGATATCCGGATCCTGACGAAGCAAGGCTCTAAGTCCAACCTCAAAGGTAAGTCCGGCAATGTTATTAACCTGCATCTGATTTAACTTAGCCACATTTTTTTCTACAGGGTCTTCTATTGTTGATATATTAACACTTCTCTTTGAAAGCTCCTCAAGTATCATATAGAGAGTTGTTGACTTACCTGAACCTGTAGGTCCCGTAAGATATATGATACCGTTAGGAGACTGAAGCATCTTCTTAACTATCATATAGTTTTTATCTGTCATACCAAAGGTTCCCATATGGTCTATAGTAGATGCTGAAGCAAGAAGTCTTAAAACCGCCTTCTCACCAAACACCGTAGGTATAACAGAAACTCTGACGTTAAGGTTTACACCCTCTATGTTGATTCTAAAGTGACCGTCCTGTGGTACCCTTCGTTCTGCAATATCCAAATCACCAAGTATCTTGATTCTGGCTATAAGTGAATTGTGAATATTTTTTTGAAGTGTCATGAAATCGGCGATTACACCGTCCATTCTCATACGAACACTGGTATGATTTTCAAAGGGTTCAATATGTATATCTGAAGCATTAGAATTATAAGCTCTGATAAGTATACTGTTAAAAAGGTTGATGATAGGAGTATCATCATCCCCCTCCTCTATACTTATCTCTACCGTTTCACTAACCTGTGTACTGTTGGCAGCCGCCTTTTTAGCAGCCTCCCTTGCAGACACTTCAGAATAATAGTACTGGATAGAGTTTTCAAGTGGTGCCTGCTCACAAAGAGCAATATTTAATTCCATACCTACTATCTGTCTGATATCCTCAATTCCATAGAAATTAAGAGGATCATTTACGATAATGTAATAAACATTATCTACAACCTTATAACCCATCATACAGTACTTCTCAGCGAGCATCCTCGGAATCATCTCAACTGCCTCGATATTGACAGATAAATCAGATACATTTACCATTTCGTAATTAAGCCTTTTCGCTAAAGCCTCAAGCATCTGCTTTTCTGTGATAAAACCAAGTGCTATAAGTGCGCCACCAAGTCTGACACCCTTATTTTCCTTCTGGTAGGCAATAGCCTGGCCAACCTGGTCATCATTTACATATCCAAGCTCCTGAAGTACATCACCAATTCTTATGTTTTTATTATTTCTTGCTTCCATAGATTATTCCTCGCACATATATATTTCAAAAGCAACATCTAAAGTCATGTTAGACTTTATATCATAACTTCCTTCCCCCTCTTCATCGGAAGAATCGTTATATTCTATACTTCTTTCCTCAGAAAATGAGTAGCTTACAACTCTAAGTTTCTTATCAGTATTACAAAGCGAATCAAGAAATGCTATAAGCTTTTCCTCATCACCGCCAATTTTCATGGAAATGCTGGCAGTATAAATTCCGGTTGCAGAAAAAGCTTCTTCTTCATCAAACAATTCATCCGAATCATCTTCATCCTCTGAATCATCAAGATAATCCTCGGCACTTTCTTCTTCATATTCATCATAAAGCTCTTCATCAACTATTCCCAACGCCTTCTTGGAATACTGATATGGTCCCAAGTCCGTAGGAGTGGCTGAAATTGAAATATTAAGGTCATATGAATAGAGACCTGATGTAAGAACAAGATTAGTGAAATGTTTATCAATCTCATTACTCGTCATTATCTCGTAATAACCATTTCGTGCCGTTGTTATTTCATCATTCATTTTTTCATTTTCCGCCTCTATCATAGGAAGCTGAGCAACCTTCATCTCGTTCATTTCCTTAAGGTCTTTTTCTGCCTGCGTCTTTTCTTTTATGGAATTTATATCCTTGATTACGGGATACACTCCCCAATACCCTATACATACAACTATTACAAATACGGATAGGAATATAAGTAACTTTTTATCTCTTTCAGTCATTTCAAATTTCATTATATCCCCTCCTATCTTCCTGCTGATTCAGCTAATGTACAGTTTACATGAATATCCCAGTTTTCAGTGCCTTCATTATAAGAATATCCCGAATAATCCACACTATTAAATATATCCTGTTTATTAAGTTCTGCTATAAACAAGTTTATCTCATCAACCGTTCCCGAAGTTGCTGTAAAGGATACAACACCCGAATCGGCATCAAAGGATTCAAAGCTTACCTCAGCATAATTTCCGGCACATTTATTGATAAGATTTCTTACCTCTGTATTACAAACCGGATATGTATATATATTCTCATCAAGTCCGACTATTGAATTATATTGTGCACTTATAAATGTATTCTCTGCTACAACCATATCATACCATGTTACCTGCATAGCCATTGACTGATTGGCTTCCTCAGCTTCTTTTAATTCTCTCTGTTTTAAAATTTTAACCGTAAATGCAGCCGCAAGTGCAGTCAACATAACCGCCACTGCACCGATAATGATAAACATTCCTGCCTTACTTCCGGTCTTTTCTTCATCCTTCTTTTTAGAAGTTCGAAATAATGTAAGGAAATTTTGAAACTTACCTGTACTGATCAAACCACTTGTCGCATGTATACTGTTTTGTATGTCAACTCCTGCCTGAATCTTGTCATCTGAAAAAATCTGAACAGGTGCCTGTATACCTTGCTGAAGAATAGCCTCACTATATGTATATATATTAAGAGGATTCACCCCCGCCAGGATAATCGTCTCAAGAGGATATTCAATCTGATGAGCCTGCATAAACTGAATAATCTGGCTGGCAGAACGAGCCATATCCTGTGCATACTCCTCGGATTCCTGTTCATGGAAGCATCTGGTGCTGTTGAAGTAATAAAATGCACCGTTTACAAAAAGGAGTGTCGTTATCATCATCCTATCGGCAATTTCAAGTATAAAGGTTCCGTATTTTTTACCGGCAGTCTGTGCAACAAAATTTATAATGCTGCTTTCTCCGGAATATATAGCCTTTACTTTAATTCCTGCTTCCGTAAAGATATCCAGATAATCCTTTATAAAATCTGTAGGAATATTTTCGGCATATACCCTTTTTGTTTTTCCTTCTACAGCAAGAGGAATATATCCGTAGCAATAGCTGTCACCCTTATTGATATCAGTAAACTCTCTTTCAATAAACTCAAGAGTCTTACTGTCCTTTAATACAGGCATCTCTATATTTTTGCCGACAAACTTTGAACTGTTTATAACGACTATTACATCCTTTGCCGGTAGTCTTAATGAAACCCATGTTTCGCGTAAAAAACCTATAAAGGAATCAGCATCCATTACTATACCATTGATTATACTTCCCTCGGGAGCATCAAGTGTATAGCTCTGGTTAATAGTTATTTTCTTTCCGTTTGAATTTCCTGTAACAATCTGTACCTGCTGATTGGCAAGATATATAACTGTACTCATCTATGTTCACCCCTTTTTTATTGATAAGATTGCGATATCTGTGCATAAGATCCGTAAATAGGCTGTATAACGGAAATTATTATAAATCCGACTATGACCGCCATAACCACTATCATGGCCGGCTCCAGATAAGAAACCAGCTTATTGAGTGCCACCTCAGAATCATATTCCATCTGATTTGCTGTGGAAACAAGCATGGAATCAAGAGCACCCGTTTCTTCACCAACCATTATTGATGAAGAAAGCTTTTTGGTAAAGCCATCAACCTTATCAATCGCTTCACTTAAGTTTGAACCCGACTTTACATCTGCTATAACCTGATCAAATTGCTTTTCAATATATAGGTTACCTATCGTATTTCTTGAAATCAAAAGGCAGTTTATAATAGATATACCGGCAGAATAAAGACTTGAAAGGGTTCTCGCAAATCTTGCAGTATATATAACCTTCCTAAGCTTTCCGAAAACCGGAAGATGTATCTCAAGCTTATCCTTATAATACTTAACCGAAGGAATTGAAAATATTATCTTAAAGGCTATGTAAAGAATGGCCGCTACTATAAGAAGCACATACCATTTATTTTTTACATAATTACTTATACCAAGTAAAAGTGTCGTTGATGCAGGCAAGCTTTCCATCTGTGAAAACAAGCTGTCAAACTGCGGTATAACATATCCCATGATAATAGCAACAACTATTACGATAAGCACACCAAGGATTTTAGGATATGTCATAGAGCTTTTAACCTTTTGTCCAAGTCTGTATTCCTTATCATAATGCGATGCCATCTGCATGGCTATCTTGTCAAGATTACCGCTGGTTTCTGCACTCTTTACCATATTGATAAACAGCGGTGGAAATGCATCGCCCTGCTCAAGCATGGCATCCGAAAGCGATATACCTGAACGAACAAGCTTAAGTATTGATGCATATATCTCCTGTTCTTTAGGCTTAATTGATTCATCCTCTGAAATAATCTTAAGTGCCTTTACAAGGGAAACACCCGCAGCCGTAAGCTCTCCGATATTTCTTGCAAAATCAGAGATAGCATCTGATTTTATCCTTTTAATATTCTTTTTTTCGACTACAGCCTTTGACTCGATAAGCAGCTTATTATCCTGCTTAAGCTTATCATGAAGATCAAATTCGTCATTTGCCATAACGACTCCCGATACGATTTTTCCTTCCTCGTCCTGGGCCTTATATTTGTAACGAACCAAGGCTTATTCCTCCTTATTCTTGTATTTATCATCATATTCTATTAAAGCAATATCATCATTTTCTTCTCTGCCTTCTTTAAACTCATCTACCAGTTTTTCATCCCAAATCAAACGCGGCGTATAAATATAAGCCAAAATAAGCATACCGGCTATAACTGCCGCAATCATAATCGCTGCCGAATGAAATATCGGAAGCTTAAAAACAAAATAAAGCAGTACATAAATCAAAACCGCAAAAAAACCGCCTGAAACCTCGGTATAAAATCCCCTTTTTGAAAATTCGGCATCACAAAAACGGCATTTTCCTTTATTTATAAATCTTGAAACCACCGGAAATGTATCCTTAATTCTTAATCTGTGTCCGCATTCCCGACAGGTTGAATATTTTCTTTTTAATATATCTATATCTTTTATCCTGCAATAAGCTATTTCATCAGCCAATGAAAAAACATCAGCTCCTATAAAAAAAACTAAAACTATGCATAAAGCATTAAGAAAAATTAACATAATCTACCCTTCTGACCGGTTATTAACCTTTTTTTTTAGTAATCAAACAGATTTATAAAGAAATCAACATCCCACTTATCCTCTCCGTCCTCATAACGGTAAGTTACTTTATAATTATCTATCTGATATGTAAAGCAGGTAACAAGCTTAAGCTCTTTGTCATAAGAGATGATATCAACCACTCCGTCATTTTCGAGTATACCCCTTATTCGTTCTATGCTTTCATTTGATAAGCCGTGTTTCTTTCCCGGCTCATAAACGCATTTATCCTTTGCATAATATTCCACATCGAGCATATTAAGAGCAAGCTTTACATTTTTTGCTTCTTTAAATGCCGTCCTTCCGTTATGCGTTATTTTGAAATAATTAAACAAAACTACAAATAAGATAACCGCACAAAGTACAATTAAAACTGTTAAACGTATTCTTTTTTTTACTACTCTGTTATATTCCTTATCCAACTCCATCACCCCTGATGTATTATATAATCCGACCACTCAAACAAATATCAATTTTCAACTATACGCGAATAATCCGCCGCATCTCTGAAATTATAACATTCTATATAGGTTTTGGTTGTAAAATCCCCATACTTCGGACTGTCAATCGTAAGCGTCATACGAATAATATTTCCGGGATATTTATTATAATCCGGATCTGATGTATCAGATAAATCCGAAAGTTTTTCAAATTTCAACTCTTTAATTTTATATCCCATATAGCTTTTTTTATCAAAAGTCCAGTTCGAACCTTCACCCTGGATTTCTTCTCCGGTTTCCTCATCATACTCAACAGAAGGATAATAATATATAAGCATATATCCCTCGGATTCACCGTCTTCGACATTGTTGGTTATATATATATGACATCCCGAATTGTTATTAAGCTCAATCTTATGTCCGTCCTCGGAAATATATATGGATATATTTGAATCATCGGCAACCGAACCCTCTCTTAAGGCACTTTCTATCTCACCGGATATCTTTGTATTAATAACAGAGGATACCTGCATACCAGTCTGAACTCCTTTAGCCTTATAATATATGCTGACGGTATCGGATATTACCTTTGTGGCAGCCACGATAAAAAGTCCAAGCAATGCAAAGGTTACGATAAGCTCAATAAGGGTTAAACCTTCATTATTAATTTTAAATTTTTTTCTTTTCAAAGAGCTCATCTCCTTTACTCATCCTTAAAGAATAATTTATATATGGATAATCCGGCAGTATCACTGTAAAACTTCTTAAGCTCGGCACTCAAAACAATCTGTACCGGCTTGGCCTGGTTAGCCGAAACATTTGTCTTTTCTTCATCAAGCAAAATCACGGCTTTTGCTCCGTCAATATCTATATAATTTGCATCCTTTTGATACATTTCCCTGTTTACCGTCATACGGTCATTTTGCATATCCACACTCTTTTCAACCATTTCACTTGATACGCCGACTATATGAACCATACATTCAACCAATACAAAAACAAGTATGGTAAAGCCAACAAGAACCTCAACCATAGTTGAACCCTGATTATTTATTTTTTTTACCTTGTTCATAAAATATCTAATCATATAATCATTCCTTTTTCTTATTGAATGTCACACCCAAAAGTCCGTTACAAGCTATATTTAAATCATTAATTAACTCTCGTCCATTTCCAATTCTCATTAAGATTTATTTTATTTCCCGCAGGATTATAAGCATCATTTGATGTATTATTCTCAGTCTCGCCATCTGCCGCATCAGGAAAATCACTTACACTCAATTCATAATAAGAAGTTGTTGTACTTGTCTGATCTCCTTTCGTAACGGTAACCTCTACCGTAAGCAACGCCTCGTCCTTTATGGAAAAATCTTCGCATTCCCAATACATGCAGATTGATATATCATCGGCCATTGCCGAATATGCAGAGGTATCTCCACCCGTAAAATTCATTTTGAAGTATCTGAATGAATTTGACTTTATATGTCCGGCAGCGGTTTCATCTCTGTAATACGGCCAGTTTGTCTGAAAAACATTATATCTTACATAATACCACATATTATAATCCGGAGCACAATACTTAGCTCCTTCTTTATTATTTATACCATCTATAAGTGCCTGCTTTGAATCAAATTGAGGGCACGTAAGCTCATCGCCTATTTCAATGCTTATAGACTTCGAAAGCTCCTTAACCTGTGATTGCGTTACCTTTCTTTCATTAGACACAAAAAGAGAATATGAGACCAAAAGCAAAGATAAGGTAAAAGTAATCACTATAATACTGACAACAATAGCCACAATCATTGCCGAACCGCGATTATCTTTATACAATTTTGAGTTCCGTATCTTTTTATTCAGTCTCATATTCTCTCCCCATTATGGTTCCACAGGAACCTTATCCCCTATTCCGGTTTTTGAAAAATACCACTCCTCGGACCAATCGGATATACCGTTTTGATCCGATACATTTGCAACACTTATATAAAGCTTATAATTTGCATTATCAAGGAAGTCACTCAATATTGCCATATTTCCGGTATATGCAGTAACTTCACCGCTCACGATATCCGTTTTTTCCGAATCGGCAACCAGGTAACAGGTTCCCGCAAGTACAGGTTCAGCACCCGATTCATCCATAACTCTTATACAATAAACAGCCTTTGATGAGCTTGAAAATGTTACATTATAATAACGCTTAGTCTCACTTCCGACAACCTTATCAAGCGAAGCATCAATATTATCAAGTCCGCTAAATGTTCTTCCGCTCTTGATATCCGTAATAATATCAGCTACAGGCATATTATTGTTTATGCTTCCCGCATCCACATTGCTGCTTCTGCTCCAGCTGTTTACAGGCGATGCCACATAACTATTTTCATTTCCTTCATTTATAAGTGCCTGAACGGTTATCTGTTTTGTGAAGTTATTATTTCCCTCCAAAGTTCTTTCTTCATTCCCATCATTGACAACCGAACCAATCAAATCAGGAAGAACAAGCTTAATCTCTCCTTCACTGTAGCATATCGTTGCAGGTATAAACAGTCTATCCGATACCGATGTATCCTCTACATAAGCTTTAGGATTAATGGTTGCACCATAAGGTATATTGATATTATTTTCACTGTTTACAACTCCGTATCCGGTCATATATCTGTTATTAACAAGAATATACGAAGTATCAGCTTCAAGATATTGAGTATCCTCATCACCGCTTATTGTTCCGTAAACCGTAAACGAAGATTTTGCCACATCATTAGGAACAAGATAAATATATTGTACCTTTCCGTCAAATCCAAGATACTTGATTTCAAATGCATCCGCATAATCAACAACATCAAAATCAAATGTCTTCTTTCTTATCTGAATATGACAAAGTGTTGCATCCTGCTCAACATTTGTCCATTCATTGTTTGACGGAACATAATAATACTTTTCAATGTAATCATCTGTTGTCGCAAGTCCCGGACTGTCAAGCTTAACCTTAGGAATCTGTACCCAATAGTAATTTACGGTTGCTCCGTCAGGATCCTCGTCTGTCCACCATGAACTGATCTTACTGTCAGATCTTGCTCTTAATGTAATCTTAAGCCACTTTCCTGCATAGTCGGAAGGTGTATATCCGTTACCAAGCTTAAATGAATATGTTGCACTTTCAAGCTTATTTCCGGACATCTTATTCTTCTCCGACTTCTTGACAAGAGTTTCCAGCGCTCCAAAGTTCCAATATCCGGTCGCAGCCGCGTTAGCTCCGTCACCTGATTTAAGAACCTTGTTCGTTCCTCCGATTTTTGCTGCCTCATCATCCTGCTGAGCTTCTTTTCCTTCTTCATCATATACAGCTATTGCTATATCATAATATCCGCTTTCGCTTCCCTTGGAAGCATCCGTGTATGTGAATGTTATACCGGTATTATTTATTTCGGATATTGTAAGTGTTGTTGCAGCCAAATCATCACTAAGGTTTTTGATTAACGGCGTGTCAAGTCTTTCACTTAAGATTATTTCTTCAG
Source organism: uncultured Lachnospiraceae bacterium (assembly GCA_902762955.1). GTDB lineage: Bacteria > Bacillota > Clostridia > Lachnospirales > Lachnospiraceae > Coprococcus_C. The sequence goes on from CACWQH010000010.1 coordinate 54,236, forward strand.
CCTCGCTGTCAGGTCCGTCAATATAATTAACCGAATTGGTTCTTGCTATTGCACGAATCTTAATGCTAAGCTTATCTCCACCGTTAAAGTCAGCCAAATCTATAAATGCCCTATGCTGATTTGCTACGGAGTAGTCCGCATCATATGTGCTGTTCTCATCTTCCTTAAGATTAATTACAATATTATTTCCGCCGTCAGCCAAAGCTACAAGATCAAGACCGATAGTATCGTCATGACTCAATGCATTTGCATCCGTTACATAATAGTAATGAGTCTTTGCTACTACATTTTCATCTTTTGGCTCTATAACCTTTATTGCTATAAGATATCCGCCAAGATCGGTCTTTTCATATGCATCGGTTATCGAGCTCCATGTTACATCATAAAGCTGATGATCTTTATCAAATTCAATTGTTCCCGAGCCGTCCTCTGTTGAATGAAGTTCAACCGTAGGCTGAGGAAGCTGTGAAAGCTTAAGCATGCTCTTACATGTTTCCGATGCTATGCTTGGTAAAATAATGGACTTATTGTCCGCATCTACCGTTCCGAGTCTGGTTACCTTAATCGTATATCTGATATAATTCCAGTTATTCTGTGTATCTGTAAATGTTATCTCATTTGTATCCACAACCTGAGGTGTGGTAAGTATTACTTCCTCACCGCTCAAGGTAGTACCGATAAGAATCGCGGAGTAATTTGCCCCATCATAATTTGCACCCGATTTTCCGACATCCCACTTAAATGTATAAGTGCTGCATCCGTTAGAATCCTTGCCAAGTTCAAGAGTATCTTCAATCTCAGGCTTTGGCTGAATAAGCTGCTCTTTTGCATTTTTATCAAGATAATAATTATATCCGGTAGTATCAAACTTATCAGTTTTGTATTCGCACGGCATACGATTTACCTGATAATGGCCTGTATTTCCCGCAAGCTGTTCATCAGCATCTAAGGATGCGGAATAGTATACATCATAAGTTCCGTCATGGTTATCATATATTACATATCCCGGTTTAAGCTTATGATTTGCCTCATCATATATACTTGGTGAGCTGTCCAAATCCGAAGCTCTTATACCATCTTCGTTGAAATATCCGTCGTCGGTTACAGCCTTGACATCATCAACACTTGAAAGCTCAACATTCGATACAACCTCATGTCCGTAACGAAGTATATAATTTTGCGAAGCATAAAGGTATGATCTTGCCTCATAATCTCTTTCAAGTAAATCCTCAGGAAGTCCGGACAGCGATATTGTCGTATATGAAGTAACACCGCTGTTTCTTGATGCACTATGAATATTACCTCTGTCATAAGCCACATCAACTCCAAGCTTCTCATCATATGAAACCAAATCACCAACCGCATAAAGATCAATATTATAAGCAGCAATCTGAATATTGTATGTCAATTCTTCCATTTGAGTTCCGTAGAAGCCGAGGAAGTTGGAAGTTTCTGCATATAATTTACCGTCTTTTCCGTTAGCATGCTCCTCGCTATTCATAATTGCACCCGCAAAATATGAATATACGGAATTAATATACTTATTCTTATAAGAAGCTGTAGGCCGAGCATATGCATCAATATTAATATTTTCGGTTGAGGAACCTGCAGTAATCTTAAACGGCTCGCTGTAGTTTCTTCCTGATGCAAAAGAAACAACCACCTCTGATGCTCCGTCAAACATTTTCGGTGCACTGATTACAACTTCTATTGCATCACGATAATCCTCAAATTCCTGATATTCATCAAAATTATCTACCACGATAACAGCTTTGTTACCTGTAATATTCTCTATATGGAACTCAGGTAAAGGAAGAACCTGTAAAGCATCTACGGTCTTGGTAAAGTAGTCCGAATCATATTTATTTTCGTCAGCTGCTCCGGCATTAAGTCTGTGATATGCACTTACAGCCTTTGCATAAAATTCTATCTTATAATCCCCGGTTCCTCCGTTAGCCTTAAACAAGGAATCTATCTTTGCTGCACTGTAGCTTGCAAAGCAACCGGTTGTTTCTGCAGCGATAAGCGCTTCGGTATCCTCCGATGTATAAACCGTCCTTCCGCTTTCATCTATCAAAGCAAAGTGTGTAAAGTAACCTGTAGCGTTATTTACCCTGGTCCACTTGAGATTATACTGTCCCTTTTTGTTTTCAACAACAAAGTTCGCTGAAATAGGAAGCTTTACATAAGGATCATATGTCTGTGAGTAAAGGAACTCTTCATATTTCGGATCAAGCTCCTTATATATGGCAACCTTGGTATTCGGAGCCCATGTATCCTTTCCCGCCTCCGTATCAAATACAGGATCATACTCGGAAAAATCATTATAATAGGTATCCGACTTTATATCATTAACCATCGTTATTCCATAAGTTTCTTTATCGTCAAGACCGAAAATATTCGGATAAAGCTTTATGGTTCCGTCTGATTCTTTCTTATATATAAGCTCATTGGCAACAGAATTCTGGAAAAGGTTAAGCTTCGACGAACCTGAATTAAACGGTATCAGGAGTCTCTCGCTGCTTCCTTTTTCAGACCATCTGAAGCCTGCCATATTCATCCAGTCTCTTTCCATACACTTAAAGTATACGGTGACGCTTGTAACCTTCTTTGTACACTCCGCAGGAACACTTATTTCGGCTTCCTGATGTCTTGTTGCTTTATTTACTACTACCGGCGCACTCTGTGAACCTACATAGAATTTATTTCCGTCTTCATCGGTAAACTCGGCATAATATGCATAATTATGTTTGTTACCCGATGCTTTACCGTTTTGGGTATTAAGGTACAGACAGATTGCACCCAGGCCTTTAGCACTATCCGTATAATTAAAGTCAAAATCAAATTTAAGCCAGCCTGTTGCCGATCTCCATGATGTAAGCTGGTATGAAAGTCTTAAATTATCATCCGCTCCCGGAGTATTTAAATAATCTCCGAGTAAAACATTTTCATATCCGGTGGCAACAGCTTTTGCATCACCGTCACTTGAAATCTGGATAGCTCCCGAGGTTCTGAAGTCTACACTTGTACCTGTTACCTTCTCAACATAATTGTTAATTTCATCAAGACTTGCAACCAATGAAGCATTAGCTGAAGGAATATAACCAAATCCATGGAATACCGAATAATTATTAGTTGTACTTCCGCTTCCTTTATTTATGGTTTCAAGCCTTACCTTTGCAACCTGCTTACCCTTATATGCACCGAAATCAAGTACAACCTTTCCGGCATCAAGCGAGTTGTTGTCAGCAACCGTAACGGAACCTGTTACGGTATCCCCAAGCACGTTTCCGCTTGCGTCATATAAGGTATAACTATATTCATTTACCTGATTTTTGGTATTATTATCAATATTTGCAAAATAAACTACTATAGCATCAGCACCTGAAGAGCTTTCATCATATGCCATATTAAAGTCAATTACCATCTTAGGTGAACCGCTGATTTTATTTGAACTTCTTATTCGCTTATTCTTATCAGCAGGCTCATATACGGAATAAATATTATTTCCGCTCGATGCCCAAATGAAATGATAATTTGATACAATCGAAGTATAAACTCCATATTTTGCATTTGCGGAAGGTTCCGAACTATCTCTTAATACATAATAATTATTTGTTGATTTACTCTTATCCGAATACTGTTTAGCCAGTGTTCCGATATATTGATTTGCATTGGTTGTATTTACATTTTGAGAAATATCAAGACTGTCCTTTGAATGGATTCCGTTTGATCCCAAACCATAAATATTACCGTTTCCGTAATTACGACAATTTGTAAAATAAGCCTGGGAACCGTCAGACGAAAATCCTGTCGCATTTTTCGAGGCTGCCTGTGAATAATCCGGAGCCTTGTCATTATTCCTAAGTCTTCCGATTGAACCTGTATTTACGCAATTTACATATCTTTGAAGTGCACCGTCACCCTTGCACTCTATACGTCTTGCATAGAAACCGGCACCATTTTCATTAGGTGATAAAATATTACCATGGTTACAGCAATTTATAAATTCAACGTCATAACCACCCTGCCAGATAGCCTGAACAAATCCGGCTGCAGCTTCGTTTATGCCTCTTACGGTTCCGTAATTTGTACAATTTTCAAAACGAATACCGCTGAATGAAAGGTGAGATACTATACCTCCGGTTCTGGTATATCCAAGCATATTTCCATAATTGTTACAGTATGTCAATTTAACCTTGGTATCATAGCTTTGATTAATAAAGCCGACAATACCGCTTACACTTGTATTTGCCTTAAATACACATTCAACATCCGCATAGTTATCACAATAATCAATATCGTTGGTACACTTATAGAAACCGATTATTCCTCCGTTTCCTCTGTCGTTATCCGTACTTCTTGATAAAACCTTCCAATCCTTACCTGTTGTAAGATACTCTTCCTTCGTACCCGTTACATATGAATCAGGGAAAGAATATCCTACTATACCACCTGATGATGATATAAATGAATATACTCTTACAGGCTCCGTAGACTTGGCATAATTATCGCATGAAGCAACCCTGCCGTAATTTACACCCGCAACTCCGCCTATATATGCATAGGACATCTTATCATAAGAAGAATTAATTACCTTAACCTCGTAAGCTGTACCCTTATTTCTGTATTCAATTCCCGGATCAACAGTCATAACGGTCTGTCCGGACGAATTTGTTGTCTCCTGCTTGCCTGCATATATTTTTGTTACTCTCTGAATTTCATTTGAGCTTGTATCATCCACGATAACACCGATATAGCAATGCTCTATCTCACCACCGTATGCATTATTTCCGGAAATACCTCCGATATATGCAATACCGGCACCCGAGCCTTCTCCGAATACCTCTCCGTCAAATGTACAATTGGAAATCTTTGCAGTATATCCGTCAATATCAGGATTTACCTTTTTAGCTTCCTTAAGTGCATCCGCTGCTTCCCTGGATGTAAGATATCCGTTAATTCCCGCTATACCGCCGTAACCAATGGTTTCCGATCCCAAGTCGCCTATTACGGTTCCGTCTACGGAAAGATTTGATATTTCTCCTAAATTCACACCGGCAACTCCGCCAAAGCTTGCTACCGCAGCCGAATTAGGCATAAATCCAACTTCAGCTTCAATAACGGTAGAAGGAAGTGATGCACTGTTTAAGTCAGCACCTTTTATACTTCCCTTATTTGTTCCGGCAACTCCACCTACAAAACTGTTATCCGTATATGTTCTTGCCGAACAATTAATTATACTCTTTCCGTTAATTGAAGAGTCTGCAAATTTAACCTTACCTGTTTTCTCATTAATACCTACAACTACACCGATACTACTGTCTTTGCTGGTAGTATAATTGTATACATTAACATTTTTCAGATTATTGTTTTCAATGACTCCGCTGTTTATAGCCGAAATTCCTCCAACCGCATCTTTTGATGCAAAATTAAGAGATGTTTTTCCCGGTTTCGGTTCAACAAGACAATACGAAACAGAAGCCCCTTCATTGTTCAATGCGGTAATACCTCCGCACATACCCGAAGACGCCTTGATTTCGGCATAATTATTACATTTTGTGATTATGCTGTTATTTGTGGATGTTATACCTCCGGCATGTCCTGCATTCGCAGCCGTAACAACCTCATAATTATCACAGAACGCTATAATATTTCCCGATGCATTATCACCGATTATACCGCCTGCAAGTCCCTTTTTAGCCGTTACAACGGAATTATTGGAAAATCCGCAAATTATATTTGATGTGTTGGTTCCGATATTCTTACCGATAAGACCACCTACCGAAGTAAGACCTTCAACAACACCCGTTATCTTCACAAGTTTGTCATCATAAACAGACTTATCATCCGTAACATCAACATTCGAAGGCATATCTGTATTGGTAACATAACCGTTTGCAGCATTGATTCCGACTGCAGCTCCGGTATAGTTTCCCTTTGATGATATGTCAACATTTATTTCTTTATTTAATCCTACAAAGCCTTCGTTATAGGCTGCTATCGCGGCAGACACGCCATCTATAGTCGACTCACCGGATTCCGTATCAATTACATTTTCTCCGGATACGAGAATCCTTAATTTTGAAACATTACTGCTAACGATATTTCCGAAGTTTTCGGCAGCAATTCCCGAAACAATATTTCTTCCGCTTATGGTTACATTTTCAGCATGACAATTTGTAATATTACCCGAAAGTTTGTTAAGTCCGCAAATACCTCCGACATAATCATCGGAGCTCTTACCGAATGAATTGGTCTTACAATTTATAACAAGACCTTCATTTACTTCAACAAGTCCGCCGGTATATGTTCCCAATGTGGAAACAGTTCCCGAGGAAGCATTCGAACATGTATCGATAGTCATATCCCTGCTTGCTTTTCCGATAATACCGCCGGCATAGGAATAAGTAAAATTATGCGTTCTGCCCGCGTAATCCGTATTTCTTCCGTTTTGCTCATCATAAGCAATCGCG
>CACWQH010000011.1 GCA_902762955.1 uncultured Lachnospiraceae bacterium
TAATAGTTAATTATCAAGTATATCATCACGCGAAGCGTGTCGAGTATAGAGCGGTATGTACGAGGCCGGCTATAAGCAAGGTGCTAAGCATAGCCGTTTTAAACTTGGTTTGCTTTAAAATAATATACATTTATGAGCTTAGTACTCCTACAGGTTTCAAAGAGTGCGAACGTGCTATGCGTGTACCTTTGCTTATAGCCGGCTTCGTGCATACCATGCTCTATACTCGATCCTCTTGCCCGACAAACCGTAATTTTTCGTTGTGTAACTTCTTGATTGGTGGTACAATATAACGGAGTTTATGGCTTGATATGAAAGAAGGAGATTAAAGATGAAATTTACAAAGATGGAAGGTCTTGGAAATGATTATGTATATATAAATTGCTTCGAGGAAAAGGTGGAAAATCCGTCTGAAATATCTGTAAAGGTTAGCGACAGACATTTTGGAATCGGTTCGGATGGACTTATCCTTATCAAACCATCTGAAATAGCAGATTTTACTATGGAGATGTATAATGCTGACGGTTCACAGTCTGAAATGTGCGGAAACGGCATAAGATGTGTAGGAAAATATGTCTATGATTATGGACTTACAGATAAAGAAGATATAACTGTTGAGACACTTGCAGGTATAAAGTATTTGAAGCTTTTTGTAAAGGATGGAAAGGTTGAAAAGGTCACTGTAAATATGGGTGCGCCTATACTTGAGCCGAAAGAGGTACCGGTTCTTGCCGAAGCTTTGCCTGAAGGGATGGATAAGGTAGTGGACTATCCGATAAATGTGGGTGGAAAAGAATACAGAACGACATGTGTTTCTATGGGAAATCCACATAGCGTGGTCTTTGTGGAGGATACGGATACATTTCCGCTTGAGGAGGTTGGTCCGTTGTTTGAAAACAATGAATTCTTTCCGAGAAGAGTAAATGCAGAATTTGTACAGATAGTCGACAGAACCTATGCAAAGATGCGTGTGTGGGAAAGAGGTTCGGGAGAGACACTTGCCTGTGGAACAGGAACCTGCGCATCAGTAGTTGCAGCTATACTTAACGGTCTCACTGAAGATGAAGTGACAGTAAGACTTTTAGGCGGCGAGCTTGTTATAAGATGGGACAGAGACGAAAATGTTGTATATATGACAGGACCTGCAAGGGTTGTGTTTGATGGGGAGATAGAGCTGTAGATTATTTATTACGGTGATATAAATTGAGATAAGTGCTGGATTGCTAAAAATGACATTTATAACACGGTCTGATTGATAGACAGAGGATTGACTTATGTATGCTTATGAGCAGAAAAAAAGAATACTGGGTCTGGGAGCAAACTTCATAATACTGCTATTTGAGATTTTATCATTTTCTTATGTTTGGTTCGAGTATTACAGAAGCACTACATACCATAACGGGGACGCGATTGTGATAGGGATGTATGCTTTATTTATGTTTCTTATCACCAAAGCCCTGAACGGATATAAGAACAGCTATATGAGAAGTATGGATCTTTGCCTTTCGCATATGCTTGCGGTTATATTTGCAGCGATGGTGGGACATATATTTATATGCATGGTATGGAGCGATTATGTTGATGTTCTTCCGATCGTTATTATGGCTGTAGTCCAGATTGTATTTGACGTACTATGGGTGATTTTGGTAAGACGGATATATGTTCACATCTATCCGCCGAGAAGGGTGATTTTGATTTACGGAAATTATCCACTTGAAACCTTCTTGAAAAAACTGGACGCAAGACAGGACAGATATGAGGTTTGCGAAATACTTAATTATCAAAAGGGCTTTGAGAGAATATGCAGTGATGTTCTTGATTTTGAGGGAGTATTTCTTTATGATCTTCCGGCGGAAGAAAGAAATGAAATTGTCAAATACTGCTATGAGCATTCCATAAGGACATATATAGTTCCAAAGATTACAGATATAATTATGAAATGCTCGGATGATCTATATCTGGTAGACACACCTATATATCTTTCAAGAAATTATGGTCTTAATATCGATGACAGAATACTAAAAAGGCTTACTGATATCATAGTATCATTTGCAGCGTTGGTGGTGCTTTCTCCGATTATGCTGATCATTGCGATTGCCATAAAGCTGTATGATGGTGGAAATGTTTTTTATAAACAGCTTCGCTTGACAAGAAATGGCAAGATGTTTATGATATACAAATTCAGAAGCATGAAAAATGATGAAGATGATAAGGGAAAAAATGCAAGGCTTGCAAGTAAATCCGATTCAAGGATAACACCGATAGGAAAGGTTATAAGAAATCTTCATCTGGATGAGCTGCCACAGCTTTTTAATGTTTTAAAGGGTGATATGTCTCTGGTCGGTCCAAGACCTGAGAGACCGGAGATATTTTTAAAATATGAAAAAAGCATACCGCAGTTTGATTTCAGACTTAAGGTAAAGGCGGGTCTAACCGGTTATGCGCAGGTATATGGAAAATACAATACTTCACCGATAGATAAGCTTAAGATGGATCTTACTTATATCCAACAGTATTCATATTGGCTGGATATAAAGCTGATGCTTCTTACACTAAAAATAATGTTTAGAAAGGAAAGCTCTGAGGGTATAGATGATAAAAAGCTCACGGCGCTTCCTTCGGATTATAAAGCAAAAACCTATTCAAAAAAATACGATTTATCAGATAAGAAAGGTAATAAGATATGAATGTAGCGATTATTATTGCAGGCGGTTCGGGACAGAGAATGGGACAGGATATCCCAAAGCAGTTTATAAATGTATACGACAAGCCAATACTTATTTACACACTCGAGAGCTTTCAGAGACATCCGTTAATTGATGCGATTGAGGTTGTGTGTATAGAAGGCTGGCACAATGTTCTTTGGGCATATGCAAAGCAGTTTAATATTGATAAGGTTAAATGGGTTATATCAGGTGGTAATTCTGCGCAGGAATCCATCAGAAACGGAGTCGATAACCTTAAGGGTGTATGCAGTGATAAGGATAACATAATCATTCATGACGGTATCAGACCTCTTGTGGATGATGAGGTTTTGACGGATGTAATAGCAAAATGTAACGAGCACGGAAACGGTGTTACATCACTTCCGTATAATGAACAGATTTTTGTAATAGAGGATGAATATACAACTAAAAAATATATCCCGAGAGAGACCTTGAGACGAGTATCAACTCCGCAGGCGTATAAATTTGATAAGCTTGTCTGGGCATATGAGAAGGCATTTAGGGAAGAGATAGGAATATACGGTTCGTCATATACCAACACCATGATGGTTGAGCTTGGTGAGACTCTTTATTTTGCAAAGGGCTCTGATAAAAATATCAAGCTTACAACAAAGGATGATCTTGAGATATTTAAGGGATATCTGACTGCTGAAAAGGATAAGTGGCTTAAATAACGGCAGATCTATTGATATATAAAGGCTGCTGACTAAATGATAATCAGTTGTATTTTGGAATTATAAAAAAGTTGTGTATTCTTATCAAAAGATGATAAAAAAGATATGAATAAAAAAATTTAGTTAGATAGAAAAGGAAATATTATGAGTTTGTATGATAACACTACTTACATGAATGATGTAAAAAAGATAGCTGCATTTGATTATGCATGGGAAAAGCTTGAAGGAAAAAGTCTCGCCATATCCGGAGCTACTGGAATGATAGGAAGCTTTCTTATCGATGTACTTATGTACAGAAATGTAAACTACAATCAGAACGTGACTGTATATGCCTTTGGAAGAAATGAAGAAAAGGCAAAAAACAGATTTTCAAAATATTATGATCTTGAAAATGATAAATTCATTTTTGTAAAGCAGGATATCAATCTTCCGATAGAAAGTGATATATGCGGAAAAAAGGTTGATTATATAATTCATGCAGCAAGCAATACTCATCCGGTTGCTTATTCCAGTGACCCGATAGGAACGATATCCGCAAATGTAATAGGAACCTATAACCTTTTGGAATGGGCTGCTACAGTTGGCTGTGAACGATTTGTATTTCTTTCTTCTGTTGAGATATATGGAGAAAATAAAGGGGATACCGATACATTTGCAGAGGACTATCTTGGCTATATAGACTGCAATACCCTTCGTGCAGGATATCCGGAGAGTAAGAGAACTGGCGAAGCACTTTGTCAGGCGTATATAAAGCAAAAGAAAATGGATGTGGTTATACCGAGACTTTCAAGATGTTATGGTCCGACCATGCTTAATTCCGATACAAAGGCACTTTCACAATTTATAAAAAAGGGTGTAAACGGTGAGGATATAGTTTTGAAAAGTGAAGGAACACAGCTTTACTCCTATGCATATGTAGCGGATGCGGTTTCAGGCATAATTAAACTTATGTTTGACGGAGAGTGTGGTGGTGCTTACAATGTTGTTTCGGATGCTTCTGACATAATGCTCAAAGACCTTGCGGGAATAATAGCTGATTATGTAGGTAAGAAGGTTATATTTGAACTTCCGAGTGAGACAGAACGCGCAGGGTATTCAAAAGCTACTAAGGCAACACTTGCTTCAGATAAGATAAAGGAAACAGGATGGAAGTCGTACTTTGATATCAAAGAAGGACTTCATCATACGATAGATGTTCTCAGGAGTTTATATGAACACTAAAATAGACGAATATAAAAAATACAGTAATCTATTTGTTGAGCTTGTAAGAAAAGGAATAAAGCTAAAATACAGGAGGTCCTATCTTGGAATAATCTGGTCCATGATAGAGCCTCTTCTTACCATGATTGTACTGACTATAGTATTTGGTACCTTGCTTGGTCATAACGAAAAGGAGTTTCCGGTATACATTCTTGCAGGCAGACTTATCTATACTCTTTTTTCGCAGTCCTCAACGGCTGCATTAAAATCCATACGTGCCAATCAGGGAATGATAAAAAAGGTATATGTGCCAAAGGCACTATATCCGCTTTCAGCAATTACATTTAATTACATACTGTTTTTGATTTCGCTTGTCGTACTTTTGGGCGTATCGCTTGTGCTCGGCGTTTATCCTACATGGAGAGTTTTGCTAGCTGTCGTTCCACTGTTTGTATTGTTTTTACTTTCAGTGGGAGCAGGACTTATACTTTCAACCGTCGGAGTATTTTTCAGAGATATGGAATATCTGTGGAATGTCCTTTTAATGCTTGTGATGTATACCTGTGCGATATTTTATTATCCTGAAAAAATACTTGGAAGCAGTGTAGGATGGATACTAAAATATAATCCGTTGTTTTGTATAATATCTAATTTCAGAAGCTGTGTATTTGGAAAAACCATGGATACATGGATGCTTGGATATTCAGCGGTATTTGCGATTGTCAGTGTGATTATTGGAATAGTTGTTTTTGATAGGAATCAGGATAAATTTATATTATATATATAAGATATATTTGATGTATTAATTGAGATGTATTCAACAAATCGAATTGATTAGGACAAGTTGATTGGAATATATACTATGCACTTAGTATCTGTGTGATATTATCTGTTAAAAATATGGAGGAAAGATGTCAGATAAGAATAATGTAATAAATGAAAAACTTAATACAGAAGATATCGCACTTAGCGTATCTGATATCGGAATGCGCTTTAATTTAAGCACCGAAAAGGTTGACAGTGTTAAGGAGTATTTTATCAAGCTTATGAAGCATGAATTAAAGTTTGATGAGTTCTGGGCACTACGGAATATAAGCTTTGATGTAAAAAAAGGAGAACGTGTCGGTATACTCGGACTTAACGGAGCGGGAAAGTCAACTCTTATGAAGGTTATCGCCGGAGTATTTCGTCCTACCGAGGGAACGGTTTACAAGCAGGGAGTTCTTGCACCTATGATAGAGCTTGGCGCAGGCTTTGACATGCAGTATACGGGAAAGGAAAATATCTATCTTTACGGAGCGGTTCTTGGATATACAAGAAAATTTATGGATGAAAAGATAGATGAGATAATCGAGTTTACAGAGCTTAAAAACTTTATAGATGTACCTCTTAAAAACTATTCGTCCGGTATGAAGGCAAGGCTTGGCTTTGCGATAGCTACAATTGTTAAACCGGATATACTTATACTTGATGAGGTGCTTTCCGTAGGGGATGCAAAGTTTAGAAAAAAGAGTGAAAAGAAGCTGCTTGATATGATGGATACAGGTACAACTGTTTTATTTGTGTCTCACAATATCGAACAGGTAAAAAGTATTTGCAATAAGGCTCTTATATTGGAGCATGGCAAGCTTGTTACATACGGAGATATGACAGAGGTCGTGGCAAGGTATGAGGAGATGATAAAGTAGCTACAATCAATAAGAGATTTTTCGATAAAAGATTTTGGTGATTTTTGAAACATGATTTATATAAGAGGTTTAGTATGAAATTTAAATTAAAACAGATATTTAAAATGTTCATGCAATATATGGTTTTTCCGCTTGTTTATTTTAAAAACAGGTGGAGTAAGGTTGAGGATAAGCTTGTTATACTTGCCGATTCAAAGCATGATTCCTGTCCGCCTTATATGATGAGCATAAGGGAGAGCTTAAAAAAAGAACATTATGATATAAGAGAATTTTATATAGATTCATCCAAGCATGAAAGACGTGACGTTATAAACAGCATGATGAATTTTATGCGTGTATATCCAAAGGCCGCTTTTGTAATAATCTGTGATTATTATCTTCCGGTTTCCTCCTGTAAAAAAAAGAAGGAGACAAAGGTCATACAGTTGTGGCACGGCTGCGGTGCATTTAAAAGATTTGGACATGACGCATATGATGATATACCAAAGTTTTATCTTGGATCACCGATAAAAAATTATGATTTGGTTACCGTGTCGGGAGATGAGTGCAGGACTTATTTTCGTTCTGCGATGCAGATACCCGATTTTGAAAATAATATCGTAAGACCTATAGGTGCAGTTTACACAGATAAGTTTTATGATGAGGAATATAAAGAGGCATGCAGGGACAAATTCAGATTTGCCTATCCCAATGCAAGGGATAAAAAAGTCATACTTTGGGCACCTACATTTCGCGGAAATGCAGGAAGAACCAAAGAGTCAAAAAATGCAAAGCTCTTTGATAATCTTCGCCTTGATATAAATGCATGTGTGCGTGAGCTTCCGGATGCATTTCTTATAGAAAGTCTTCATCCGCATATGATAAAGGATAAGTCAAATATCATGACTACAGAAGAGCTTTTGGTTTGTGCGGATATGCTTATCACGGATTATTCATCTGTCTTTTTTGAATATCTTTTACTGGATAAGCCGGTACTTTTTTATGCTCCCGATCTTGAAAAATATACTGATAAGAGAGGCTTTTATATAAACTACAATAAGCTTCCGGGACGAATTGTAAGAGACAAGAAAAATCTTAAATATAATATAAAGGAAGCACTTTATAATGATGATATGTCCGAGCAAAGAGAGGACTTCAGAACAAGATTTATGAATGGTTGTGACGGCAAGGCAACCAAACGAATCATGGATTATATTGAGGGACAGATATGATAGGATAGATTTGACGAGATAGATATGTGACATTTTGAAAGAAAATGTGTCACATTTTTATGGGAGAGAAAAGAGATGCTTGATAAGTTCAAAAAGACAAAGTGTTTTCCTAAGGTAAAGGAAACCGCACCATATAAGGCGGTAAGATTTGTCTATTACAAAACAAGAAGAATAAAGAAAAAGATTAAGAAGCCTTTTATAAAGCTTTATAAGTTTTATATGTTCAAGATCAGATATCCGAAGCTTTACAAAAAGTATGAAAAAAATCCGGTAGATGATAAGAAGATTATCTTTATCGAAGGACGCATGAAGTTCATAACCAACAGCTCGGAGTATATTTATAATGAGTTAAAGAATAACTACAGCTTCGACATACATACGCATTTCCTACAGATGGGCTTTGTAAAAAGGAAAGAATATCAGAGGCTTTGTGAGGATATGATTAAGGATGTGGCAACGGCTAAGTATGTGTTTATGAATGATGCCTCAAATGTGTTTGCATGTTTGCCGCTTAGAAAGGAAACGGTTGTAACCCAGCTATGGCATGGATGCGGTGCATTTAAAAAATTCGGAATGAGTACTGCCGATCTTATCTTTGGTGATAACAGAAAGACTTTAGAGAAATATCCTTATCATAAGAATTATACTCATGTGACTGTAAGTGCACCTGAGGTTGAGTGGGCTTATACCGAAGCGATGAATCTGAAAAAAGGTGTTGCAAAAGGCATAGGTATATCAAGGACGGACTATTTCTATCATAAGGAAAATATAAAGACCGCAGAGGAAAAAATGGATAAGCTTTTTCCAAAGAAAAACGGGAGAAAGATTATTCTTTATGCTCCTACTTTCAGAGGCAGGGTTGCCAAAGCAAAGCTTCCGGATGAACTTGATATAGCCAAGTTTTATAAGGCGTTTAATGATGAGTATATACTTGTGTTTAAGCATCATCCTTTTGTGAAGGAAAAGGTTTTAATCGAAGATAAGTATAAGGATTTTGCAATAGATTGCACCGAGAGTATGTCGATAGATGATTTGATTTGCATTTCCGATATATGTATCTCGGATTATTCATCACTTGTATTTGAATATTCGCTCTTTGAAAGACCTATGCTGTTTTTTGCGTATGATTTGGATAATTATTATGACTGGCGTGGATTTTATTATGACTACAAGGAATTTGTGCCGGGCCCGATTTATGCAACCAATGAAGAGATGATAAATTATATCAAGGATATAGACAAGAACTTTGACAAGCAGAAGGTTATAGATTTTAAGGATAAATTTATGAGTGCCTGCGACGGACACGCAACGGAAAAGATTATGAAGCTCGTGTTTGGGGATGAACTGGAGAAGTATAAGAAATGATATCAATAATTATCCCTCTTTATAACTCTGAAAACTACATATTGGATGCGCTTCGCTCTGCACTTATTCAGGAGGTAAAAAAGGAGATAATTGTTATAGATGACTGCTCCACGGATAAGTCACTTGAAACAGTACTTGATTATGTGAAAAATAATCATAATGTTTTAAAGGACAAAACCAGGATTATAGTCAGGAAAAATTCTGAAAATCTTGGAGTCGCAAAAACCCGTAATCTGGGTGTTGAGATAGCGAGAGGAGATTATGTGGCTTATCTTGATGCGGATGATATGTGGACAAGCGACAAGCTTAAAAGACAGATTGATTTCATTAAAGAAAAAGATGCTGATATCTGTACCGCTTCAAGAGAGATGATAGACGAAAACGGTGATAGTCTCGGGCAGATAATCGGTTTTGAAAAAGAAGAAATAACGCTTAAGGATTTAAAACGGTCAAACCATATAAACTGCTCGGCTGTCCTTGCAAAAAAAGAACTGATGAAGAAATATCCTATGAGACATGATAAGGATGCCCACGAGGACTACTATGTGTGGCTTACGGCGGTTAAGGATGGTGCAAAGGTATGTAACATAAATGAGCCGCTTCTTAAGTATCGTGATATAAAGGGCAGTAAGTCGCATAATAAGCTTAAGGCTGCGGTTATGACCTTTAAGACATATCGGTATGCGGGTTATGGATTTATTAGGTCACTCTTTATGATGCCGGCATATATGATTAATGGGATAAGTAAACATATGAACAAATAATGGAAGTATAAATTATATTTTTAAATTTGTTAGGTTTGTTGACAAAAGTTATAACAAGATATAAAATTAAACCAAAAGTTATAACAAGATATAACAAGTTATAAAATAGAAACAAAAGTTATAACAAGATATAACAAGTTATAAAAGAAAGCTGAAGGCTGTAACGAGCTTTAATAAGTTATAATTACCCTGTCATATAAAGGAAGGGAGGATAAATATGTCAGATAATCCATTTACGATTTCTTTTGGAATTGAGCCGACAGAATATATATCAAGGTATTCAGAAACAAGTGAGATAATAGATACATTTACTGCTGAAAAAACTTCAAATCATGCCTATATGATTACAGGAGTAAGGGGTTCCGGCAAGACAGTTATGCTTGCGTCGATAACAGAAAAGCTATCGGAAGAAGATGATTGGATTGTAGTAAATACAATTCCGGACACAGATATATTGCAGTCTATTGCTTCAAAGCTATATAGTATTAAAGAATTGAGGAAGAACTTTGTTGCAGCAAATTTCGATTTTTCGGCATTTGGATTAGGCGTCCATATCGAAAACGGAAATCCAATATACGATATAGGTACTGCATTAGAATGTATGGTTGGAGAGATTGCAAAAAAAGGCAAACGTCTTTTAATATCAATAGATGAAATAATAAATAATGATTATGTTAAAATATTTGCCGGAACATTTCAGATGCTTTTAAGACAAAAATTGCCAGTTTATCTTTTGATGACAGGCCTTTATGATAATATTTATAATTTGCAAAATGAAAAGACTTTAACATTTTTGTATCGTGCACCGAAGATTATGCTTGAACCGTTGAGTGTGAACTCAATAGCAAGGAGCTATAAAAATATTTTTAATCTTGATACGGAAACTGCACAGACAATGGGCAGGCTTACAAAAGGATATGCATTTGCTTATCAGGTGTTAGGATATCTGTTTTGGAAAAAATACGGATCAAATTCAAAAGATGCTGATTTGAACAGTATTATTCCACAATATGATGATTATCTTGAAAATTATGTATATGAAAAAATATGGTTTGAGTTGTCAGCAAAAGAAAAAGAAATTATTGAATTGATAATAAAAAATGGCGAAATGAAAATTGCTGATATCAGAAGTGCCATAGATATTAATTCAAGTAATATGTCCGTATATCGTGAAAGATTAAAATACAAAGGTTTAGTTGATGTATCTCATTATGGCTATTTATCTCTTAAGCTTCCGAGATTTGCTGAAATAATTCAAATGAGGCTGGATTATTGATAAAAGATAAAAAAATTAGTTTAAACTTTTAAAAACTGTTTAAAACCCTTTACTTTTGATAAAACTTATCATATAATACAGCTAATTGTATAAGGAAAATGCGTTGACGGAGACTGCTTGTAAAAGGACATGACAGGGAATATGGTCACAGACTGAGAGCTATAACATGACACCCTACAAAAGCGGAACACTACCTGAGCAGGTATACTGAAGCCTACATCTTAGAGTTTTATCACGAGCTTGCATTAACAATATGCAAGAATATCTTTGATAATTTTTATGGCATAGGTAAGAGGTCTAGGTATATTCGGCTGACCACCGTTAAAGGTCAAGAGAGGAAGCTTTTGCTTCAATGCGGGTGGTACCGCGGATAAAATGTTTATTCGTCCCGAAGTCATATTACTATGGCTTCGGGATATTTTATTTTTATGATAGGAGAGAAAAAATGCAACCAAATATTTACAGAGACATGACAATGGAAAATATAACAGAGGAGCTTGTGGGTAAGGATGTAAGACTTGCCGGATGGGTTGAAAATATAAGAGACCACGGTGGAGTATCCTTTGTTGACTTAAGAGATATGTACGGAGTTATGCAGGTAGTTATGAGAGATACAAGTCTACTCGACGGTATCACAAGAGAAGAGTGTATCTCGGTTAAAGGTAATATCCAGCACAGGGATGAGGATACATACAATCCTAAAATCCCTACAGGTACAATCGAGCTTGAGGCTCATGAGGTGGATATACTCGGAAAGATTTATAAGCAGCTTCCGTTTGAGGTTACTACTTCAAAGGAGGTCAGAGAGGATGTAAGACTTAAGTATCGTTATCTTGATTTGAGAAACCGTAAGGTTAAGGATACCATGATATTCCGTTCAAAGGTTATAAGCTTCTTAAGACAGAAGATGACAGAGCTTGGATTCCTTGAGATACAGACCCCGATTCTTTGTGCTTCATCTCCTGAAGGAGCAAGAGATTATATCGTTCCTTCAAGAAGATATAAGGGTAAATTCTATGCGCTTCCGCAGGCACCTCAGCAGTATAAGCAGCTTCTTATGGTTTCGGGCTTTGATAAGTACTTTCAGATAGCGCCTTGCTTCAGAGATGAGGATGCGAGAGCTGACCGTTCACCGGGAGAGTTCTATCAGCTTGACTTCGAGATGAGCTTTGCTACACAGGAGGATGTATTTAAGGTAGGAGAGGAAGTGCTTACCGCTGCATTTAAGGAATTTGCACCAAAGGGCTATGCGGTTACCGAAGCACCATATCCGATTATAAGCTACAAGGAGGCTATGCTTAAGTACGGTACTGATAAGCCGGATTTGCGTAATCCACTCCTTATTATAGATTTATCTGAGTTCTTTAACAGATGTACCTTTAAGCCGTTTCAGAATAAGACCGTAAGAGCCATAAATGTTCATGCCAAGCTTTCAAAGGGACAGCATGAGAAGATGCTTAAGTTCGCAACCTCAATCGGTATGGGCGGACTTGGTTACCTTGAGGTTTTGGAGGATGGTTCATATAAGGGACCTATAGATAAGTTTATTCCGGATGATATGAAGGGTGAGCTTAAGGAACTTGCAGGACTTAACGTTGGTGATACCATTTTCTTCATCGCAGATAATGAGAAGCAGGCATCACTCTTTGCAGGCCAGATAAGAACAGAGCTTGGAACAAGACTTGATTTGCTTGAGAAGAATGCATACCGCTTCTGTTATATAAACGACTTCCCGATGTATGAGTATGACAATGAGACCAAGAAGATTGGCTTTACGCACAATCCGTTCTCTATGCCACAGGGTGGTCTTGAAGCATTAAATGAGAAGGATCCTTTGGAGATTCTTGCATACCAGTATGATATCGTATGTAACGGTATTGAGCTTTCATCAGGTGCTGTAAGAAATCACGATATGCAGATTATGGAAAAGGCATTTGAGATAGCAGGATATGACAAAGAAGTACTTGAGGCTAAGTTCGGAGCGCTTTACAGTGCATTCCAGTTCGGTGCACCTCCACACGCAGGTATGGCACCGGGTGTTGATCGTATGATAATGCTTCTTAAGGAAGAGGAAAATATCAGAGAGGTTATTCCGTTCCCTATGAGCGGAACAGCTCAAGATCTAATGTGTGGTGCACCAAATGAGGTTACCGAGCAGCAGCTTCGTGAGGTTCATATTAAGATAAGACAATAGGTGTATAGAAACGAGGTTTAAAATGGTTATTACAGACGAAACAATTGATTATGTTGGAATCCTTGCCAAGCTTGAGCTTTCCGATGAGGAAAAGGAACAGGCAAAAAAGGATATGTCTAATATGCTTGATTATGTCGGCAAATTAGATGAGCTTGATACAGACAATGTAGAGGCGATGAGCCATGCGTTCCCTATAAGCAATGTATTTAGGGAGGACGTGGTTACTAATGGCGATGACAGAGAAAATATGCTTGCCAATGCACCTGAGGAGCGTAACGGATGCTATGACGTTCCCAAGACATTTGATTAGGAGGTGGCTTTTGTGGATTTGATGAGTTTGACAGCAGTAGAGCTTGGACAGAAGATAAAGAATAAAGAAGTTACAGTTAAAGAAGCCGTAGAAGAAAGCCTCCGCAGAATTGAAAGCATAGAAAAGGATGTTAACTCCTTTGTAACCGTTGATAAGGAAGGCGCTTTAAAGCAGGCAGAAGAAATCCAGAAGAAGATTGATGCAGGTGAGCTTAACGGCCCTCTTGCCGGTGTACCGGTTGCGATTAAGGACAATATGTGTACCAAAGGCCTTCTTACTACATGTTCTTCAAAAATACTCGGTAATTTCGTACCGACATATACCGCTACAGCAGTTGAAAAGCTTATGGAAGCAGGTGCGGTTATAATCGGAAAAACCAATATGGATGAGTTTGCGATGGGAAGTACATCAGAGACTTCGTATTTTGGTGCTACTAAGAACCCTTGGGATTTGGACAGGGTACCGGGAGGTTCATCAGGTGGTTCTGCGGCAGCAGTTGCATCTGAAGAGGTACCGTTTGCACTCGGTTCCGATACAGGTGGTTCCATAAGACAGCCGGCATCCTTTTGCGGTGTAACAGGTATCAAGCCGACCTACGGAAGAGTATCCCGTTACGGACTTATTGCTTATGGTTCATCTCTTGATCAGATTGGACCTATAGCAAAGGATGTAAGAGACTGTGCAACTATTTTAGAGATTATATGTCAGCATGATGATAAGGATTCGACTTCTTATAAGGATGCTGCATCTGATTTTACATCTGCACTTGTTGATGATGTAAAGGGAATGAAGATAGGTATTCCGAGTGATTATCTTGCAGAGGGTATAGATACTGAAGTTAAGGATGCGGTGCTTGCTGCTGCAAAGGTGCTCGAAGAAAAGGGCGCTGTAGTTGAAGAGTTTTCACTTGGCATGGTTGATTATGCAATCCCCGCATATTATATAATTGCATCAGCGGAGGCATCTTCAAATCTTGAAAGATTTGACGGTGTTAAATACGGTTACAGAACCGCTGATTATACGGACTTGCATAATATGTATAAAAAGACACGTTCAGAAGGCTTTGGAGCAGAGGTTAAGCGTAGAATTATGCTTGGTTCATTTGTACTTAGCTCCGGTTATTATGATGCTTATTATGTCAAGGCACTTAAGACCAAGGCTCTTATCAAAAAAGCCTTTGACGATGCATTTGCAAAGTATGATGTAATACTCGGACCGGTTGCACCTACAACCGCATTAAAATGTGGCGAGTCCTTAAGTGATCCGATTAAAATGTACCTCGGGGATATATATACGGTATCCGTTAATCTTGCCGGACTTCCGGGTATATCACTTCCTTGCGGATATGATAAGAACGGACTTCCAATCGGTCTTCAGCTTCTGGGACAGACCTTTGATGAAAAGAGTATCTTAAGAGCCGCTTATGCTTACGAGCAAAGTCGAAGCTACAAGAGATCTCCGATTGCGGAAAGGGGGCTTTAGAATATTATGGAAAAGACATATGAAACCGTGATAGGACTTGAAGTCCATGTAGAGCTTGCAACCAAGACCAAGATATTCTGCGGCTGTTCAACCGAATTCGGTGGAGAGCCGAATACACACACCTGCCCTGTATGTACCGGTATGCCGGGATCACTTCCTGTGTTAAATAAGGCAGTGCTTGAAAAGGCAGTTGCGGTTGGTCTTGCAACTAATTGTAATATAACCAGAAAGGGTAAATTTGACAGAAAGAATTATTTCTATCCTGATAACCCACAGAACTATCAGATTTCACAGCTTTATTTCCCGATATGCCGTGACGGTAAGGTTGAGATAGATGTGGATGGGGAGAAGAAATTTGTAAGAATACATGAGATTCACATGGAGGAGGATGCAGGTAAACTGGTACACGATTCATTTACCGATACCTCACTTGTAGACTATAACCGTTCAGGTGTGCCTCTTATAGAGATAGTTTCAGAGCCTGACATGCGCTCTGCGGATGAGGTTATAGCATACCTTGATAAGCTAAGACTTATAATCCAGTACTTAGGTGCTTCGGATTGTAAGCTCAATGAGGGTTCCATGAGAGCGGATGTAAATCTTTCGATAAGGGAAGCCGGTTCTGAAAAGTTCGGAACAAGAACAGAGATGAAGAACCTCAATTCCTTTAAGGCGATTGCGAGAGCAATTGAAAATGAAAGAGAACGTCAGATAGATATAATCGAATCCGGTGAAAAGGTAATTCAGGAGACCAGAAGATGGGATGACGAAAAGGGGTATTCATACGCTATGCGTTCCAAGGAGGACGCACAGGATTACAGATATTTCCCTGATCCTGACCTTGTTCCGATTATCGTGGATGATGAATTTTTGGATACTATAAAGAGACGTCAGCCGGAGCTTCGCGATGAAAAGAGAATTCGTTACAAGGATGAGTTTAACATCCCTGAATACGATATAGATATAATAACCAACTCCAAGAAAATGGCGGATATATTTGAAGAAACCATAGCTCTTGGTGCAGAGCCTAAAAAGGTTTCCAACTGGCTTATGGTTGAGACCATGAGACTTATGAAGGAGCATGATAAGGATGCAGATGACTTAAGCTTCTCGGCTAAAAATCTTGCAACACTTATCGATATGGTTGATAAGAAGGTTATTAACGGTTCAGTTGCCAAGGAGGTTTTCGAAAAGATATTTACGGATGATATCGATCCGGAAAAATATGTCGAAGAAAACGGACTTAAGACCGTAAATGATGAGGGTGCGCTTACCAAGACTATTGAAGAGATAGTTGCTGCCAATCCGAAGTCCGTCGAGGATTACAAGAGCGGTAAGGAAAAGGCTATCGGCTTCTTAGTCGGACAGACCATGAAGGCTATGAAGGGTAAGGCAGACCCGGGAGAGGTAAACAGAATCTTAAAGGAGATACTTTCAAAATAGGAGGAAAAATATGAGAACATATCTTGTAACAGGCGGAGCCGGATTTATCGGTTCAAATTACATTCATTACATGTTTAAGAAGTATGATAATGAAATCAGAATCATCAATGTTGACGCACTTACTTATGCAGGTAATCTTGAAAACCTTAAGGACATCGAGAACAGAGATAACTATACATTTGTAAAGGCAAATATCTGCGATAAGGATGCTATAGCTAAGATATTTGCAGAAAATGATATCGACAGGGTAGTACATTTTGCTGCTGAGTCACATGTTGACAGAAGTATTAAAAATCCGGAGGTTTTTGTTCAGACAAATGTACTTGGAACTGCTGTTATGTTAAACTGTGCCAAGGCTGCATGGGAGCTCCCTGAGGGCGGCTTTAAGGAAGGAAAGAAGTTCCTTCATGTATCAACGGATGAGGTTTACGGCTCACTTCCTGATGATGACAATGCATTTTTCTATGAGACAACTCCTTATGATCCGCATAGTCCATACTCGGCAAGTAAAGCATCATCGGATATGCTTGTAAAGGCATATATGGATACCTATAAGTTCCCTGCCAATATAACAAACTGCAGCAATAACTATGGACCTTACCAGTTCCCGGAGAAGCTTATACCTCTTATAATTAACAATGCACTTCAGGGTAAGAAGCTTCCTGTATATGGTGACGGTAAAAATGTTCGTGACTGGTTATTTGTAGAAGACCATGCAAAGGCAATCGATATGGTTCAGGAGCAGGGAAGACTTTTTGAAAGCTACAATATCGGTGGACACAACGAAAAGCAGAATATTGAGATTATCAATATCATCATAGACACACTTCAGGAGATGCTTCCTGACGGTGATCCGAGAAAGCAGCTTGTATCAAAGGATTTGATTACTTATGTTGAGGACAGAAAGGGACATGACAGAAGATACGCTATAGCTCCAGACAAGATTAAGGCAGAGATAGGCTGGTATCCTGAAACCATGTTTGCAGAGGGTATCAAAAAGACTATCGCCTGGTTCTTTGAGCATGAGGATTGGATGAAAAATGTAACAAGCGGCGACTATCAGAAGTACTATGAGGATATGTACGCAGGGAAATAATTAAGATGAATTTAAACAGGTTTGTGATTACGCAAGCCTGTTTAGTTTGTTTAGAACGATAGGAAGGAGATTGATCATGAAAGGAATAATTTTAGCAGGTGGTTCAGGTACAAGACTTTATCCGCTTACAAAAGCAGTTTCAAAGCAGATAATGCCTGTATATGACAAACCGATGATTTACTATCCGCTTTCTACTCTTATGCTTGCAGGTATAAGAGAGGTACTTATTATATCAACACCAAGAGATTTACCTACCTTTGAAGAACTTTTCGGAGACGGTTCACAGCTTGGTATGAAGTTTTCATACAAGGTTCAGGAGACTCCGAGAGGACTTGCGGATGCATTTATAATCGGTGAAGAGTTTATCGGTTCTGACAGTGTGGCACTTGTTCTTGGAGACAATATATTCTACGGACAGAGCTTCTCAAAGGTTTTAAAAAATGCTGCAACCAGAGAGAAGGGCGCTACAATTTTCGGTTACTATGTAAAGGATCCGAGAGAGTACGGCGTAGTAGAATTTGATGAAAACGGTAAGGCTTTATCTATAGAGGAAAAGCCTGAGCATCCAAAGTCAAACTATGCGGTACCGGGACTTTATTTCTACGATAATGATGTGGTTGAGATAGCTAAAAATGTTAAGCCTTCAGCAAGAGGCGAGATTGAGATTACAAGTGTAAACAATGTTTATCTTGAAAGAGGCGACCTTATGGTGGAAACCTTAGGACGTGGATTTGCATGGCTTGATACCGGAAATCATGATATGCTTCTTGATGCCGCAGACTTTGTAGCAGCATTTCAGAAGCGTCAGGGTATGTACATTTCCTGTATAGAAGAGATTGCATTTAGACGTGGTTTCATAGATAAAGAGCAGCTTCTTAAGCTTGCCGAGCCTCTTATGAAGACAGCATACGGACAATACCTTGTGGATGTAGCCAACGGACTGTAGAATTCCACTTTACATGAGCAAGGTCGTAAGGATATAGAGGGTGTAACTGCCGGAGTGGTTTTCCTTAAGGGTGCTTATCATATATAAGGTCTTCGAAGGACACGCTCTCGCTCGATTAACGACGCAGGCACACTAACCTCAATATAATTTCAGAAAAAAGGGATTTGACGCTTTTTTGCATGAATGCAAAAGCTTCAAATCCCTTTTTCTTCATTATATTTCGCCAAGTGTACGCGTCGTTAAACGGTCCTTCTAAAGACCTATATATGATTTCGCACCCCATTTAATTTTTCTTCCGGCAGTTACACCCATATCCTGCCGACCCTTGCCTCGACAAACCGTAATTTATTTTAAGAAGTTATAGATTTTTTTTATGATAGGAAGTATAATAAATGTATATGTCTTATCGGCACAAATAATTTCGAAAGGGGAGAATTATACATGAGACAAAATAATACGGTACTTTATAAAATTGCAGGAATATTTTGGGGAATTCAGACAATTTTATCTTTGACAAGTATTTTTTCGGAGGATGCTCAAGGAATTAGTATTGTGATAGGTTTGGCAATTGCAGCATTGTATGGTGTGTGCGCATATGGGCTCTTTATAGGCGATACATATAAGTTTTATAAGAGTATAAAGATATTCTCAATAATTTTATATGTTGCATGTGGAATAGTTATACTTAGTGCTTTTAGTGTTATATCTTTAATCGGTGGAATAGCAGTTGTATTAATATTGGTATATCTTATGCTGGCAGCTGAATTTTGGTCATTGACGAAACTTGCCGGAATGGCAGATGACAATGAACCGGTTGATAAATTCTGGTATGTGCCGGGAGTTATATATCTGATTACAATTGTATTTTCATATGCAATGGTAAGCTCAATTGCATCAAAGTATGATATAAATGTAAACTCTATTGGTGGACTGATTTCTGATAATCTTATTATGCTTATATTTGGAGCGACTATGTATTTCATTACCGGTTATGCATTTTATGATGCACAAAAGCAGGCTGTCGGAAATGCACCTGCAACTCCAAATTATCAGCCACAGCAGAGAACGTATAATGTTTATAATCCTAATAACATGAACTACGCAAATAATACATACAATGCAAACAATATGTACAATACAAATAACATGAACAACGCAAACAACATAAATAGTACAAACAATGCGAGCGGTTTTAAAATTTCAAATAATGTCAACAGTTATACCGGAGATAATGATGGTAATTCAGAAAACAGTTATAGTTCCGGAAGCTATAATTTAAACGGAAATATAGTTGGTGAGGAGCCTGAGAAAAAGAGTGCATTTACTTTGAAGAAAGATTAATGAGTTTGAAGAAGATTGATGCATTAGAAAATTATTAAAAGAAAAAAGAATAATGCATTATAAATTATTAATGTTAGTATTGGTAAATGATAGTTCTAAAATACTGTGGGGGATTGCAAAGAGGTTAGCAGAAAATTTTATAAGGAGGGTTTTGTTATGGAAGAGTTAAAAACTATCGAAGAACTTGCCAAGCTCTCGGAAGAAGACTTTATGACCGGACTTCTTAACAGAAGAGGCGGAATCAGAAGAATTGATGAGTACATTAAAGATAATCCGGATTCAAGATGCGCATTTATCATCTTTGATGGAGATAATTTTAAGAAAATTAATGATACCTTTGGACACCAGTGCGGTGATAGTGTTATAATTAGCAGTGCACAGGAAATTAACAGACAGTTTTCCAAAAAAGGAATTATATTCAGACTTGGCGGAGATGAGTTCGTTGTTTTTTATAAGGACGTGGATATAGAAAAGCTTAAAGAAAAGCTAAATGAGTTCATAGCACTTTGCAATAAAGCGAGTGTGATTGGAAGCAAAAGGGTAGCATTTACTTTTTCAATAGGTATTGCTATATTTCCGGATAACGGTAAAAATTTTGATACCTTGATGAAGCATGCGGACGATGCACTTTATAAGGCAAAATATGATGGTAGAGCCAGATATTACTTTTATAGTGATAAAATGGTTCTCCCAAATCGTGAGCAGTTTATGTTTGATTTGGACGAGTTTTCAAGGGGATTGCCGTGAGGTTTTTTTGTATATGAGGCATCGGGAGACGAGAAACTGCTTTATATAGGAGATTCACTTGTTAAGATGTATAATTGCCACAATATCGATGAGTTTAGAGAACATGTTGGCAACAGCTTTAAAGGAATGATTCATCCGGATGACCTTGAAAGAGCTGAAAAGGAAATATATGAGCAGCAGTTTAACACACCTCAAAATGTCAATAGGATGGATTATGTAAGGTATCGAATTGTATGTAAGGATGGAGAGGTAAAAACTGTGGATGACTACGGACATCTTGTGCATGATATAAATTATGGCATGGTTTATTATGTGTTTTTACTCGACCTTGAAGATCATATTTTTAAGGAGACCAGAGCTTAAAGGAGACATAGAATTGAGACTCGAGATTTTATACGAGGATGACTATATGCTTGTCTGCATAAAGCCGCCGGGAGTTCCGTCCCAGGCAGATAAAACTAATGACGAGGATATGGTTACGATAGTTAAAAATTATATATTTGATAAGCAGACTTCCAATGACGAACCGTATGTTGCGATGCTGCACAGACTTGACAGACCGGTGGGCGGTGTTATGATATTTGCCAAGGATAAGGATACTGCGGCTAAGCTTTCAAAACAGCAGACGGACGGCACTATGGTAAAGTATTATCAGGCAGTGCTTACGGGAGAGCTCCCCGAGGAGTATGGTGAGCTTTCCGATTATATGGTCAAGGATGCAAAGACCAATATGTCCAGGATATGTAAAAAGGACACAGAGGGCGCAAAAAAGGCTGAGCTTACATATGAGCTTCTGGATGAATTTGAAACCGACGAAGGCGTTTTAAGCTATGTGCTTATAGAACTTTTGACCGGCAGACATCATCAGATAAGAGTGCAGATGGCAAACATGGGCTGTGGAGTCTGGGGAGATACAAAGTATAACCCGAAGTTCAAAAAGCTTAAAAAGGGAGTTAAGCAGATAGCACTTTTTTCATCTCGAATCGAGATTGACCACCCCGCAACGGGTGAGCGGATGGTGTTTAAAAAGGAGCCTTACGGTAAGGCGTTCGATGTAATCGAGATGGATGAATTTTAAAATATAAAATTAGTAGGAGATACAAAAATGGCTAAGGACAAGAAATTAGTAGAACAGATTACTTCCATGGAGGAGGATTTCGCACAGTGGTACACAGATGTTGTACTTAAGGCGGAGCTTATCGATTATACAAGTGTAAAGGGTTGCATGGTAATTAAGCCGGCAGGCTTTGCAATCTGGGAGAGAATTAAAAATGAGCTGGATGCAAGATTTAAGGCAACCGGAGTTGAAAATGTATATCTTCCGATGTTTATCCCTGAGAGTCTTCTTCAGAAGGAAAAGGATCATGTAGAAGGCTTTGCACCGGAAGCAGCATGGGTAACCTTGGGAGGATCCAATCCGCTTCAGGAGAAGCTTTGTGTAAGACCTACATCAGAGACCTTGTTCTGTGATTTTTATAAAAAGGATGTTGAATCCTACAGAGATTTACCGAAGGTATATAACCAGTGGTGCTCGGTTGTAAGATGGGAGAAGGAGACAAGACCGTTCCTTCGTTCGAGAGAGTTTTTGTGGCAGGAGGGACATACTGCACATGCAACAGCCGAGGAAGCAGAGGAAAGAACTGTCCAGATGTTAAATGTATATGCTGACTTCCTTGAGGACTATCTTGCAATACCTGTTATAAAGGGTAAGAAAACCGATAAGGAAAAATTTGCGGGTGCAGAGGCAACCTACACCGTTGAGGCACTTATGCATGACGGAAAGGCACTTCAGTCGGGAACCAGCCACAATTTCGGTGATGGCTTTGCAAGAGCATTTGAAATCCAATATACAGATAAGGACAACAAGCTTCAGTTCGTTCATCAGACCTCATGGGGTATGACCACAAGAGTTATCGGTGCGCTTATCATGGTTCACGGAGATGACAGCGGTCTTGTGCTTACACCAAAGGTTGCACCTGTTCAGGTTATGATAGTTCCTATTATGCAGAAGAAGGAAGGCGTGCTTGACAAGGCAGAGGAGTTGAGAAAATCACTCGCTGATAAATACAGAGTTAAGGTCGATGCTTCCGATAAGAATCCGGGCTTCAAATTTGCAGAGCAGGAAATGAGAGGCATACCGCTTCGTGTTGAGGTAGGACCAAAGGATATTGAAGCAGGACAGGCAGTAGTTGTAAGAAGAGATACAAGAGAAAAGGTAACAGTTCCGTTTGAGGAGCTTGATGCTAAAATAGGTGAGATGCTTGATGCAATGCAAAAGGATATGTTTGAGCGTGCAAAGGCACATAGGGATTCACATACCTATACTGCTACAAGCTGGGAGGAGTTTACAGATACACTCGAGCATAAGCCTGGATTTATCAAGGCTATGTGGTGTGGCGATGAAGCCTGCGAAACAGCTATCAAGGATGAGACCGGTGCCACTACAAGATGTATGCCGTTTGAACAGGAGACACTTTCAGATGTATGCGTACACTGCGGCAAGCCTGCCAAGAAGATGGTATACTTCGGAAGAGCATACTAAAGATGGATATAAAAATCAAGATGCCCCCTGGTGCGGCATTTATAATTGATGAACTTAATAAGAATGGGTTTGAGGCGTACATCGTCGGCGGGTGTGTAAGGGACAGTCTGCTTGGCAAGCGACCGCATGATTGGGATATAACCACATCTGCGACTCCGTATCAGGTTAAGGATATATTTAAGAAAACTGTGGATACGGGGCTTCAGCATGGAACGGTTACAGTACTTGTGGATAAGGCACATTCCGGAAATGATGAGTATGCATATGAGGTTACGACCTATCGTGTTGATGGTATTTATGAGGATCACAGGAGACCGAAGGAGGTTACATTTTCCAATAGTCTCGAAGAGGATTTAAAGAGGCGTGACTTTACGATTAATGCCATGGCGTACAATGACAGCGAAGGCGTGGTTGATATATTTGGAGGAAAGGATGACCTTGACAAACATCTTGTAAGATGTGTAGGTGTTCCGTCTGACAGATTTGATGAGGATGCACTTCGCATACTCCGTGCGGTCAGATTTGCGGCGCAGCTTGGATTTGATATAGATGAGCCGACCAAGGAAGCGATGAAAAATCAGGCACGGTTTTTAAAAGATATAAGTGCTGAAAGGATTAGGGAGGAACTGACCAAGCTAATAATCTCGGATAATCCGGGTATGCTTGTTACTGCGTATGAGCTGGGACTTACAAAGGTATTTTTGCCTGAGTTTGATGCCATGATGGAGACTCCGCAGCATAATCCGAACCACATTTATTCCGTCGGTATACATACGATTAAGGTTATGGAAAATGTACCAAAGGACGTGGCATTAAGATATGCAGCACTGCTTCATGATGTTGCCAAGCCTTCCTGTAAAACCACAGATGAAAATGGCATAGATCATTTTTACAAGCATCCGGTTGTTGGAAGCGAGATGGCTCAGGATATATTGAAGAGGTTGAAGTTTGATAATGAAACTATCGACAGAGTGACCAGACTGGTGCTTTATCATGATTATGGAATCGGAGGCGATTTGGGAGAGAGGTCGGTAAGACGATTTCTTGCCAGACTTGGAACAGAGAACTTTGAAGATTTCATAACCATAAGAGAAGCAGACAGATTGGCACAGAGCGATTACAATCAGGATAAAAAGGCAGAAAATTTCAAAAAGCTCAAAGCAATATGTGAGACTGTTATTGAGGAAAAGCATTGTCTTAAAATAGCTGACCTTGCAATTGGAGGTAAAGACCTCATCGAGCTTGGAATGAAACCCGGCAAAGCTATGGGTGATATGCTTAAGTATTTATTGGAAGAGGTTTTGGATGAACCAAAGCTTAATGAAAAAGATAAGCTGATTGAACTAGTGAAAAGAAAATCCCTCTCAACAGGAATTAAATTTCCCCTTTAAACATACAATTAAGAAGATTGATGTTTGGAGGGGATTTTTTGGCTGATAAAATGTCTGAGGTTTATGATGCATATGAAATGGAAATATTTCAGACTGCGAGAGGAAGAGGTTCATTTGTACTGAAAACGGATAAGGGCATCAGGCAGTTGAAACAGCTTGATGTCAATGAAAGCCGGCTAAATGTTGAGTACCAGTTCAAGGAAAAGCTCTTTGACCATGGCTTTACAAACATTGACAGATGTATAAAAAATGAGGACGAGGAGCTTGTGTCCTATGACAGGTACGGAAACGGATATGTCCTTAGAAGCTTCTTTGAGGGAAGGGAAATAGATGTTACGGACACTAAAGAGATAAGGGCAGCAGTAAATAATCTGGCACATTTTCATAAGGTGAGCCGGGAGATTTTTGAGAGCACCGAAAAGGATGTACATATCAGGTTAAACAGCGATTTTAAGAAGAGAAATCAGGAGCTTAAGCGTGTAAAAAATTTCATGATGAAGAGAAAGAGCAAGAAAAAATTTGAGGAAATGTTTTTGGACAATTATGAGTTCTTTTACAGACAGGCACTTGACTGTGAAAATAAGCTTTCACAGGATGATCTGAAAATGATGGAAAACCATGTGGGATACTGTCACGGCATGTATAACCAGCACAGCATACTTGTAATTGACAATAATGTTATAACAAATGCAAGTGAAAATAACATGGATAAATCTTTTTATTCAGATAAAAATATATCAATAGATAATTCTAATGATAAAATGATCAATCTTGCAACCATCGGCTTCGATAAATTTTATGTCGGCAACCAGTTAAATGATCTGTATCATTTTATGAGAAAGACGGTTGAAAAAAATAATTACAGCTTTGAGGTTATGCGTGAAATATTGGAAAGCTATGATAAAGTCTTCAAATTAAGGAAAAATGATTTGGAATATATTTACATATTATATCTTTATCCCGAGAAATTTTATAAGCTTTCAAATCAGTATATAAATGCTCCGAAAAACTGGATTTCGCCTAAAATGATGGAAAAAATCGGCAAAATTACAGGCGAAGAGGAGCAAAAACAGGCGTTACTTGGCAAATTTAAAAGTTTTTATTTGGAAAATTAGCATAATTAAGGTATTCACATTTAAAATAAAATCTTGTATAATACAGAAGTTAAGGTGGTAATTATGCGTAAAAATGTCTTTTTGATTTTTGCATTACTGCTTTTTTGCCTCACCTCGTGTGCTGGCAAGGGAAAGGTAAAGGTATATGACAGCAGCACGGAAGACATTTCCCAGTACCATACCGAAGAGGCCTTTACGGCAGTAATGATTAAAAGGGATACTGAAACCAATGATATCACATTTTTAAATTATGTGACCGGTGAGCAGATTACTCTGGGATATCATGGGGGAGTAAGTGTAACCGATACCTATGGCAACAATCTGATTATAAGCGATCTGCCGGTGGGAAGTGTCGTGGATATAACTTATTATTCGGACACCGGAAGGCTTATCAGCGTAGCGGCGAGCAGCAATGTTCAGGTTATAAAAAATGTCAACAAATTTTCAGCTGACGTTTCAAATAAAAAGGCTACCTACAAGGGAACCTCCTGCAAGCTTTCAGAGTATGCGCTTGCGTTCGATGACGGAGTTGCCAAGAGTATAATGGAAGTGAATACGGAAGACCAGGTTACACTTTATTTAATGAATGGAACCTTAATTTCGTGCGTTATAGATATCGGCCACGGATATGCCAGACTCATCAATCAGGATACTTATGTGGGCGGCATGGTTGAAATCGGATATGATGTAATTGTTCCGGTGACTCAGGATATGCTTATTGCAGTGAGGGAAGGAACATATACACTTCGAATAAATAATAATGGTTATTCTGCCAGCAAGGATGTAAGTATAAAAAAAGGTCAGGAGACGGAGATTAACATAGCCGATATAGCTATTCCGTCGGGTACGGTTAATTTTATAGTTACTCCGGCTGAGGCGGATGTATATGTGGATGGCAAGCTTTGCGAGACACATGCATTTACGGGCTTGTACGGTTCGTATGGATTAAAGATAAAGGCGGAGGGATATAAAAGCTTTAACGGAAGCTTTAAGATATCCGAACCTGTTAAAAATCATACCTTTGAGCTTGTGGAGGATGAGGACGCAACTACTGAGGAGGACACAGAAGATACTACCGATGTGGTTACGGATGAGGATGGAAATACCACAACGGTTACATCAGGTAACACAGCAGATAATACTTCGGACGATACTACGGCGACTGCCAGCAGTACCAGTGAAAATGCATCGACCACAGCTACCTACACAGGCGCTACGGACAATACCATAACGGTTAAAACTCCGGTTGGAGCAGGTGTTTATGTAGACGGAAATTATGTGGGATATGCTCCGGTAACCTTCCAGAAGGTGGTCGGAACGCATACCATAGTTTTATATCAGACAGGCAGTCTGATTAAGAGTTATACTATCCAGGCAACGGATGATGGTAAGGATGATGAATACAGCTTCGATGACCTTACCACATTGACTGACTTGATTAACATAGATTATTAGAGCAAATACGTATAAGGAGGAACATCATGGACTACATGAAAATATATGAGGAGTGGACAACTAATCCATTTTTCAGTGAGGAAACAAGGAAGGAGCTCCTTGCAATCAAGGACGATGAGAAAGAGATAAAGGAGCGTTTCTACGCAGACCTTGAGTTTGGAACGGCAGGCTTGAGAGGAATAATCGGTGCCGGTATAAATCGTATGAATAACTATGTGGTAGCAAAGGCTACACAAGGTCTTGCCAATTATATTATTCATAGAAAGAAGCAGTCCAAGGGAGTTGCCATATGTTTTGACTCCAGAAGATGTTCACCTGAGTTTGCAGATGTTGCTGCACTTTGTCTTGCGGCAAATGGAATAAAGGCATATGTATTTGAGTCACTTAGACCTACGCCGGAGTTATCATTTGCAGTAAGAGAGCTTGGATGCGTGGCAGGTATAAATATAACTGCCAGCCACAACCCACCGGAGTATAACGGTTACAAGGTATACTGGGAGGACGGTGCGCAGATTACTCCGCCTCATGATGCAGGTATCATGAAGGAGGTAAAATCCATAACAGTTCAGGATGCCAAGACCATGCCAAAGCTTGAGGCGATCCACGAGGGACTTTATGAGATAATAGGAAGAGAAATAGATGATGCCTATATGGCAGAATTAAAGAAGAAAGTAATACATCAGGAATGTATAGACAAGTATGGCAAGGAGTTAAAGATAGTTTATACTCCGCTTCACGGAACCGGAAATATCCCTGCCAGAAGAATTTTAAGAGAGCTTGGATTTGAAAATGTATATGTTGTTCCTGAGCAGGAGATGCCGGATGGAGATTTTCCGACAGTAAGCTATCCTAATCCGGAAGCAGCTGAAGCCTTTGAGCTTGCTCTTAAGCTAGCAAAGGAAAGAGATGCGGATGTGGTTCTCGCAACCGACCCGGATGCCGACAGACTCGGAGTATATGTAAAGGATAAGGCAGGTGAATACCATTGCCTTACCGGAAATATGTCAGGAAGTCTTCTGGCAGACTATGAGATAGGACAGATAGCGGCTACGAAGGGACTTCCGGAGGATGGAGTACTTATAAAGACAATCGTAACCACAAACCTTGCAGATGCCATAGCAAAGCATTACGGTGTAAAGGTAATCGAAACACTTACCGGTTTTAAATATATCGGACAACAGATACTTAATTTTGAAACCAAGGGTGAGGGTACATATCTGTTCGGATTTGAGGAAAGCTACGGCTGCCTCATCGGAACACATGCAAGAGATAAGGATGCAATAGTTGCTACCATGGCACTTTGTGAGGCAGCAGCTTACTATCGCTCAAAGGACATGACACTTTGGGATGCGATGATAGAAATGTATGACAAGTACGGATACTATAAGGATGGTATCCAGACACTTACCTTAAAGGGTATAGATGGTAAAGAGAAGATAAAGGAAATCATGGATCACCTTAAGAACAATACACCGGAGCAAATCGCCGGCTACAAGGTTCTTTGGGCACGTAACTATGACAACGATACTTCAACCAACATGATAAATAAGGCTGTACTTCCTACCGGACTTCCTAAGTCAAATGTAGTTTACTATGACCTCGAAGATGGTGCATGGCTTTGTGTAAGACCATCAGGAACAGAGCCAAAGATAAAATTCTACTACGGTGTAGTAGGCACAAGCATCGCAGACGCAGATAGATTATCCGATGAATTCGGTCAGGCAGTCATGAAGATGATAGAGCATCTTCTGTAATTAAATATTAATTTCTTTAACGACTGTTTATAAAAATGTGCAAAGCATATCGTGAGTGTCAGCGAGATATGCGTGTGCATTTTTATAAACAGTCGTTAAGAAAAGCATGGAGACGTATCGAAGTGGTCATAACGGGGCTGACTCGAAATCAGTTAGCCGGGCAACCGGCACGCGGGTTCGAATCCCGCCGTCTCCGCTTAAGTAATATGACAAGAGGACAGGCTTATTGCCTGTCCTCTTGTTGCGTTTATGATTTTTTGTTTCTTTACTTATGCCTGTTATTATGATAATATTGCAAAATGTAATATGGGAAAAGATTTCAGGAGGCAGATATGCTAAGATTAAAAAATATCGTAAAGGATTATATAACCGGCGAAGAAACCGTGCACGCTTTAAAGGGAGTAAGCATAAATTTCAGAGCCAATGAATTTGTATCCGTGCTCGGACAGTCGGGCTGCGGTAAGACTACGCTTCTTAATATAGTCGGCGGTCTTGACCAGTACACGGACGGAGACCTTGTTATCAAGGGAAGATCTACAAAAAAATATAAGGACAAGGATTGGGATGCTTACAGAAATCATTCCATAGGTTTTGTATTTCAAAGCTACAACCTTATTATGCATCAGAATGTTCTCTCAAATGTAGAGCTTGCACTTACACTTTCGGGTGTATCCAAGTCAGAGAGAAGAAGACGTGCAAAGGAAGTGCTTGAAAAGGTAGGACTTGGAAAGCAGATTCATAAAAAGCCAAACCAGCTTTCCGGCGGACAGATGCAGAGAGTTGCGATAGCACGTGCGCTTATAAATGATCCGGAGATACTTCTTGCGGATGAGCCGACAGGTGCGCTTGATACGGAAACCAGTGTGCAGATTATGGATTTGCTTAAAGAGATAGCAGATGACAGACTGGTAATAATGGTTACGCACAACCCTGAACTGGCAGAAAAATATTCCACAAGAATTATCAAGCTTCTTGACGGCGAAGTGACAGATGACTCAAATCCTTATACGGATGAGGAAGCCGATAAGGAGACCTTCGGGGAAGCAGACGCAAAGGCTGTTAAGAAAAACCGAATGTCTTATTTTACAGCCTTAAGCCTTAGCTTTAACAACCTGCTTACCAAAAAAGGAAGAACCATCCTTACCGCATTTGCCGGCAGCATCGGTATAATCGGTATAGCACTTATCCTGTCCTTATCAAGCGGTTTCAGAAAATACATAAGCAGTGTCGAGCAGGATACTTTATCAACATACCCACTCGAGATAACCGACGAATCGGTTGATCGTTCAGCTATGTTTTCATTACTTCTCGGAAATGATATGAAAAGCTCTGAAGAGCATGATATGGACAAGGTTTATTCCAATAACTTTGTGGGTGATTATGTCAATACCCTTATGAGCGAGGTCAAGATAAATGATATGATTTCCTTTAAGGATTATATCGAAAACGGTGACGGCAGCGATATAAAGGAGTATTCTTCAGATATAATGTACATGTACGGAGTCACGGTAAATGCATATTTGCCGGATACGGATGATGACATCTATCAGGTGAATCCGGGTACCGTAATGGAAAAAATCGGTATGGGTTCCATGGCAGAGGTGTCCCAGTACAGTATCGGAAGCTCGATGGATATGACCAGTGTCTGGTCTGAAATTATTGAAAACCAGGAGCTTTTGGATGAGCAGTATGATGTGGTTGCCGGACGCTGGCCGGAAAGCTATGACGAGATAGTTCTTGTTGTTACAGAATATAATGAGATAACGGATTATGAGCTTTATACCCTCGGAATCAGAGATGTGAAGGAACTGCAGGATATGGTTGCGGCATCTCTTAAGGGCGAGGCACTTACATTTGACAATACCTCATATACCTATGATGAGCTTTTAAGCCTTACATATAAGGTTATTCCAACATCGGATTATTATGCCTATGACAAGGATAAGGGCTGTTATGTGGATATGAGCGATGACTATAATTATATGAAGGATAAGATTGACAACGGTATCGAGGTTAAGGTTGTAGGTATCGTTCGACCAAATGATGAGGCGACGGTTCATTCCATAACCACTACCATCGGTTACAAGCATGCGCTTGTTGAAACTCTTATGAACATGGCTAAGGAAAGCGACATAGGAAAAGAACAGCTTGAGAATCCTGATATAAATGTATTTACCGGCTATGAATTTGGTGCTGACATCGCAGCCGAACAGGTGGATGAGAGCGAGGAGCAGATGGAGGAATTCGCCAAGCAGATAGCAACACAGTTTGGTGTATCTGATATAGCTGATGTGCCTGATGAACAGCTTTTTTCTTATATGCATACTTTGGAGCCATCGGAGGCAATGATGTTTTTGGCTATACTTCCTGAAGACAAGCAGACAGCCTATATGGCATCGCTTTCAGATGAGGAAATGAATGCATTTTTAGCAGCTATGGAGGAGGTTTCAGCCGAGGCTCAGGGAATGTCCCAGGGTATGTCACTTTCGGAGCTTAGAACCGCCGAGGATGCAACCTATGAGGACAACCTTGAAACCATAGGAATTGCATACGAGGACGATCCTAAGGTCATCAGAATCTATCCTAAGGATTTTGATTCCAAGGAAAAGATAATAGATATAATAGAAGACTACAATAAAAGTGTGAAGGAAAACGGCGAAGAGGATAAGGAGATTCAGTACGAGGATATGGTGGGTACCATGATGTCATCGGTAAGTACTATCATAAATGCAATATCCTACGTGCTTATAGCCTTCGTAGCGATTTCACTTGTGGTATCCTCGATTATGATTGGAATCATTACCTACATTTCCGTTCTCGAAAGAACCAAGGAAATCGGTGTGCTTCGAAGCATCGGAGCATCCAAGAGGGATATATCCAGAGTATTCAATGCGGAAACTATTATCGTTGGCTTTATCGCCGGCGTAATCGGAATACTCGTTACCATATTGCTCAATATACCTATCAATAAGATTATTGAGCATGCTTCAGGATTAAAGCATATAGCCAAGCTTCCTGTTGCAGGCGGAATAATTCTTGTAATCATAAGTGTAGTACTTACCATGATTGCAGGACTCATCCCATCGAGGGTTGCTTCCAAGAAGGATCCTGTAGTTGCTTTGCGTACCGAATAAAAAGCATTAAGAAACATCAAATAATTTGTACGGACTAAATTTTACAAAGTGTAGATTTAGTCCGTATTTTTTTACCATATTATTTTGTAAAAATATGTTGACTTTTGCTTAGCTCTGGCATATAATACTATTCGATATAAAAGTTAGTTATAATTAACTAACAAAGAAGCATACTAATAATTAGAGATTGAAATTCAAAGAATTTTTTCTAAAATTCTTATTTTTTTCAAATCTTTTCAGTTAGGATAAATGAACCTAACCTACAAAATGGAGGGATAATGATGCCACTTACATTTGCGCAGGAAACAGAGGAAAAGGAAATACTTAAGCTTGGCGGAAAGCCTGAGGTAAGACAGCATCTTGCTGATATGGGCTTCAACGTGGGAAGCAAAATTCAGGTAATAACCAAGTCGGGCGAGAATGTTATCGTCAAAATCAAAGGAACAAGAATTGCACTCAGTAAAGAGTTAGCAAATAAAATCATGGTCTAATATTTATTAGATATAAAGGAGGATATAAGATGGTACTCAAAGATGTGAAGGTAGGCCAGACTGTTAAGGTTGTAAAGCTTACCGGCGAAGGACCTGTCAGACGTCGTATCATGGACATGGGAATAACTAAAGGCGTAGAGATTTACGTTCGTAAGGTTGCACCGCTCGGTGACCCGATGGAGCTTACGGTTCGTGGCTATGAGCTTTCCATACGTAAGGCAGATGCTGAAATGGTAGTTGTTGAATAATTAGTTTAGGAGGAAATATAAATGTCTATTAAGATTGCACTTGCCGGCAATCCTAACTGTGGTAAGACAACATTGTTCAATGCTCTTACCGGAGCAAATCAGTATGTCGGTAACTGGCCGGGTGTAACGGTCGAGAAAAAGGAAGGTAAGGTAAAGGGAAATAAGGATGTAGTGCTTCAGGATTTACCGGGTATTTACTCATTATCTCCATATACCTTGGAGGAGGTTGTTTCACGTACATATCTTGTAAATGAAAAACCGGACGCTATATTGAACATTGTAGACGGTACCAATATCGAGCGTAACTTATATCTTTCAACACAGCTTATAGAGCTTGGAATACCTGTAGTTATGGCCATCAACATGATGGATCTGGTTAAGAAAAACGGCGACAGCATCAATACCACAAAGCTTAGCAAGGAGCTTGGCTGTGAGGTGGTTGAAATAAGCGCTCTTAAGGGTGATGGCTGTGAGGATGCTATAAATAAAGCAATTGCCGCAGCAAAAGCTAAAAAGACAGTAGAGGTTCCTGCTAAGTTTGATGAGAAGATTGAAGCTGCTATAAGCACAATCGAAGGTCAGATAGAGGGAAGCGTAGATGACAAGCTTATCCGCTGGTATGCAATCAAGGTATTTGAGCGTGATGAGAAGATCCTTGAGTCTATCAAGCTTTCAAGCGAGCAGAAGAAAAATATAGAGGAAACAATCGAGACAGTAGAAAAAGAGTTAGATGATGATGCAGAGAGTATCATAACCAATGAAAGATACAATTATATCGGAGGAATCATTTCCGGAACTGTTAAGAAGAAAAAGGGTTCTGACAAGATGACAACCTCAGATAAGATTGATAAGATTGTTACAAACCGTATACTCGGACTTCCGATATTTGCGGCAATTATGTTCCTTGTATATGCAATCGCAATGGGCGGTTGGGCAGTATCTATCGGTACTGCAGCAACAGACTTTACTAACGACGTAATATTTGGTGAGTGGGTACCAAACTTATTTGATAAGATACTTACAGCAATAAATGTAAATGAAGGAACATGGCTTTACGGCCTTATCCAGGATGGTATAGTCGCAGGTTTCGGTGCCGTAATCGGTTTCGTACCTCAGATGTTAGTACTGTTCCTGTTCCTTTCAATACTTGAGGATATCGGTTATATGGCGCGTGTAGCATTCGTTATGGACCGTATCTTCCGTCAGTTCGGACTTTCAGGAAAGAGCTTCATACCTGTACTTGTAGCTACAGGCTGTGGTGTTCCCGGTATCATGGCATCTCGTACAATCGAAAATGACCGTGACCGTAAGATGACAATCATGACTACGACATTTATACCTTGTGGCGCTAAGCTTCCAATCATCGGACTTATCGCCGGTGCACTCTTTGGCGGTTCATCTGCCATCGCAGCTTCAGCATACTTTATAGGTATAGGTTCAATCATATTATCAGGCATAATTTTAAAGAAGTTCAAGGCATTTGCAGGCGAGCCTGCACCATTTGTTATGGAGCTTCCTGCTTACCACGTTCCATCAGTTGGAAATGTGCTTAGAGCAACCTGGGAAAGAGGATGGTCTTTCATTAAGAGAGCTTCATCAGTTATCGTATTATCATCAATAATTATTTGGTTCTTCTCAAGCTTCGGAACCGTAAACGGAAAGTTCGGTATGGTTGATGACTTATTTGAGGATGAGAGCGTTGCAACCGAGGCAGAGATTGAGAGAATCGCAGACAAGATGGATATACCTGTTGAGGATGTGGCACCTATGGATGCATCACTTCTTGCAAGCGTAGGTAACGGTGCATCAATTATATTTAAGCCGCTTGGATTTGGTCAGTGGAAGCCTACAGTAGCAACCGTAACAGGACTTGTTGCTAAGGAAGAGGTTGTCGGTACATTTGGTGTGCTTTACAACTACGATGACCAGGACGGTGAGGAAGAGCTCGAAGAAAACGGTGATCAGATCTGGGATAGAGTAGCAGCTGATTACACCAAGCTTTCAGCCTTCGCATTTATGATATTTAACCTTCTCTGCGCACCATGTTTCGCAGCGATGGGTGCTATAAAGAGAGAGATGAACAATGCAAAGTGGACATGGGCAGCAATCGGTTATATGTGCTTGTGGGCATATGTACTTGCGCTCATCACCTACCAGATCGGAAACCTTATCGCAAATGGCGTATTTGGATTTGGTACAGTAGTTGCATTTGCACTTGTCATCTGCCTTATCTACTTACTTTTCAGAAAGGGCTACCAGCCTGACGAGCATACAAAGTCAGTAACAAGCGTAGACGCAGCTGATAAGTAAGAAATGCGACATAGGGTATGTGCCTTGTCACTTGAGATTGGTGACATAGGACATGAGCCTTGTCACAGTTGTACAATTTTGGTAATAAGTAACCCTTTTTATATTATTACATCTCAATGAGGATTAGACATAATACTCACGAGGACTACGGGCTTATCTATGGTAAGTCCGGATGTTCTATATCTACGTATATTTGTGATTGAGAAAATATCTGAAAGTATATTTTTATATACAGTCAGACATAATATGAGTAATTGAAATTAAATAATGATTTATGTTCAATTGACACATAGATATAAAAAGTTATAAGATATTTAAAATGCTTTCAGGAGGTGAGCTCATGGGTACGATAGTTGTGCTTGCAGTTGTTTTACTTATAGTTTTTTTCTGCATAAAAGATATAGTGAAATCACATAAGTCCGGCGGAAGCTGCAGCTCGTGCTCAAGTAAGGGTTCATGCAGCGGTTCG
Source organism: uncultured Lachnospiraceae bacterium (assembly GCA_902762955.1). Classification (GTDB taxonomy): domain Bacteria; phylum Bacillota; class Clostridia; order Lachnospirales; family Lachnospiraceae; genus Coprococcus_C. The sequence continues at coordinate 35,373 of CACWQH010000011.1, forward strand.
TGTTCTGACTGCGGTGGAGACGGAGAAATACTGGTTACCGTAAAGAGAAGAAAAGAGTAGGGTGAATTATATGTATCAGACGATTGCTAGTATCGACGGAATGATGTGTAATATGTGTGAGACACATATTAACGAAATGATAAGAAAAAAATTTAATGTAAAAAAGGTTTCTTCTTCGCATAAAAAAAATGAAACAGTTATAATAAGCCAAAAACCTATATCTAAGGATGAGTTAGAGGAAGGGCTATCAGAGATGGGTTATCATTGCCTTGATGCTAAAAGCGAGGAGTATGTGAAAAAGGGATTATTTAAGAAATAAATTTTCCGGAGGTGTATCTATGAGCAGGATAAAAAAAATATACGCAAGCGAAATAGTTGCGGTCGCATATACCGGCAGCGAGATACAGAATTTTGAGCAGGGCGAAGCATTTTGGATATATGCTGTTGATGGCGACAAGATAGTTCGTACACAGATTCTTTCACTGTACCCAAAGAACCTCAAGGATGCGATTGATAAATTTAACTTATGTGCAATAGATGTACTCATCTGTAGAAATTATACTTCCAAATCTATGGTTGAGCTAAAAAAGGCAGGTTTTAAAATATATGCTTTTGACGGCGGTGCTAAGGCTGCTGTAAAAGCATACGCAGAAGGAAAATTGAATGAAATATAATAATAAACAGCCAAGAAAAAATCATAAAAAATCCTATAAAAAAATTTGATTTTAAGGTTCAGCTAAGGTTCACATTATATACTTACCTCAGATTAAGGAAAAATGTAAGGAGGTAACGCATATGAACAATGAATTAAAAGAAAGCAAAAAAAATATAAAGCACAGTAACAGTCTTGCACTCTTTCTCGTAGGCAGTCTTATTATGACAAGCTTGTGGGGATGTGCAGCAAAAAAGGACAACGACAGTCAGGACTTGAAAAGTACAGAGATAAGCGAGGAGGTTGTCGAGGAAGATAACAGCGGTGACGATGACAACGCATCACAAAACGATGCATCAAAAAACGACTCATCCTCTGACAAGGACAACAAAGACGGTACAGTAACAAACGACGCAAGCAGTTACAAAACAAATCATCTGACTAAGGATGATATAAGCATAAACGAAACCTACGAGGATGACGGAGATGGCTCGCACGCCATAACCGCTGATGGAGAAGATGCAGATTATGCAGATGCGGCAGTTTATAAAACAGGCGAGGCAGACGGCGACGAGGCTGATTTCTACGGTGAAAATGCAGCGGTGTTTGCAACCAATGGTGCAACACTTAATCTGTCAGACATCTACGCCTGGACAGATGGAACTCATGCAAATGGCGTCTTTTCCTACGGCGAGGGCACGACGGTCAATATATCCGATTCAGTTATAGAGACAAGCGGAAACTGCTCAGGCGGACTTATGACAACAGGCGGCGGAACTATGAATGCAAGCAACCTAACCATAAACACATCCGGTAATTCATCCGCGGCCATCCGTTCTGACAGAGGCGGTGGAACCGTAAATGTGGACGGCGGATATTACAAAACCTCCGGAACCGGTTCTCCGGTTATATATTCAACTGCAGATATAACGGTTTCAAATGCTTATCTTGAATCAACAGCATCTCAAGGCGTGGTAGTTGAAGGAAAGAATTCAGTAACCTTAAATGATTGCGAGCTTGTTGCCGATAACAACACCAAAAACAGTGACAAATCTGACACTTACCAGGCAGTTATGATATATCAGTCCATGTCAGGTGATGCTGCAAACGGTACATCCTCATTTGACATGACAGGCGGTTCACTTACCAATGCAAACGGCGACATATTTTTCGTAAACAACACCGCTTGTACGATAAATCTCGAAGATGTAAATATAGTAAATAATGATTCAGATGGAGTGTTTTTAAGAGCCCAGGCAGCCGGCTGGGGTAACAGCGGTTCAAACGGCGGCAAGGTAACTCTTACTGCAGTTCATCAAAATATCAATGGAGACATGATAGTTGATGAGGTTTCAGCACTCAATCTTTATCTGACAGAGGAAACTGCTTTTGTAGGTGCCATAAATTCTGATGGTACAGCAGGTGAGGTTTACGTAGAGTTGGACGAAACCTCAACATGGACACTTACAGAAGATTCATATATAAACTCCCTCACATGTGTAGCAGGAAGCATCAATTTAAACGGACATATACTATACGTAAATGGCGAGGTATATACCGATGATTCCGACAGCACGGGAGAGGCGATAGAAATCGTTTCAGAAAGCAGTTCCGGAGAAACACCTGACGGTGAGGCACCGGATGGTATGCCGGGTGATGCTCCGAGTAGACCTGATGGAAATGGAAGTTCAGGTGGTCCGGGCGGAAACGGAGGCACTCCTCCTGAAAAACCAAAACAATAAACTAAAACAATAAACAATAAAAACTTAAAACCCCAACCTTTTATAAAATGAGTCACCGGAAATTTTATTTCCGGTGATTTGTTTTTTTACAAGGCTCACATCCCATGACACACATTGTTCATTTTTTTTTGAATTGCTACAATGACCGTTTTAGGGTATAATAAACATTAATAATATTTTTTAATAATGTTTAGAATTAATTAACCAACAATTACGGGGATGAAATTATATGATAAACGATTCAATAAAAGATAATTTAATAAAATACCATCAGGACAAGCTTCTTGCGTATCTTTCGGAGCCGGGCATATGTAAGGCCAATGAGTGTAAGCTCGCAAAACAACTTTCAAATGTTGACTGGACCTTTTTGGAGCCGCATAAGTCATACAGCTCGGTTGACGAAATCGAGCCTATGGATGTTATGCTTATGGATACTATAAGAGATAACCATGATGAATACGAAGCGGCAGGACTTGAAGCTATACGTGCCGGTAAGCTTGCGCTCGTCCTTTTGGCAGGAGGACAGGGAACACGTCTCGGATACGACCATCCAAAAGGGATGTTCAATGTCGGAATTAATCGAGAACTTTATATATTTGAATGCCTGATAGGTAACACTATGAGTGTGGTTGAAAAAGCGGGCTGCTTTATACCGTTTTACATTATGACAAGTGACATCAACAATGAAGAGACAATTGCTTTTTTCAAGGAACATAATTACTTTGGCTACAATCCTGATTACATCACATTTTTTGTACAGGAATCCAACCCGGTAACTGATTTTGACAAAAATATATTGCTTGCCGATAAGGACGAGATATGCATGTCACCAAACGGCAACGGCGGCTGGTTTTCTTCCATGGAAAGAAACGGTCTTTTGGATGAGATACTTGATTCACCTATCGAATGGATAAATGTGTTTTCGGTTGACAATGTCCTCCAGGGTATCGCGGATCCGGTATTTTTAGGAGCAACCATAAAGAGCAGAAAAACTTGTGGCGCTAAGGTTGTCGCCAAGGCTGCACCTGACGAAAAGGTCGGTGCCATCTGCACTATGTCGGGTATGCCACATATTATAGAATATTATGAGCTTTCAGATAAGATGATGAATGAGAAAAAAACGGATGGAACATATGCATACGGTTATGGTGTTATCCTCAACTATCTTTTCCCTGTAAAAAAGCTCAAGAAAACCCTTAACTCAGATATGCCTTTGCATATCGTGAAAAAAGCCGTTCCGTATATGGATTACGACGGAAACTTTGTCAATCCTGATGCAGTAAATGCTTACAAATATGAAACACTCGCGCTTGATCTGATCCATGCAATGGATTCCTGTCTTGCCTACGAGATAGAACGTGAAAAAGAATTCGCACCTATTAAAAATAAAGAGGGCGTTGATTCCATCGAATCCGCACGTGAGCTGCTTTTGAAAAACGGAATAAAACTTTAAGGCGGATTGAAAAAATAATCCAAATAGTATATAATAAACATAACTATGCAATTATATAAAATGTGGAGGAAACAGCATGGCAGTAGAAAAATTTGGAAAAATAACAGTCGAAACATGTGATATAGAGGGACTTAAGGTTATCTCTCCATCCGTATTTGGGGATGAGAGAGGTTATTTTATGGAAACATATAACTATAATGATTTCAAAGAGGCAGGCATAGATATGGAGTTCGTGCAGGACAACCAGTCAAGCTCAAAGAAGGGCGTTCTTAGAGGACTTCATTTTCAGATAAACTACCCGCAGGACAAGCTCGTAAGAGTTGTAAGTGGTGAGGTTTTTGATGTGGCAGTTGACTTAAGAGAGGGCTCAAAAACCTTTGGAAAATGGTTTGGAGTAAGACTTTCAGCAGAAAATAAAAAACAGTTTTTCATACCTAAGAATTTTGCACATGGTTTTATAGTGCTTTCAGAGAGTGCAGAATTTTGCTACAAATGTACCGACTTCTATCACCCAAATGATGAAGGCGGACTTCTATGGTCAGACCCTGAGATAGGAGTAGATTGGCCTATGCCGGAGGGTATGACAAGAGAAGACCTTATTATATCCGATAAGGATCACAAGTGGGGCGGAATCAAAGAGTATCAGGAGAAAAGATAATGTCAGCTGCTTTTTTCAAAGATATATATCACAATAAAAGACTTATCTTAAGCCTTTCTAAAAACGATTTCAAAACCAAGTACGCCGGTTCTATGCTTGGCATCATATGGGCATTTGTGCAGCCGACCATAACTATAGCTGTGTACTGGTTTGTGTTTTCTGTGGGCTTTAGATCACCGGGAGTGTCAGAATATCCGTTTATACTCTGGCTTATGGCAGGTCTTGTGCCATGGTTTTATTTTTCTGAAGCATGGGGCGGTGGAACAAACTCGCTTATTGAATACAATTATCTGGTGAAAAAAGTAGTATTTGATATAGATATACTTCCGATTGTCAAGACAATATCGTCGATATTTGTACATTTGTTCTTTACAGCCATAGTACTCGTGCTATGCTGGGCATACGGATATCATCCTGATTTATATACTATTCAACTTATATATTACATCGGATGTATGTATGTTATGCTGCTCGGACTTTCCTATCTTACATCGGCGATAGTCTGCTTTTTTAAGGATTTAACCCAGATAATAAATATAATACTTCAAATCGGAGTCTGGCTCACACCTATTATGTGGGATATAAATGCTCTGCTTTCACCAAGATGGGTAAGGATATTTAAGCTCAATCCTGTGTACTATATAGTGGATGGCTTTAGGGATGCACTTTTGTTTAAGAGATGGTTTATAGAAAAACCGTTATGGACAGCATATTTTTGGATATTTACAATAATCGTGTTTTGGATAGGAAGAAGAGTCTTCACAAAGTTGAAGGTACATTTCGCAGATGTGTTGTAACTCAGAGGAACAAAAAATGAGCGATATAGTGATTAGCGTTGAAAATGTAACAAAATTATATAAGCTTTACGACAAGCCTTCCGACAGATTCAGGGAGGCGCTTGGGCTTTCAAAAAAGAAAAGGTATAAGGAACACTATGCACTTCACAACCTTGATTTTCAGATTAAAAAGGGCGAGTGTGTGGGTATAATCGGAACAAACGGAGCCGGTAAATCAACCATATTAAAGATAATAACAGGTGTACTTAATCCTTCCGAGGGAGATGTTAAGATAGACGGAAGAATCTCTGCGCTGCTTGAGCTTGGAGCTGGCTTCAATATGGAGTACACCGGTATAGAAAATGTATATTTAAACGGCACCATGATAGGCTTTTCAAAGGAAGAGATAGATGCAAGACTGGAGGATATACTTACCTTTGCGGATATTGGAGATTTTGTAAATCAGCCGGTCAAAACATACTCATCAGGTATGTTTGTAAGACTTGCATTTGCAGTTGCGATAAATATAGACCCGGAGATACTTATAGTCGATGAGGCACTTTCGGTTGGAGATGTATTTTTCCAGGCTAAATGCTTTAAAAAATTTGAAGAATTTAAGGAGATGGGTAAGACCATCCTTTTTGTAAGCCATGACCTAAGCAGTATAAGTAAATACTGCGACAGGGCGATACTTCTTAACAAGGGCCGTAAGGTCATAGAGGGAAGTCCATATGAGGTTATAGATGTATATAAGAAGGTGCTGGTAGGTCAACTGGATGAAAACAACTTTGAAGGAACCGGCAAGGGCATAAATGCCAAAAAAGGTGACAGCGACAAAAAGGAAATGTGGAAGGATAATTATGTAATCAATCCCAATTATCAGGAGTACGGTGATCATCTGGTGGATATAACGGACTTTGCTGTTGTGGATGAAGAAGAAACCTACACAAGCACACTTATAAAAAACACTTACTTTACCATTAAGGTTAAGATAAAAGCAAATCAGGATGTTGAAAATCCGATAGTGGCATTTACGATAAAGGATGTCAAGGGAACGGACATAACCGGAACCAATACAATGTATGAAAATTCCGATATCGGACCTATGAAGGCCGGTGAGGAAAAAACCGTAATCTTCAGGCAGAATAACAATCTGCAGGGAGGACAGTATCTGCTTTCGCTGGGGTGTACGAGATTTGAAAACGATGAGTTTCAGGTGTATGACAGACTTTACAGCGTATGCAGCATATCGGTCATATCGGATAAGAATACAGTTGGATTTTATGATATGAACTCAGAGGTTAGTGTGGTATAGACCCAAAAAGATTAAGACTGATACGGATTAAGTCTAATACAGTCTAAACTCTGATATAAGATATAATGAGGAAACAGATGGAAGAATATATCGGCAAGGTTAAACTTAATTACGAATTTTATAAGGGAACCGACGAGTACAGTGACGGAGATATCGAGGACAGCATGCTCGAGATAGTAAAGGAATGCAAGGACGAGTATGAGCTCGAGGAAAGGCTTATGCACGAAAATGAGTGGACATATCTCTATCATTTCTCCAAGATACGTCAAAACGTCCTTGACTGGTACGACTTTGATAAGGACAAAACCGTACTTGAAATCGGCGCAGGCTGCGGCGCAATATCAGGGCTTTTTTGCAGGAGAACCAAGCGGGTAACTGCGGTGGATCTTTCCAAAAGAAGATCCATGATAAATGCATACAGAAATAAACAGTATAATAACCTCGAGATACTGGTTGGCAACTTTGAAGATATAGAGTTTAAGGAAAAGTACGACTATGTGTCACTTATAGGTGTCCTTGAATACTCGATATATTATATAAACAGCGAGGATCCTTTTACGGATATGCTGAAAAAGGTAAAGACTTTGCTTAAGCCCGGCGGAAAGCTTCTGCTTGCCATAGAAAATAAATACGGACTTAAGTACTGGGCAGGGGCAACAGAAGACCATACAGGAAAGCTTTTTGACGGAATACAAGGATATAATGATGTGGACAGAGTCAGGACATTTTCAAAGGATGGCCTTAAAAACCTTCTTATCAGCGCCGGCTTTGAAGAAAATGATTTTTACTATCCGGTGCCGGATTACAAGCTGCCGCTTGAGATATATTCGGAGGGCTATCTTCCGAAAAAGGGCGATATAAAAAGCATATCGCCTGCCTATGACAGAGACAGATACGAATTTTTTGATGAAGTGCTTGTGTATAATTCACTTTGCAAGGACGGACTGTTTGAGCAGTTCGCTAATTCATTTATAGTAATAAGCGGTTAATCACTTTGGAGGATATGATGAAAAAGGTATTATATACTAAATTCAATTCATATAGAAAAACCGAATACCAGATAAAGACAAGCATCCTTGAAGATGATGGCACAAGATATGTAGTAAAAGAGGCCATGAATCAAAAGGCACTTCATCAGTTAGACAGGATGAAGGAAAACTACAGGCTTTTGTCGGATGCGTATAAGGATATAAAGGTTATACCGTATGAAGAGTATAGTGATGCCGGCTTAAGATTTGCATTTAAAAAGGGTGAGCCGCTTTTATCCGGTATAGATTATATCCATGATGATATAGAGAAAATCGTAGAAAGAATCCAAAAAGCATTAGACCTTATACTAAACAATAAGGACGAATACATCTGTGATTTTAACATAACAGATGAATTTAAAGGTTTCTTTGGCGAGTATAAATTTGAAAAGGAAAAAGCATATAAGGTATCAAATATAGATTCAATCTTTGACAACTTCGTAAATGTGGATGGGGCACTCTGGTGCCTTGACTACGAGTGGGTGCTTGACTTTCCTATACCGGTAAACTATATAGTTTACAGAACACTGCTATATCTATATAAGGACAACGCAAATGCTCTTGAAAAAAGGATAGAACAGGACAGCTTTATTAAAAAATTTGGCCTTACGCAGGCGGACATATATGTATACGGCAATATGGAAAATGCCTTCCAGAGACAGGTTCACGGAGAAAACTCCAGATACAGATATGTCAACAATTACTCAAAAAAGACAACTACACTTTCAGAGCTTCAAAAAGAGCTCATTTTGAAGGAACAGCATATAAACAATCTTGATAAAACCATAGAAGAGCAAAATGAGGAGGATAAGCTTCAAAAACAGCATATCACAAACCTTGAAAGCATCATAGACGGACAGGCATCATATATAAACAAGGTCAGACGTTCGGTAAGAAATCCATTATTTGGAGTAGGTTTGGCAGGAAAAAAAGTGTATAATAAGGTTATGGACAAGGTTGGCTCCGAAGAGTGGAAGGAAAAGCAGCAGGTAGGAAAGTACAGATATAAGTACAGAGAATTGATGGAGAAAAAGGAATCCGACTATCAGAGATGGATAGAGGAACTTGAGTCAAAGGAAACTCATGAAGACACATTTTCCTATACTCCAAAGATTTCGATAGTAATACCTGTATATAACGTGCTTGATAAGCACCTGATACCATGTATAGAGTCTGTCAAAAATCAAATCTATGACAACTGGGAGCTTTGCCTTGCAGATGATGCTTCCACTTGGGCAAATGTAAGAGAAACCCTGAAACGTTATGAGGACGGGGACAAAATAAAGGTCGTATACAGAACAGAAAACGGGCATATATCAAGGGCTACAAACTCGGCGATAGAGATGGCAACAGGCGAATTCGTAGCTTTTATGGACTGCGATGATGTAATAAGTACTGATGCGTTATATGAGGTAGTAAAAAAACTAAATGAGGATAAAGATTTAGACTTCATATATAGCGACGAGGACAAGATAGATGATGAGGGCAATGAAAGACGTATGCCTCATTTTAAACCGGACTGGTCGCCGGATACACTTCTTTCGCATATGTATACAAGCCACCTTGGAGTATACAGAAAGACCATAGTTGATGAGATAGGTGGTTTAAGACCCGGCTTTGAGGGTGCTCAGGATTATGATTTTACACTTCGATTTACAGAAAAGACCGACCGTATAGCGCATATATCTAAAGTACTATATCATTGGAGAGTAAGGGAAGAGTCTACGGCAGGAAGTGTCAAGGCAAAGCCTTATATACTTGAGGCGACTCAAAAAGCAAAGGAAGAGGCATTAAAGAGGCGCGGCATAACAGCTGACCTTGAGCTTATAGACATACTGTTTCAGTATAGGGTAAATTACAGACTGGAGGATACTCCTCTGGTAAGTATAATTATACCTTCTAAGGATAACTATGAGATACTGGAAAGGTGTATAACTTCGCTTGTATCCATAACCGATTATAAAAACTACGAGATAATCCTTGTGGACAATGGCAGCAGTGATGAGTGTAAAGAGCTTTACGAAAAGCTTTCCGTAAAGTATGATATAAAATATATATATGAGAAGCAGGATTTTAACTTCTCAAGGATGTGCAATACAGGTGCGGCAAGAGCAAGAGGAGAATATTATCTCTTTTTAAATGATGACATAGAGATAATAGAACCATCATGGCTAAAAAGGATGCTTGGTCAGGCAGAGCAAAAGCATACAGGTGCGGTAGGAGCAAAGCTTTTGTATCCTGAAAGCCGCAATATCCAGCATGTAGGAGTTGTAAATCTGAAAAATGGTCCCGCACATGCATTTTCGGGATATACGGATGAGTATATCTACTACTGCGGCAGAAACAGGATGGATTATAATTATATAGCGGTTACAGCTGCGTGTCTTATGCTTGAATCAAAGAAATTTGATGAGATAGACGGATTTAACGAAGAACTTGCAGTGGCATATAATGACGTGGATTTGTGCTTTAAGCTGCTGGAACACGGATATTATAACGTGGTGAGAAATGATGCGGTTTTACTCCACCACGAGTCTGTAAGCCGTGGTGACGACCTCGCAGACGGCACCAAGATAAAGCGCCTTATGAGTGAGCAAAGAAAGCTCTATAATATGCATCCTGATTATGAGGGAGATCCATTTTACAATATAAATCTTACACAAAATAAGGTGGACTTTTCCTATAACTTTGAAAAGGCAAGGGAAAGCTACAATACCCTTACGGAGTGCAAGAAAAAGCCTGACATGGGACTATCGGAAAAGCTGCTTGGAAACATAGATATACTTAGAGTTGTTCACAGCATATATATCGAGGGATGGGCATTTATAAAGGGTTATACTAAAAATAACGACATATATCCAAAGCTTTTGGTATACAACGACGAACATTCATATATAATAACTACAAGCAAAGCCTACAGACCGGATGTGGCAGGCAACAATAAGGATGAGATAGACGTAGAATTTACAGGCTTTAGATGCGAGTTCGAAAGAGAAGAACTCCCAAGGGGCAGATACAATGTGGATATCATACTTAAGAAGGAACGACTTGCTACGGATAAGGTGATAGAATTATAAATGATAAAGATGGAGAAACTTTGCGATGAATAATAAAACCACAAGTAGAAGTAAACATATAGATTTTATAGTACTTGATCTTATTTGTGTTGAAGTTTCTTTCTTGCTGGCTTTTTCTATAAGGTTCAAAGTAACGAACACAAGTCAGGATTTTTCGGACAGTTATGTAATTATGAACTGGATGATAATTATAGCTCATGTGGCTATAGTGTTCTTTTCTGAGGGTTATTCCGGAATACTCAGGAGAGGATATTTTAGAGAGTTAAGAGCAGTCATAACTTACAATTTAGAGCTTCTTGCGGTTATGCTTATCATTCTGTTTTTTACAAAGCAGTCAACGGATTACTCACGTATAGTTATAGGTCTTTTCTTTGTAATAAATACCATTCTTATGTACGTGATAAGGACAATTAGAAAAAGATATCTTTGTAGGATAAATATTAAGACAGGTAAGCTTAACAGGATGCTTCTTATAGCTGATTATAAGCATGCAAAAAAGCTTATAGATGGTCTGAAAACCTATAATTACAGTTCGTTTTACGTAACAGGACTGGTTATTCTTGACCGGGATATGGAAGGGGATAGGATTGAGGATATTTCTGTAGTGGCAAATGCCGATGATATGTACGAGTATGTAAAGGAACATGTCATAGATGAGGTGTTTATTGGATCCGGAGATGAAAGATTGGGAGAAATAACAGAGAGACTTCTTTCAATGGGAGTTATGGTTCACATAAGCATAAACAGAATTATACCTAAAGTTCCAAATCCATCTATAGATAAGATAAATGATTTCACAGTTGTTACGACCAGTATAAGTTTTATGAGTTTTAAACAGAAGGTTATAAAGAGACTTATGGATATAGTAATATCCATACCGGGTTTATTAATCACTGGTATATTATATATAATACTTGGTCCTATCATTTATATTCAGTCACCGGGACCAATCCTATTTAAACAAGTCAGAGTAGGTAAAAACGGAAGAAAATTTAAGATATACAAGTTTCGTTCCATGTATATGGACGCAGAGGAACGTAAGCAAGAACTTATGGATCAAAACAAGATGCAGGGGTTTATGTTTAAGATGGACGATGACCCGCGCATTACACCTATTGGTAAGTTTATCAGAAAGACAAGCCTTGATGAATTTCCACAGTTCATTAACATATTTAAGGGTGATATGAGTCTGGTTGGTACCAGACCGCCAACTGTAGATGAGGTGGAACAGTATGCGGCACATCATAAGAGTCGTCTGGCAATTAAACCGGGACTTACCGGACTCTGGCAGGTATCGGGCAGAAGCGATATAACCGATTTCGAAGAGGTTGTAAGACTTGATAATGAGTATATAAGGAATTTCAGTATAAGCTATGATTTAAAGATTATTCTTAAAACTATAGGGGTAGTGTTTAAAAGGGAAGGATCTGAATAGATTAAATACAAAGGGAACACCCTGAGAAAAGCTGTATTTTAACCGATTGTGAGATAGCTAAAATAATTTATATGAGTGCTCCCCTATAGCTTTATTATAATACTAAATGTCTATTATTGTAAATATATTTTTTAAAAAAATAGATATAAATTTTGCAAAAGTAAAATTATAGTACTGCCAATTATATGTGAGGATACTAATAAATGTCTATAAATGTATTGAATTGTATATTGAGTATAATTGTTTTAATAGTATTACCTATCTGTATAGGCAATACTATTTGTTGTTTATTAAAACAGAATATCATGCTCTCAAAATGTTTCATAGTCGGTCATATTACCATGTGGGCAGTGTGTCAGTTGGTGGCGGTACCTTTTATTTTTATGAAGCAATCTTTTTTGACTGTGATAGTTATACTATCAGTTGTTTACGTTTTTTTGATATTGTATGGTCTGTTGAATAAAAAAATAAGACAGGGATATGGAGTAATGGTTTCCGGTTTGAAATATAAGACATTTGCTGACGGAAGGAAAAAGTCAGAGTTGATACAAGATGTAGCGGCTTTTGTAATCATGGTTTCGGCATTGTTGCTTATTGTACTTGCAAGCATATTCCTTCAGCATACGGATGCGGACGATTCCAGATTTGTGGTAAATGCAGTGGATATTTATCGAACCAACAGGCTTTTGCTTACAGACGTTAATTCCGGTAATGCCATCAGTACATTTCTAGGTGATCTAAATAAGGATGTTACATCCCCATGGCCTGTATATGTAGCATATATATCCAGGATTACAGGAGTATATCCGTCTATTATGATGCATACTGTATTTCCTCCGGTAATTATGCTTTTACTGGGCACAATTTATTGGATATTGTCAGAGCAATTTTTTGGTAAGGATGTATTTCATAGATGTTTGTTTGTATGCTTTGCAATACTGTTAAATATATATGGTTATTATTCTATATTTACATCTGAAACATTTATATTGATAAGAATGTGGCAAGGCAAAGCTACACTTGCCGGTGTTGGAATTCCGATAATGCTATGGCTTTTTCTTGAGTTTTATAAGAATGAGAGTAAAGATAGTTATTTAATGCTTGTCATAGCGGACATAGGGATGTGTCTTTTAAGCAATATGGGAATAATAATTTGTGGTATTATGCTGGGCTGTTATGGGATTGTTTATGGTATAGCTAAAAAGAGTTGGAGAGTAATGCTTCTTATGTGGCTCATGTGTATTATAAACGTGATATATATAGGAATATCATATAAGATGTAGGTGAGATTATGACAGAAACAATTAATCAGATGTATAATTGGATAAAGTTATATTACCCGGATATAAAATACGTTATATTGATAATTATATCAATGGGGTATATTTGGGTATGTAAAAAAGAGCATAGAAAAAGCATAATTTATCCTATCATAGTGATACTTGTCTTTATACTTAACCCTATTATATATCAAAAGCTTTTAAAAAATATGTCATATTGGCGAATGTTCTGGATGATACCGGATGCGATTATTATTTCATATGCCATAACAGATATTATTAAAAAATGTAAAGCATTATGGAGTAAAGTGATTCTTATACTTGCGTGTATGGGCATGATAATAATTTTTGGAAAAAATGTTTATAACAGGGACGTATTTGATATTATAAAAAATCCTCAGAAGGTTTCAGCAGATACTGAGACTGTGTGTGAAGCGATACTTGCTATAGATAAGCATCCGAGATGCATAATGCCTGATGGAATGTATGCCGAGGCAAGGCAGTATAATGGAGATATTGAGCTCATGTATGGAAGAAATGCTGAGGGATATATTAATAAGCTTGATGAAAAATATTTATCTGTTCATTATGAGATGCAATCAGAAACACCAAACTATGATTATGTTTTTTCAATTGCAAAGGAAGATGAATATGGTTATGTAGTTTGTAATAAAAATAAACCTGTGCCGGAAGAGATATTGCATAGGTATGGGTATATGGGATGTCTGGATGCAAATAATTATTGGGTGTATTATGATAAGTAGTTATTAAGTTTACACAATATTACAAATATGTTACAATTAATCAGTTATAATATTATATCAGGAGAGAGATAAGATGAATTATATTATTTTCGGTGGTTCAGGATTCATAGGAACACATTTGATTAATTTACTTAAATTAGAATGTTTAAATGAAGAAGATAAAATATATAACATAGATATAGTTATGCCCGGTGAAGAAGGGGTGGTTCCTGGCGTTGTCGAAAAGATAGAAGGGGTAGAGTATATTCGTGCAGATGTAAGAAAACCACTTGATTTGGATATTAAAACAACGGATAAGGATATAATATTTAACCTTGCTGCAGTACATAGGACGCCGGGACATGCTGACAACGAATATTTTGAAACCAACATAAAGGGAGCTGAAAATGTAACTGCCTTTGCAGATGAACATGGCATCAATAAAATACTGTTCACAAGTTCTATAGCACCTTATGGAGCAGCAGAGGAGCTTAAGACTGAAGATACACTTCCAACACCTAATACTCCTTACGGAATAAGCAAGCTTGTAGCTGAAAAAATTCATACAGCATGGCAGAAAGAAAATCCAAAGAGGGAATTAACGATAGTGAGACCGGGAGTGGTATTTGGTAAAGGAGAGCATGGTAATTTTACAAGATTGTATAAAGGTCAGAAAAAACATTATTTCTTTTATCCCGGAAGAAAAGATACAATTAAGGCGTGTATATATGTTAAAGATTTAGTAAGGTTTATGAAGTATCGTCTTATAGATAATTCATTTCCGGGAACAGACATATTTAATTGCACATATGAACCTGCATATAACATAGAGCAGATATGCAATACTATGCAAAGAGCAACACGTATGAAGAGACATATTATGCTTGTTCCAAGCTGGATGTTAATGAGTGCTGCAATAGTTCTCGGACCTATAGGAGGGAAAAAACTTGGTCTTCATCCTGCACGTGTTAAAAAACTTATGGTATCAACTAATATATGTGGAAAGAAACTTACAGAAAGTGGATTTAAATTCAAATTTACTTTTGGTCAGGCGTTAAGAGACTGGTATATAGATTGTGATAAAAAAGGATTGGAATAGATAATGAAAGATATAAAGGTTATAATTGCTGCGCATAAGAATTATCAAATGCCGGAGGATGAGA
Organism: uncultured Lachnospiraceae bacterium; assembly: GCA_902762955.1. Taxonomy (GTDB): domain Bacteria; phylum Bacillota; class Clostridia; order Lachnospirales; family Lachnospiraceae; genus Coprococcus_C. The sequence continues at coordinate 50,695 of CACWQH010000011.1, forward strand.
TGTATGTGCCTCTTCATGTCGGTGCTGAAGGAAAATTTGATGATGACGGTAATCCGCTTGAACTTGGATATATAAAAGATAATACAGGAGACAATATATCCGAAAAGAATTCAGAATTCTGTGAATTAACCGGACTATATTGGGCTTGGAAAAATCTAAAATCTGAATATATCGGCCTTGTACATTATAGAAGACACTTTGTAATGAAAAGAAAAGGTGATAAGTGGGATAAGGTTGCAAATAAAAAATTTATAGATTATGAATTTGAAAAGCATGGGGTGGATGTGATACTTCCAAAACCGAGAAATTATTTTATTGAAACAAATTATAGTCAGTATGTGCATGCTCATCATACAGAAGATCTTGATACAACAAAGGCTATAATAGAAGAATTATATCCGGAGTATCTTGATTCATGGAATGCAGTTATGGAGAGTACAAAGGGACATAGATTTAATATGTTTATTATGAAGTATGACCTTTTTTGCAATTATATGGAGTGGCTGTTTGGAATACTTTTTGAACTTGAAAAACGACTTGATATATCTGATTATACAGATAATGATAAGAGGGTGTTTGGCTTTGTCGCCGAGAGACTTCTTGATGTATGGATTGATACCAACATGATAGATTATTTAGAACTTCCTGTTGAGTTTATGGAAAATGAAAACTGGATAAAAAAAGGTGGTAAGTTTCTTAAGAGAAAGTTTTTAGGTAAGAGTGAGAAAAATGTGAGTCATGTGGAGTAGAAGAGATAAAAAAACGGATGGTATACTATAATGCAGAATTTAGATATGAGAAAAAGTGTAATAGCTGTAGTGGTAACATACAACAGAAAAGAACTCTTGAAAGAGGCTGTTGAGGCATTATTAAATCAGCATTATTCAAATTGTAAGATTTTGGTTGTTGATAATGCAAGTACAGACGGAACAAAAGAATTTATAGACAAATTAATAGATGAAGAGAAAGTTTTATATAGAAATACGGGGGCCAATCTTGGTGGTGCCGGGGGATTTAATTTTGGAATGAAAGAGGCGGCACAGATGGGACCTGATTTTATATGGCTAATGGATGATGATTGTATAGTTCATAAACATACGCTTTCTAATCTGGTTATAGCTGATGAAAAACTTAAAGGTGATTATGGATTTCTTTCTAGCAAGGTGTTGTGGAAGGATGGAAATATATGTGAGATGAACGTGCAAAGAAGGACCTTAACAAAGAATGTTACTGATTTTGACAGTAATTTGGTTGGAGTAACGATGGCATCTTTTGTTTCATTTTTTGTACCAATGAAAATTGTAAAAGAAAAGGGGTTTCCTATAAAGGATTTCTTTATATGGACAGATGATTGGGAATATTCAAGAAGAATTTCAAGAGAATATCCTTGTTATCTGGTTAATAAAAGCATTGTAACACATAAGTCTGCTAATAATATAGGCGCTAATATAGCTACAGATACTGATGACAGGTTGGACAGATATAATTATTTGTATAGAAATGATGCTTATTTATATAGGCGTGAAGGAATAAAAGGATTTTTGTATGAGATACCGAGATTATGCGGGCATATTATTAGAGTATTAAGGTCAGATTGCAATAAAAAAGTGCAAAGGATAAAGATTATAGTTAAGGCAACATTTAAGGGATTGAGATTTAATCCCCGAATTGAGTATATGGATAAATAATTAGTCGGGAGATATTATGAAAGTATTAGAATTACTTTGTGAGCCAATTTCAAATGGTGGTCAGGAAGCGTTTGTTATGAATGTATATAACAATATTGATATGACCGATTTACAAATTGATTTATTCACGCCATATTATTGCGACAATAACTTCTATAAAAATCAGGTAAAAGCAAGAGGTGGAAAAATATATGCCAGAGGTCTTTCATTTAATCCGGGTGGATTAAAATTTAATATAATAGCTCCGATACGTGCAATAATAAGAAAAAATAAATATGATGTTGTACATATACATTCCGGGAGTGTGTTGTCTTTAGCATGTGCTTCCTTTGCAGCAAGGCTTGAAAAGGTTGATAAGATTATAGTACATTCGCATTCTACTGCAGATGTTCATACTTTAAAAAGGGATATGATAAAGAAAATAGCTACTCCTATAATAAACAAATGTTCAACAGATTTTTTTGCGTGTTCAAAAGAGGCTGGTGAATGGAAATTTTCAAAAAAAATCTGCAAAAATAAATTGAAAGTTATAAAAAACGGAATAAATATTGATAAATTTGTATTTAACAATAAAATAAGAAATGATATCAGAAGTGAAATGGGTATCGATGATAATACTATGTTTTTAGGTCATGTTGGTAGATTTTCATACGAAAAAAATCAAGAGTTTCTTATTGAATTGCTAGACAGATTAGTGAAAAATGGAGAAAAGGCAAAGCTCTTATTAATTGGAACCGGAGAAACAGAGGATAATGTAAGAAAACTTGTAGAAGAGTATGATTTGAAAGATAGAGTTATCTTTAAGGGTAATGTAAATAATGTATATGATTATATGCAGGCCATGGATATATTTGTTTTACCTTCGCGATTTGAAGGATTGGGAATTGTAGCTATCGAAGCTCAGGCGGCAGGACTTCCTGTTGTTACTTCAACTGAAGTTCCAAAGGATATAGTTATAACAAAAAATGTTCAACGAGTAGATTTGGAAGATATTGATAAATGGATAAAAAGTATTAAATCGTTTAAAAACATTGACAGAGAAGATACAGCTTTTGAAATAAAAAAAGCAGGGTATGATATATATGAAACAGCAAAAAAGCTTAAGATTGCCTATGGATTAAATAATATAAAAAAGGTTCTTGTTTTTGGAATGACTCCTAATTACGGAGGGGTTGAAAGTTTTATACTTAATTATTACAGCAATATGGACAGAAGTAAAATCAGATTTGATTTTTTGTGTAATACCAAAGATGATATAGCTTATACAAAACAACTTGAGGAAATGGGTTCAACTATATATCATATAACTCCGAAGGGAAAAAATTATATAAAATACAAAAAAGAATTAAATGATTTTTTCAAAAAGAATTCTTCAAATTATGATGTGTTCTGGATGAACGTATGCAATCTTGTCAATATTGATTATTTAAAAGCTGCAAAGAAATATGGAATAAGAAATAGGATAATTCACAGTCACAATTCTGAGAATTACGAGAGAAACTGGCGGGATATAATGCATACAATTCATAAAAAAACTATATCCCGATATGCAACTGATTTTTGGGCGTGTTCAAAGGAAGCTGCTGAATGGTTTTATTCGGGTAAAATATTAAAAAACAGTCTTCTTATATACAATGCTATTGATATAAAAAAGCTGAATTATAATGAAGAAAAAAGAAAAGAAATAAGAGATAAGTATGATTTAAATGATAAATTTGTAATTGGAAATATAGGAAGATTGACTTATCAAAAAAATCAAATGTTTCTTTTACAAATAATGAAAGAACTAAATGAAGATTATAAGCTTGTGATAGTTGGTATGGGTGAAGAAGAAATGACACTTAAACAGGCAGCAAAGCATATGGATGTTGAGGATAAGGTTTTGTTTGCCGGTGCACAGACTGATATACAGGGATGGCTAAGTTGCTTTGATGTTTTTGCTTTCCCATCGCATTATGAAGGGCTATCTATTGCTCTTATGGAAGTTCAAGCAAATGGCTTACCTGTTATAGCATCTCCTAAGGCAGTTGCAGAAGATGCAATGATAAATAATAATATTATTCTTTGTGATACAGAAGACATATATAGATGGGCTGAAATTATAGAGGAAAAAAGAAAAAATCAAGATAGGCTTGATTTAAATAGTGTTAATAATAATTTTAAAAAATCAAATTTTGATATTTCAAAAGAAGCAGAAAAAATTCAAAATCTGATATTGGAAAGATAAAAGAGGAATGGTATGGACATTGATTTTGTGATTATCTGGGTAGATGGAAGTGATAAAAAATGGCTGCAGGAAAAAAATAAGTATCAAAAAAACAGTATTAATATCGATGCTGAAATTAATCGTTACAGAGATTGGGATAACTTAAAATATTGGTTTAGAGGTGTTGAAAAATATGCACCATGGGTAAATAAAATATTCTTTGTTACATGTGGTCAGTGCCCGGATTGGCTAAATACAAAACATGAAAAATTGGTTATGGTTAATCATGAAGATTATATTCCCAGTGATTACCTTCCAACGTTTAGTTCTCACCCGATAGAGTTGAATTTGCATAGAATAAAGGGTTTGTCTGAGCATTTTGTTTATTTTAATGATGATATGTTTATAACAGGCAAATCGTTGCCTACTGATTTTTTTTCTTCAGATGGTTTACCGTGTGATTTATTTGTTGAAGAGCCTCCTACGTTTGTAAAAAAAGATGTTTTTAATAATATAATAATAAATAATTTAATTTTGGTAAATTCAAAATTTGACAGGCAAGAAGTATTAAATAAAAATAAAAAGAAAATATATAGCACAGTAAATAAAAAAGTTTATATTAAAAATAAAATATTTTCGCTAATGAAGAGACATGAATTCTTTGGTATAGAGTTTTCACATCTGCCACAGCCGTTTTTGAAATCAATGTTTGATGAAGTGTGGAGTGAAAATTACGACGTATTAGATGAGGTTTGTAAAAATAAGTTCAGAAGTATCGATGATGTTAATCAATATGTTGTAAAATATTATCAACTGTTAAAAGGAAAATTTGAACCATACAACTGGAAAAGGAAAGGAATTGCGTTTCAGTTAGATGATATATATGATAACAATATAGAGGAAGCTTGTAAGTGTATTGCTTCTGATGACTATAATTTAGTCTGTTTAAATGATTCAAAAATTAAAAATTTTGATAAAACTAAAGGAATAATCAACAATATATTTGAGAAGAAATTTTCTGAGAAAAGTAAATTTGAGATTGATTAGAGGAAGAAGAATGAATTATTATATTGAGGAAATTCGTTTAGAAAAAGATAAAGAATCTGTAAAAAAACATGCGGGTGGAAAAGCTCGTGAAGATGTCCATAGTATTTTGATAAAAGAAAAATATACTCCTATTGAAATAAAAATATCAGATGATAACAGAGAAAAAGCAGGAAAATTAGATAAAATTAAGATGCATTGGGATGTATACACAAAATGGAAGCGTTCATTGAAAGGATTAAAAAAAGGGGATTCGATAGTTTTTCAATATCCGATCTTAGACCATTCGCTATTTATGGGAAGATTAGGTCGAAAATTGAGGAAGAAAGGTGTTAAGGTAATATTATTAGTTCATGATTTATCATTATTCAGAACATATAAGGATATAAAGAAGAGTATAAAAATAAGACAGTATATTGAAGAAGAAATAATGCTTAAACAAGCCTATAAAATTATTGTGCATAATGAAAAGATGAAGCAGGCTTTAAATGAAAAGGGTTTTGATGTTAATAAAATGATTAGTTTGGAATTGTTTGATTATATTATTCCAAACTTTAAAGAAATACCTCAAAGGGAATACAAAAATAAAAAGACCATAATTGTAGCCGGAAATTTGATGAAAAGCAAGACGGGATATATATATAAATTACCGGAGGATGTTAAGTTTAATTTATATGGAGTAGGTTATGAGGGATCCTTACAAAAGGATAATATTACTTATATGGGCTCATTTTTACCTGAAAAACTACCGTTTGAAATGGTTGGAGATTTTGGATTGGTTTGGGATGGACCGGACTCTGATGCATGTACAGGTACTTATGGAGAATACCTTAAGGTCAATAACCCTCATAAAACGTCTTTGTATTTAGCTAGTGGACTTCCTGTAATCATTTGGAAAGATGCGGCTTTAGCAGAATATGTAACTAAAAATGGAGTCGGACTTGTAGTGAATTCTTTAAATGATATTTCTGATATTATTAAAGAATTATCTGAAAAAGACTATATGGAAATGATAAATAATGTAAAAACAATCCAAAAAAAGCTTCTGGAGGGTTATTATTTGAAAAATGCATTATTAAAATGTGGTGAAAAAGGTATAGTATAGGTATTAATTATGGATAATAAAATAAAAAATAGAAATCCAAACATTGATTTGATACGTGTATTAGCATGTTATGGAGTAATATCTATTCATTTTTTTTGGAGAAGCGGACAATATAGTGAAATAATAAATTACAGACGGATGTATGCTATGGTTTTCTTTAGAGAACTATTTATGTATTGTGTACCAATGTTTATTATGTTGTCGGGATATCTTGAGAACAAGAAGCAAATATCTAAATCGTACTATAAAAAAATAGTAAAAGTTTTATTTATTTATGTAGCGGCTTCATTTTTTTGTTATTATGGTTTGCCGTTTTTGTATAATTTTTTTAAGACAAATTGGGGATTGCCGGATGTAGACTTTGAAAATAATTCATTTAAAGGATTTATTAAAGGAGTGTTAAGCTTTAGAGCAGCTCCGTATTCATGGTACATAGAAATGTATATAGGATTGTTTCTTATAATTCCTTTTTTGAACATTTTGTTTAGAAACTTAACATCTAAAGAGAAACTAATTTTATTGGTAGTATTATTTTTAATAACATCATTACCAAGCATAATTAATGTATACTATTTTGACAATAAACAATGGTGGATAGAACCGGCAAATGGTAATTATAGATTAAATAATGCTGAATTTCAAAAAATAATTCCTGATTGGTGGAGGGGATGTTATCCTATTTTATATTATTACATAGGCTCTTATTTTTCGGATAGAAAAATTAAAATTAAACCAATAGTAAATATTTTACTTATTCTATTTACAGTTGCTTTATCAGGAGGATATAGTTTATGGAGAAGTCATAATTTTACCTTTCAAAGTGGACTTTGGAATGATTGGAATTCAGCTTTTAATGTTGTTTTAACTGCTTTGATTTTTATACTTTTGCTAAATTTGAAATTAGATAATATGTCAGTTTTTTGGAAGAAAGCGATGACATTTATATCTGATTTGTGTTTGGGAATATATTTGGTGTCTTATGTATTTGATAAAATCTTTTATCCAAAATTGGAAATGATAGTTCCTGTTGTAAATAAAAGACTTGAGTATTATTTCATTATTGTTCCGATCATATTTATTTGTTCTGCTTTTATATCATTTATAATAAATACATTATACAACGTTATATTGGTTTTAATGAAAAAAATAAGGAATTTATTGAGTGAAAATGGGTAGATATATTTATAGTAAGATATTTTTAACTGAAAAGTATAAAAATGAAATGATATCTAAGCTTGTTAAAGCTTTTGAGATATTTTATTGTATCGTGTTTTCTGTGTTTTTATATACCGGATTTGTTGCTACAACTATGAGAATTGTAGATTGGCCGGATAATTTACACGAAAATATACAAAATGTTTTGTGGTGGGTGGTTGGAATAAAATTCTTTCTAAACCTAATCAATGGTGATATAGATTTAAAAAGAACTATTTTTATTATAATTGCTTTAATATCAGGAATCATGTGTTTTAATTTGACAAAAGGTTATGACATAGTATTGGACGTTATGGTTTTAATAATAGGAGCTATAAATATAGATTATAAAAATATTGTTAAATTATATTTAATTGTTAGCATTTTGGTTACGATACATGTTATTATACAAAGCAAATCAGGTGAAGTTGTAGATTTAATATACTATAGAGGATCACATATAAGAGATTCTTTTGGTTTCGTTTATCCAACGGATTTTGCAGCACATATATTTTTTATTGTATGTGCATGGATAGTTTTTAGACAAGAAAAATGTACTTATTTGGAATTGTTTTTCTTTTTGGTTTTAGCTGTATTATTGCAATATTATTGTCAAAAAAATGTCAGATCTCTCAAGGGATGAGTATATTAAAATGAAAAAATGTCGGTTGTATGCAGAGTATGGTAAGTGAGGTATATTATCTAAGGAAAGCACTATCGGTTTGCAAATGATTTGATTTTTAAGTGTAAAGTGTAAAATAAAAATGTCGTTTTAGTGGAAAATAAAAATGTAGGTTTCCACTATGAGTGATATTCTTATTCATGGAGGTGTTATCCATGGATC